>CAZYHP010000019.1:0-34027 GCA_964647135.1 uncultured Rhodanobacteraceae bacterium
TCGTCGGAATCGTCGTCGTCATCCGACCGTCGCCGGGTGCCGGAATCCTGCTCGGCCGCGACATCGGCATCGGTTTCCGGGTCGTCACCGCTTGGAACGTCGGCCTCAACGGGGGCAGGCTCCGGGTGCGCCGCGGCGAGTTCCGGATCGATATCTTCCGGTGGCAATTCCAGCGTTCGCGGCGTCGGCGGTGCGTCGATATCCAGGGCCAGTTCCGGTTCGAGGTTCTCCAGGTCACGCAGCGCCGACAGCGGCGGCAACTCGTCCAGGCTGCGCAGCTGGAAATAGTCCAGGAAGGCGCGCGTCGTTCCATAGAGCGCTGGTTTGCCCGGCACGTCGCGATGCCCCACCACACGCACCCATTCGCGCTCTTCGAGCGTCCGCAGGATGCTGGTGGCGACAGCGACGCCACGGATCTGCTCAATCTCGCCGCGCGTGATCGGTTGCCGGTACGCGATCAGCGACAGCGTTTCAAGCAAGGCGCGGGAATAGCGGCTCTGGCGCTCGGTCCACAGGCCGGCCAGATGCTGGAATACATCCGCCCTGACCTGGAAACGGAAGCCGGAGGCGACTTCAACGAGTTCGACACCGCGATGTTCGCAATCCGCGGCCAACGCGTGCAAAGCCTGGGCGACCTGGTCCGCGGTCGGACGCTCGCTCTCGTCGAACAACTCGGCAAGGCGGGCGATGCTTATCGGTGTCGTGGAGGCGAGTACGGCCGCCTCGATGATGGGTTTCAGGCGCTCGGTGTCCATGTCCCGTCGCTGGTCTGTGCGTGTATCGGATGGTCGTCCTGTCCGTCGGCGTCTTCGCCGGCGACGCCGCCGGCGCTGCGCAGATAGATCGGGCCGAGGGGTTCCTCCTGCACGATCTCGATCAGCAGCTCCTTCGCCAGCTCCAGCATCGCCATGAAGGTGACGACGATGCCGCGCCGGGTCGTGGCGCCCTCGAACAGCGTTTCGAAACGGTGGAAGGCGCCATCGGACAGCGAGGCGAGCACGTCGGTCATGCGCTGGCGCACCGACAGGGTGTCGCGCTGGATCTCGTGGTGGCTGAGCAGGTCGGCCCGCTTGAGCACGTCCTTGAGTGCCAGCAGGACCTCGCGCAGGTCCACCGGTGGTGGCAGGCGCACCACCTTGTGGTCGCCCGGATCGATGCGCACCGGCATGAAGTCACGCTCCTGCCGGGGGAGCGTGTCCATGTCCTGGGCAGCCTTCTTGAAGCGCTCGTATTCCTGCAGGCGGCGCACCAGTTCGGCACGCGGATCGTCCTCGATCGACTCTTCCTCGGGCGGTCGCGGCAGCAGCAGTCGCGACTTGATCTCGGCGAGGATGGCGGCCATCACCAGGTATTCGGCTGCCAGCTCCAGCTTCAGTTCGTGCATCAGCTCGATGTAGTCGGTGTACTGCCGGGTGATTTCGGCGACCGGTATGTCGAGGATGTCGAGGTTCTGGCGGCGGATGAGGTACAGCAGCAGATCGAGCGGGCCCTCGAAGGCTTCGAGGATGACCTCCAGGGCATCGGGCGGAATGTACAGGTCCTCGGGCATCTTCACGAACGGCTGCCCGTGCACGACGGCCAGCGGCATTTCCTGCTGCTGCGGCGGCGTTGCCGAAGGGGCGGACGTTTCGGGCGTGGACGTGTCGGTGCTCATCCGGAGCGGTCGGCCTTGCGGGAATGCGCTGGCAACAGGCAGCGGGCGCTGCGCATGAGCCGGCGTAGGTGCGTGTCGGAGTAGGGTGTTGGCGTCTGGCGCCGGTCGCGGACCGCGACGTCGTCGTCGCCAGAAGGCGGGCATCCCGCGTGGGACGGTCGACGCTGTGCTGCCTAGACTAGGGGCAGGCCCTGACCTTGTCAAAGCCTGCCGTTACGCAGGTTCAGGACGCCTCAGCTGTCGGGACGGCTGGTCGCGGCCGGTATCGGCGTGGGCGGCACGCGCCAGGGCCGCGGCCATGAAGCGCGTCCGCAATCCTGGTTGAAACGGATCGTTCGACGGCATCCGGCCCGGAGGCGCCGACCGCTTGCGATATTGCTGCCTTTCCCTGGCGCGGCACGGTGGTTCGCAGTCCCGTGGTCGCATGGCTCATCGCGGCTGTCGGATCAGCCCGGAGGCCAGGGACCCCTTCCGGCGCAGGCCCCCGTTGCAGTGCCGGGCATTACGCCGAGTGATACGCCGGGCTGAGATCGTGGACGGCGGCAATGGCGGCGGCCAGGTGCTCGGGCGGCACTTCCGGAGTGATGCCATGCCCCAGATTGAAGACATGCCCGGGACCATGGCCGAACTCGGCGAGCACGCGCGCCACTTCGCGGCGGATGGCTTCCGGGTTCGCATAGAGCAGCGTCGGGTCGAGGTTGCCCTGCAGCGCGACGCGATCGCCGGTCAGGCGCCGTGCCTCGTCGAGGCCGATGGTCCAGTCGACCCCCAAGGCGTCCGTTCCAGTGGCCGCCAGCGCCGGCAGGTGTGTGTTGGCGCCCTTGGGAAACAGCACCAGCGGCGCGCGCTGGCTGCCGTCGCCTCGCGGCAGTTCGTCGGCGATGCGTTGCAGGTAGCGCAGCGAGAACTCCCGGAAATGCGCCGGCGCGAGCACGCCGCCCCAGGAATCGAAGACCATCAGGGCCTGGGCACCGGCGCGATACTGGGCGGCCAGGTAGTTGATCACGGCGCTGGTGAGCGTCTCCAGCAGGCGATGCATCAGCGCCGGCTGTTCGGCGAGCAGCGCCTTGGCGATGCGGAAGTCGCCGCCGCCCTTGCCTTCGATCATGTAGCAGGCGAGGGTCCACGGGCTGCCTGCGAAGCCGATCAACGGCACGCGGCCGGCCAGTTCACGACGGATCACGCGCACCGCTTCCATGACATAGCCGAGGTCCTGTTCCGGATCGGGTACGCCCAGGCGCTCGATGTCGGCGGCACTGCGGATCGGGCGGGCGAAGCGCGGTCCTTCGCCTTCGGCGAAGCTGAGGCCCAGCCCCATTGCATCCGGAATGGTCAGGATGTCGGAAAACAGGATCGCGGCATCCAGCGGGAAGCGCGCCAGTGGCTGCATCGTGACTTCGCAGGCCAGCTCGGGCGTCTGGCATAGCGCCATGAAACTGCCGGCGCGCTCACGGCTCGCGCGATACTCGGGCAGATAGCGGCCGGCCTGGCGCATGATCCAGACCGGGGTGCGGTCCACGGGTTGCCGGCGCAGTGCGCGCAGCAGGCGGTCGTTGATCGGGATGTCGGTCATGGTCGCAGTCAGGCAGGGTGGCGCGGTGTGTCGCGCCGGAGTGGATGGGGGATGCCGTCAGGCCGCCTGGGGCGGTTGCGCACCTTCGGCAAAGGTGATGCGAAGGCCGCGCTTGATCTCGCGGTCGCGCGCGTCCTCGAACGCCGCGATGGCGCTCTCCCGATCCAGATGCACGCTGCGGCGCAGCTGGCTGCGGCCGCCGATCTCGCCGGCTTCACGCAGCAGCACGTAGCCGCCCAGCAGGTCGTCCTGCAAGGTGAGCTGGCAGAATCGGAGCGGCACGCCGGGTGCCGGAGGCTGTTGCAGGAACACGCGCATCTGCCTAGTTTAACCGCCTCCACGGGCGGCTGCGGCGAGCCGGTCACCACGATCGCCGCCGTCGCGTCGCAGGATTGTGGCAGTCTTGAGCCATGCGGGGACGGGCCCGTCCGGAGGCGTACATGTCGAACGTGGTGATAGATGGCCACCTCAAGGATCTCGGTGACGGCTTCCGCGTGCGACGGCTGCTGCCGGACCTTGCGTTGCGGACCGTCGGCCCTTTCGTGTTTTTCGACCACATGGGCCCGGTCGATCTGCCCCCCGGGCGGGGCATGGATGTGCGGCCGCATCCGCATATCGGCCTGGCGACCGTCACCTGGCTGTTTGAGGGCACCATCCGCCATCGCGACAGCCTCGGTACGGTCCTCGACATCGAACCGGGCGCAGTGAACTGGATGATCGCCGGTCGCGGCATCGTGCATTCGGAGCGCTCGCCGCCAGAGGCCCGGGCGGGCGTGCATCGCGTGCATGGCATCCAGACCTGGGTCGGCCTGCCTCTGGCCGACCAGGACATGGCACCGCAGTTCGTGCATGTGCCCGCCAAGGATGTGCCGCGGCGTCGTGGAGGCGGCGCCGATATCGCCGTCATCGCCGGTGATGCCTGGGACCTGCGTTCGCCGGTGCCCGTGCGCAGTCGCACCCTGTACCTCTCGGTGCACCTCGAACGCGATGCCGTGCATGGGCTGCCGGCCGATCATGTCGAACGCGCGGTGTACTGCGTCAGCGGCCGGCTGGCGTTGGGGGACGTGGTGCTGGAAGCCGGCCGCATGGCCGCGCTTGGCGGTGGTGAGGTCGCACTGCGCGCGCTGGAAGGGCCGGCGGTGGCGATTGTGCTCGGTGGCGATCCGCTGGATATCGGGCCGGAGAATTCGATCGCCCAGCCGCGTCACCTGCGCTGGAATTTCGTCGCTTCGGAGCGCGCGCGTATCGATGTGGCTGCTGCTGCCTGGCAACGGCAGGACGCCACGATGTTCCCGCCGGTGCCCGGCGAAACCGAGTTCATTCCACTGCCGGACTGAGGTCGCCAATGCCCGAAGGTGGGGCGAATGCGACCTGGAACCGCCTCAACCTCGGAGCACGGCGAGCACGGCGGCGTCGTCAACGCCGGTGCGCAGCTCGGCGCGACCGATGCCGTGCCAGACGACGAAACGCATGCCGCCGGACAGCGCCTTCTTGTCCAGCCGCATCAGTCCAAGCAGTTGCGCGGGGTCGAGGCCGGGTGGCGCAGCGGTGGGCAAGCCCAGGCGGTTCAGCAGGTCGGCGAGGCGGTCGCCGTCGTCGCGAACGGAAAGACCGAGACGCTCACTCAGTCGAGCCGCCTGCACCATGCCGATGGCGACGGCCTCGCCGTGCAGGAAGCGCTGGTAGGCGGTCGCGGTCTCGAGGGCGTGGCCAAAGGTGTGGCCGAAGTTGAGGAGGGCACGCTCGCCGCTCTCACGCTCATCGCGGGCGACGATCGCCGCCTTGTGGCGGATGCTGGTGGCGATGGCGTGGACCAGCGCGTCGCGGTCACGGGCGACCAGTGCATTGGCGTGGTCTTCCAGCCAGCGGAAGAACGTCACGTCGCCGATGGCGCCGTACTTGACCACTTCGGCGAGCCCGGCGGCGAGCTCGCGCGGCGGCAGTGTGTCGAGCGTTTCGATGTCGGCGATCACCGCGTCGGGCTGGTGGAAGGCGCCGATCAGGTTCTTGCCGAATGGCAGGTTCACCCCGGTCTTGCCGCCGACCGACGAATCCACCATGGCGAGCAGGGTCGTCGGCACCTGCACGAAGCCGATACCGCGCATCCAGCAGGCCGCCGCGAAGCCGGCAAGATCCCCGACCACGCCGCCGCCCAGTGCCAGCAAGCGCGCATCGCGGCCGGCGCGCAACGTGGCCAGCATTTCGAAGATTCGCGTACAGTGCGCCAGGTTCTTGCTGCCTTCACCGGAAGGAATCGTGAGCACCGGCAGCGGCTGGCCGGGAAAGCCCGCCTGCAGCCTCGGCAGATACAGCGGGCCGACGCGATCGTCCGTGACCACCAGCGCCGGGGGACGGTCCGAAAGCGCTGATACGGTCCCGGCGGCGCCGAGCAGGCCGGGCCCGACGCTGACGGTGTAGCGTCGCCGGCCCAGGTCGACGTCGATGGATTCGCTCATGGGTCGCAGGGTTCCGGGTGCGGGGGACTGGCGGTTTCGCCCAGCGCCAGCGTGGGCGGGACGAAGTCCCTGGGCAGCTGTTCGATCACCCGGCGCGCGGTGGTGGATGGGACCGACCCGTCGGCATGGAACACCAGGTCTGCCGTTGCCGCGTAAAGCGGACCGCGCTGCAGCGCCAGTTCTTCCAGGCGGGCGCGGCGGTCCGGGGTCTGCAGGAGTGGCCGGTTGCGGTCGCGCGCGAGGCGCTGGACGAGTTCCTCGACGCTGGCGTCAAGATGGACGACGAAGGCGTGCATACGCAGGTCGCGCCGGTTGTCGGGATCGAGGATGACGCCGCCACCACAGGCGATGACGCTGCCGCCGCCCTGCAGTGCGATATACAAGGCCTCGCGTTCGCGCCGCCGGAAGCCGGCCTCGCCTTCCTTGTCGAATATCCAGGGAATGCCGGCGCCGGCCTGTTCCTCGATGCGGCGATCCAGGTCGACGAACGGACGCGACAGCAACTGCGCGAGGTGGCGGCCGATGCTGCTCTTGCCGGCCCCCATCGGGCCGATCAGGGCGATGTGTCGCGAAGCACTCATGCGCCGATGTTAATCCAGTGGCCAACGCCGCGCGGTCTGCGCAACGCCAGGCCAGGCCCCGTCCTGATGGGCAGGGGTTAGAATGTCGGCATGCAACGATTCGTCCTGATTTTCCTGGCCCTTCTGGTCGGACTGTTCACCTTCAGCCAGCTGCCTTGGGGGCAGCGCTGGTTCGTCGAGCCGTTCACGACCGGGCTGGCCAGTTTCTGCACCGCCCTGGTGGCGCTGTTCGATGCCGAGGTCGCCACCTACGGCAAGGTCATCCAGAGCACCCGGAACGGCTTCGCCATCGAGATCATGGCCGGCTGCAACGGCGTCGAGGCGATGATCGTTCTGGCGTCCGCCGTGTTGGCCTTTCCCTCCACGTGGCGGCACAAGCTGGTCGGAATCGGGCTGGGCTTCGTGGCGATCCAGGCCCTGAACGTGGTGCGGATCATCAGCCTGTTCTATCTGGGGCAGTGGAGCCTGACCGCCTTCCAGTGGTTCCACCTCTATATCTGGCAGGCGCTGCTGATCCTGGAGGCCCTGCTGTTCTGGCTGATCTGGCTCAAGTACGCGCCACGCCCAGCCGGAACCGGTCCCGAAAAGGCTATGGCCTCGGCCGCCAGCTTGGGCTAGTCTTGGGTGGCAGTCTCATTGAGGAGGTCTTGTGATGTCGACCCAGGTCGCGAAAGTCATCGAACTCAACTGCTCCTCTCCGAAAGGCATCGAGGATGCCGTCGAGAAGGGTCTGGAAAAAGCCGCGCAGTCCATCAAGAACATCAAGGGTGCGTGGGTCAACGAACTCAAGGTGGTGACTGGCCCGGATGGCAAGGTCACCGAGTGGCGAGTCAACCTGAAGGTCACCTTTGTCGTTGACTGACTGATCCGTCCACAGGGGGTGCTGTGAGTGATGGTTCGGTAACTGTCGGTCTGGTCGAGGACGATCCCGACCAGGCCGTACTGGCGATGCACTGGCTGAACGCGGCCGGGTATCGCTGCAATCACTACGCCAGCGCTGGCGAGTTCCGCCGTGGGCGCGGCCGCCATGCCGCGGATCTGATCCTGCTGGACTGGGAACTGCCGGACAGCGATGGCGTCACCCTGCTCGGCGAGGTCCGGACCGACCCGGCGACTGCGGCGACGCCGATCATCATGTTGACCGTGCGTGCCGATGAGGACGACATCGTCAAGGCCTTGCGTGGCGGCGCCGACGACTACATCGTCAAGCCGGCGCAGCGTGCGGTGCTCCTGGCCCGCATCGACGCGGTCCTGCGTCGCACCCAGCTCACCACCGGCAGCGACGAGATCGACCTCGGGCCGTATGTCATCGACAGCGAGCGCGCGCGCATCCTGATCAACGGCGAAGACACCGATCTGACCCAGCGCGAGTTCGAGCTGGCGGTTTACCTCTTCCGTCGCCACGGCCGGATCATCCGTCGCGAGACGTTGCTGGAAAGCGTGTGGCAGATCGCCGCCAGCGTGCCGACGCGAACGGTCGATACCCACATCAGCCGCCTGCGCCGCAAGCTGCAGCTGGACGGCGTCTTCGGCTGGCGACTGGTCGCTGTCTACCAGCACGGCTACCGGCTCGAGAAATTCGTGCCGAGTTCCCTGACCGCCGACCGCGCCTGAGGCGGGACACACGCATCCCGTGGAGGCCACTGTCGTGACCCTGCCTGCGGTCGTGGTCGACCGTTTCCATGAACTGCTGGCCCGTGCCATCGCCGCCGGAGAACCCGAGCCCACTGCCATGGGCCTGGCCACCGCAGACGCCAGCGGTCGTCCCTCCTTGCGGGTCGTGCTGCTGAAACACCTGGATCCAGACGGCTTCGTGTTCTACACGAACACGCTCAGCAACAAGGGCCGGCAGCTCGCGGACAATCCGCAGGCGGCCATCTGCGTGCACTGGAAACATCTGGACCTGCAGGTGCAGGTGCGCGCCGAGGGACGAATCGAAGCCGTCACCGATGCGGAAGCCGATGCCTACTTCGCCACCCGGCCAAGGGGCAGCCAGATCGGGGCCTGGGCGTCCCTGCAGTCACGTCCATTGGCCGAGCGCGCCGAACTGGAGCGGCGCATCGCCGAGGTCGAGCTTCGTTTCGAGCAGGGCGAGGTGCAACGCCCGCCGCACTGGTCGGGCTACCGCCTGCGCCCTGATCGTGTCGAGTTCTGGCATGGCCGCGAGTTCCGCCTGCACGACCGGCATCTATTCACCTGCGACGGTGGAAACTGGAAGGAGCAGCGGCTCTATCCCTGAGTCCGCGTGCTTGACTTGAATCGCAAGGGGCGCGGGCGTATGGTGCCTCGCCGCAATCCCGCCCACGCTGTTCCCCGCCGCCTCCGCCATCCGACTCCCCACGTTCGTGGATGCCTCCCGCCAGACTTCGCAGCCGTTGCTGCCCCTGACCGTTGCCGCCATCGGCATCGTCTACGGTGACATCGGCACCAGCCCGCTCTACGCGATGCGGGAAGCATTCAGTGGCCGCTTCGCGATGGCGGCCACCGAGACCAACGTGCTCGGCGTGGTGTCGATGCTGTTCTGGGCGATGCTGCTGGTCATCTGCCTGAAGTACCTCACGGTGATCCTGCGCGCGGACAATCGTGGCGAGGGCGGCATCCTGTCGTTGATGTCGCTGGCCACGCGGCACTGGTCGGGCAGTGCGCGCAGCCGGCGGATCCTCACGCTGATGGGCGTGTTCGGCGCCACGCTGTTCCTGTGCGACGGCCTGATCACGCCCTCATTGACGGTCTTGTCGGCGGTGGAAGGCCTGCACATCGTCACGCCGGTGTTCGACGCCTGGGTCGTGCCGATCGCTCTCGGCATCCTGATCGCGCTGTTCTCGGTGCAACGTTTCGGCACGGCGCGCGTCGGCAGCCTGTTCGGGCCGATCATGGTGCTCTGGTTCCTGATCCTGGCCGCGCTCGGCGTCGGCAGCATGGTGCAGAACCCGGACGTGCTGCGTGCCTTGAGTCCGCACCATGCGGTGAACTTCTTCATCGAAAACCGCATCGCCGGCATGGTCATCCTGTCGGCGGTCTTCCTCGTGGTGACCGGTGGCGAGGCGCTGTATACGGACCTCGGACATTTCGGCCGGCGGCCGATGCGTTATGCCTGGTTTGGGCTGATCATGCCGGCATTGCTGCTCAACTACCTCGGCCAGGCTGCGCTGCTGCTTCGCGACCCGACCGCCGCGGTGAACCCGTTCTACCTGATGGCGCCGTCCTGGGCGCTGGTACCGCTGGTGGTGCTGGCGACGTTCGCGGCGGTGATCGCGTCGCAGGCGGTGATCACCGGCAGCTTTTCGGTGGTGCGCCAGGCGATCCAGCTCGGCCTGTTGCCGCGCATGGACGTCGAGCACACGTCGGCCAGCGCGATGGGACAGGTCTACCTGCCGATGGTCAACCGCTTCCTGCTGGTTGGCGTCGTCGGCCTGGTGCTGTCGTTCCAGTCGTCGTCCAGCATTGTCGCTGCCTACGGCATCGCGCTGGCCCTGACCATGGTCGTCGAAACCATTCTGGCGATGGTGGTGGCGCGCACGATCTGGCGCTGGGGCGCCGCCGGCATGGCGCTGTTCGCGCTGTTCCTGCTCGTCGACCTGCTGTTCCTGGCTACCAATTCGCTGAAGATTCCCTCCGGCGGATGGCTGCCGATCGTGCTGTCGCTTTTCCTCCTGTTCCTGATGACCACCTGGCGGCAGGGACGGCGCCTCGTGCAGGACAGGATGCGCAACGCCACCTTCCCGCTGCATCTGTTCCTCTCCAATCTCGACGGCATTGTCCGTGTCGAAGGAACGGCCATCTTCCTCACGGCGGATCCCGAAGGCCTGCCGCAGACGCTGCTGCACAACCTCAAGCACAACAAGGTCCTGCACGAACGCGTCGTGCTGATGACGCTGCTGACGGAAGAGGTGCCGCGCATCGCCGACGAGGAGCAGATCACCGTCGAGGACATGGGCGAGGGCCTCTACCGCGTGGTCGCCCGCTTCGGTTTCATGGAGGACCTCGATGTCGCCCACGTGCTCGAACTGTGCGTCCCGCGTGGCCTCACGTTTGATCCGATGGATACGACGTTCTTCCTGGGTCGCGAGACACTGCTGTGCACCAAGGGTGAAGGCATGCCGGTGTGGCGCGAGCGCGTCTTCGTGATGATGTGGCGCAATGCGACGCGCGCCATGGAATACCTGCGTATCCCACCCAATCGCGTCGTCGAACTGGGCGCCCAGGTCGAGATCTGATCCGCCGCCTGCCGGGTGTCGCGGGCGCGATTGCGTTACGCTGAAGGCAACCACCGCGAACGTACGGAGGACGGCCATGGAGCCGCGCGCCACGCCGATGCAGCCACGATCCATCCTGCTGGCCACCGATCTGGGCCACCGTTGCGATCGCGCCCTGGATCGGGCCGTGACCTGCGCGCGCACGTGGCAGGCCAAGGTGCTGTGCGCCGTCGTCAGCGAGGACGGCGCCGTCAGTGAAGCGCGGCGCGCCGAGGGCGAACGCAGGCTGCAGGAAGACATTCGCGCAGCGTTGCAGGCCGATGACGTCGTGCTGCATGTACGCCTGGAACAGGGCGAGCCGGCCGAGCAGGTGGTCGCGATCGCCGCCAGCGAAGGCAGCGGTGTGATCGTGACGGGCATCGCGCGCAGCAGTCCACTGGCCGGCATCTTCCTGGGACGCACGGTGGATCGCCTGCTGCGCAAGGCCACAGTGCCGCTGCTGGTCGTTCGGCGACGCGGGCGCCTCGCCTACCGTCAGATCGTTGTCGGCACGGATCTGTCCGCACCTTCGCGACAGGCACTGCGCACGGCGCTGGCGTGGTTTCCCGACGTGCCGGTGCTGCTCTTCCATGCCTATCGGCCACCGATGTCGGCCACCGTCGAGGTGACCGAGGCCGGGCACGCGGACATGCACGCGGCGGCGATGGCCGAGTGCCGGGCGTTTCTGGAGGACAGCGGACTGTCGGCCGCCGAGCGCGACCGGATCACGCTGCGCGCCGAGTACGGTGAACCGGAAACCTTGCTCGCCCGCTGCCACCACCGGATGGGTGGCGATGTGCTGGTGCTGGGCAGCCACGGACGCAACGTCGTCTACGAAGCATTGATCGGGTCGACCGTCCGTCGTCTGCTGGACGAGGTCGACACCGATGTGCTGGTGGTGGGGCGAGACGGGAACAACGCGTCCTAGCGGCGCGCCTGGGCGGGATCGGGGGCGAGGTTCGCCAGGCGGACGAATCCGGCCACGGGAATGCGCTCGGCGCGGTCGCCGGGATCCAGGCCGGCCGCTTCGATGACGTCGGCATCGACGACGCCCTGCAAGGCATTGCGCAGCGTCTTGCGTCGCTGACCGAACGCCGCCTTGACCACGGCGCCGAACCGCTTCGGATCCACGATCGACACTTCTTCCGGCGGCCGCGGACGCAGCCGCGCCACGGCCGAATCCACCTTGGGTGGGGGCCGGAACGCGCCGGGACCGACATTGAACAGCGACTCGACCTCGCACCAGGCCTGCAGCATGACGCTGAGGCGGCCGTATTCCTTGCCGCCGGGTCCGGCAGCCATGCGGTCCACCACTTCCTTCTGCAGCATGAAGTGCATGTCGCTGATCGCGTCGAGCTGCCCGAGGGCATGGAACAGGATCGGCGACGAGACGTTGTAGGGCAGGTTGCCGACGAGTCGCAGCGGCGCGCCCAGTCGCGCCGCGAGGGCACCGAAATCGACGGCCAGTACATCCGACTCGATCACCTGCAGCCGCGGGTCGTTGCGTTCGCGCAGGCGTGCGGCAAGATCGCGGTCCAGTTCGATGACGTGCATGGCGGCGCCGGCGGCCAGCAGCGGGTTGGTCAGTGCACCTTCGCCCGGGCCGATCTCCACCAGCGGTTGGCCGGGCAGCGGTGCGATGGCTGCCACGATGCTGTGCAGGACGCCCGGATCGTGCAGGAAGTGCTGGCCGAAGCGTTTGCGCGGAATGTGGGCGTCGCTGCTCATGATCGCCTGCGTGCGGAAATCGCCAGGGCCAGCTGCGCGGCCGCCAGCGTGCTGCCGGCGTCGGCACGTCCCTGGCCGGCGATGTCCAGGGCGACGCCGTGATCCACCGAGGTGCGCACGAAAGGCAGGCCGAGGCTGACGTTGACGCCGCCGCCGAAGCCCAGGGCCTTCAGCACCGGCAGTCCCTGATCGTGGTACATCGCGAAGTAGGCGTCGTAGCGCGCGCGACGCTCAGGTACGAACGCGGTATCGGCGGACAGCGGGCCATCGAGATCGAGACCTTCCTCGCGCAGCCGGGCCAGCGTTGGCGCGATGACCTCGATCTCTTCGCGGCCCAGATGTCCGCCTTCGCCGGCATGCGGATTCAGGCCCAGCACCGCGATTCGCGGCGATGGAATGCCGAAGTCCACGCGCAGGCCCTGGTGCAGCAGGCGCAGACGGGCCGCCAGCCGCGGCGGTGAAATCGCGTCGGGAACGCTGCGCAGCGGCAAATGCGTGGTTGCCAGGGCGACGCGCAGCTCGCCGGCAACCAGCAGCATCAGGACGGCGCTGCCGCTGCGCTCGGCGAGGAATTCGGTATGGCCGCTGAAGGCGACGCCGGCGTCGTTGATCACGCCCTTGTGCACGGGAAGGGTCATGACGGCATCGAACTCGCCCGCGAGGCATCCATCGGCCGCCCGTTCGAGGGTGCCGAGGACGCAGCGGCCATTGGCCGGGTCGACGCGACCGGGCACGGCGGCCATCGCCAGCGGCTGGTGCAGGATCCGGGCAGAGCCCGGCCTGCGCCCATCAGGATGGATGCCGCAGTCGTAGGCGGCGAGATCCAGGGGAAGCGCCAGTCGCTGCGCCGCCGCGGACAGCAGCCCGCGATCGCCGATCATGACCAGGTCCGCGGCCAGGTCGCTGTGTGCAAGGTGGACCGCCAGCTCCGGACCGATCCCGGCCGGTTCGCCCAGCGTGACCGCCAGGCGGGGCAGCTTGGCCATCGGACTGATCCGCTGTCGTCAGCCGGCGCTTTCCGCCTCCGCGCTGGCGGAGGTCAGGCGGTTCTCGATATACGCCTCGGCGCGCAGCTGGCGAAGATAACGGTCGAACTCTTCCTCGGCCTTGCGGTTGCGGATCATCTCCGAGGCCTGCTGCCGCATCAGGTCCTCGGTGCGATCCTGCTCGCGGCTGCCGAGGCGCTGCAGGACGTGCCAGCCGACATCGGTCTGGAACGGCTGCGAGATCTGTCCGTCCTCCAGCGACGACAGCTGGTTGGCGACGGCGGTGCCGTAACCGTCGATCTGGAACCAGCCCATGTCGCCACCCAGCGGCGCCGTACTGTGGTCCTTGGAATGCTCACGCGCCAGCACGGCGAAGTCGGCGCCATTCTCCAGGAGTTCGCGCAGCTGCTCTGCCTCGGCGCGTGCCTCGTCGTTGGAGGTGAGCTCGTCGACGCGGATCATGATGTGGCGGGCATTGAACTCCTGGACCATCCGCTGCGACTGCTCGCGACGGTCATAGAGCTTGATGATGTGGAATCCCGACGGGCCGCGGATCGCCGGGGTCACTTCGCCGACCCGCATCTGCTCGACCAGTTCGGAGAACGCCACCGGCACCTCGGTGAGTGCCCGCCAACCCAGGTCGCCGCCTTCCAGGGCGTTCGGTGCATTCGAATAACGGATCGCCGCCGCCGAGAATTCCATGCCCTCGTCGATCAGCTTGCGGACGCCTTCGGCCTTCTCGCGCCCGATGCGGACCGTCTCGGCATCGGCGCTGTCCGGGACGGCGATCATGATGTGCCCGAGGTGCACGTCGCCGCGCTGCAACTGGCCACTGGCGATCAGGTTGTCGATCTCGCTGTCGCTGACGGCCACCTGCGACTGCACGAATCGCGCGCGCAGGCGCTGCAGCAGCAATTCCTCGCGCATGGTCTCCCTGAACTCGCTGTAGCTGAAGCCGTCCTGGGCGAGCGAATAGCGCAGCTGGTCGAGGCTCATGCCGTTCTGGTTGGCGACATTGCCGATCGCGCCATCGATCTCGACTTCGCTGACACGGATGCCGGTTTCGCGGGCGCGCGTCGCCTGCAGCTTGATGAGGATGATGCGGTCGAGCACCTGTCGCTCCAGCACGTCGCGCGGCGGCAGCTGCTCGGATCGCCCGCTGTACTGGTTGAGGATGTTGTTGAGGGCACGATCCAGCTCGCTGCGCAGGATCACGCTCTCGTCGACCACGGCGACGACGCGGTCCAGCGACTGCGTGGACAGCGATTGCGCGAAGACGCTGGTACCGGCCAGCAACAGGATCGGAAGCAGCAGGCTTTTGAAGGCGTTCATGGTCATCATGTGTGGCTGGCGTATGGGGATGGATGCGCCGGGATGGCCGGCACCTTACCGGGGCGCCGGGTTCCGGGCGTCACTCGCCGTAGCGGCTGTAGCCCAAGATAGCACGGCGCAACAGGTCCTCGGACTTGCGCCCGAGCGCGCCGAGGCCCTTGAGTTCGACTTCCAGGTAGATGGCGTTGCTGCGTTCGCCTTCGACGTTGCGGACGTAGTGACGGCCAAGCAGGCGCACGGCATAGCAGCAGCTTTCGTATTCCAGGCCTGCCAGCGCCTCGAGGCTGGCCGAATCGCGGATCGACCAGTTCCAGCGGCCGATCAGGCGCCAGCGGTCGTTCAGCGCGTACAGCGCCGAGGTGTCGACCTGCTCGAGGAAATTGCGGCGATAGCGATACGCGAAGTTGACGACGCCGCGTTCGCCCAGGCGCTTCTGCAGGCGGAAACTGGACAGGTCGGTGCGGCTGGTTTCCGGATTCCACTGCGTGCCGACGGCGGCATACCAGTCGTCGCTCAGGCGCATGTCCACTTCCGCGACATAGGCGGAGGCGGAGTGGTCCATCGCGGGTACGTTCGGCAGCTGCACGCGCTGGTCGCGGAAATAGCGGATCTGGCCGAGGGTGGCGCTGAGGCGCTCGCGCCCGTCGCTGGCGTCGAGCAGGCGGCTGGAGACGGCCAGCGTCGCCTGGTTGGCATCGCCCTGGCGGTCGGCGCCGACGAAGCGGTTGGTCCGGAACAGCTGGCCGACGCCGAAGGTCAGTGCCTGGGTGTCGAACACCGGCAACTGCGACTGGTCCTCATATGGCACGTTGAGGTAGTACAGGCGCGGTTCCAGGGTCTGCAGCCAGTCACGGCCGAACCAGTTCACCGGTCGCTCGAACACCAGGCCACTGTCGAGGCTGAAGATCGGCAGGCCGCGGCTGGCGCTGCGGCTGCCCTGGCCGAGGTCGTAGTCGTAGTGCGTCTGCCGCCAACCCAGCTCCGGTCGCACGAACCAGCCGGCGCGCTCCACGGGCATGGCGATATACGGGTACAGGTCCAGGCGCGTGCCCTGCTGCGGGCCGTCGTTCTTGTCGAAGCGCACCAGTTCGCTGTCGACCCCGGCTTCAAGACCGGCGCCGAAGGTCTCGCTGGCATCGAAGGTGATGCGCGGGAGACGGCGATAGGGTTCGGCGGCACTGGGGATCAGTGGATCGGTGATCTTGTAGGCGTCCAGCGTGATCGCCGCGTCCCACCAGTTGCCACGGCCGTAGACGCCCGCCCGCGAGGGCAGCACGCTGGTGGCGGCGATGCTCAGCGAGTCGCCGAAGTCCTCGAAGTAGCGGTCGTCGGAGACCTGGCGGATGTCGGCATTGAACCACCACTGCGGACTGAGGCGGCTGTAGTGGCGCCACTCGAAATAGCCACGACTGTCGCTGTACTTCTCGTCGTCCGGCAGGTAGGTGCCGTAGACCTGGCCGTTGTGCCCCGGCGCCATCAGGTAGCGGAATTCGGCACCCATCATGTAGCCGCGCTCGCTGATGATGCGCGGCGACAGCGTCAGGTCGTAGTTCGGCGCCAGATTCAGGTAGTACGGCAGCATGAAGTCGACACCGCCGTTGTTCGACCGGCTGATCGTCGGCAACAGCAGGCCCGACTTTCGGCGTTCGTCGATGGGGAACTGGCCGTACGGAATGTAGAGCAGCGGGACGCCGAGGAAACGCAAGGTGGCGCCACGCGCCGTGCCGATGCCCTTTTCCTGGTCGATGTCGATGCGCCGCGCTCGCAGCTCCCAGTCCGGATCGTCGATGTCGCAGGTCGAGAAGCGCATGCGCTCCATGCGCGACCGCTCCGGATCCAGCAGTTGCACGCGCCCGGCCTGGCCATTGCCGCGGGAACCGAGGAACTGGTAACGCACCCCTTCGAGGTCGGCGGTGCCGGTCTGCAGGTTGCCGCTTCCGCTCTGCGCAGACAGCAGCAGGCCGCTGTCCTGGTAGGTCATCGGCGACTCGACACGGTAGGCGCCGCTGGCGGTGTCGTATTCGAGGCTGCCGGTGCGCAACAGCTGATCGGCGCGCTCGATCCTGACGTCACCCTCGATGCGGATGCGTTCGCGTTCGCTGATGTCGAAGCGCTCGCCGTCGATCAGTGTTTCACTGGCGTCGCGCATGCCGGCCGGCGGCAGGCCGGGAACATGGAAATCCAGCAGGGTATTGATCCGGCAGAGGGCATAGCGTCGCTGCTCGACCCGGCAATCCCCGTCGTCCGGCGCGCAAATGTCCTGCGCCATGACCGTTGGCGCGGACAGCGAGGCGGCGATGGTGGCGGCCAGCGTGGCCAGCGGGAAGACGTCGTGGAGGCGGCGCAAGGTCGGGTTCGGCAGGCTCAGGGCGACGTAAGATGGCACAGCCGCCGCGGGCACTCAATCAGGCGGCTGCGCACGGACCGTGGCCGGTCCGCACGCGGAGGGGCGGCGTGTCGGGATGTCAGGCGGCGCTGACCGCTTGCGGCGTGTCCTTGGCCGGTTCGTGCAGGAAGTTGCCCTGTACGAAGTTCACGCCACACTGGTAGAGCACGCTGACGCTGGCCATGTCGGCGACATGGGGTGCGATGACCATCATGTTGCTGGCATGCGCCTTCTCGCAGATCTCGGTGACCTTCTTCTGGAACTCGGTGTTGCCGGCGAAGTCGGCCAGATAGTTCTTGTCGATCTTGAGGTATTGCGCGGGCACGTGCTTGAGCAGCTGGTAGGAGGCCAGGCCGGCACCGAAGTCCTTGATCGCGAAGCCGATGCGCAGCTGCGTGAGGTGGTGCAACAGGGTCTTGAGCGGCTTTACGCTGGTCGCCGCCTCGCTTTCCGACAGCTGCAGCACCAGGCGATCACCGGAGATCCGGTGAACCTTGATCTGTTCGGCCAGCCAGCCCGGGAAGGTCTCGTCTTCCAGCGTGTCGCTGCTCAGGCTGACGAACAGCGTCGGCGGCTTCTTGCCGAAGGTGATCAGCTTGCGGATCGCGTGCAGGATGACCCAGCGGTCGATCTGCGACATCAGGCCGGCCTGCTGGGCCGCGGGCAGGAAATAACTGGGCAGGATCTCGCCACGCGGACTGTTCATGCGCAGCAGGACCTCGTGGTAGTCACCGACGCCGCCCTGCAGGCAGACCACGGGCTGGAAGAACAGCACGAAGCCGTCTTCCTGTCCCAGCGCTTCCTTGACCAGCTTCAGCCAGTGCGCGTTGCGCGTCGACTCGGCGCGCTCTTCAGCGTACGGGTCGTGGACGTTGACACGGTTGCCGCCTTCGTCGAGCGCGGTGCGAAGGCTCGAGGTGGCCTGGTTGAGCAGCGCCGGGACCCGGTTGAGCTTCTCGCACAGCAAGGCGCCACCGACGCTGAGCGTCAACGACACCGAGCTCTGTCCCACCTCGAAGATATGGTCGCTGATGCGCTGGCGCAGGCGATCGGCCAGCGCCTTGGCGGTATCGACATTGGCGCTCGGCGTCAGCACGGCGAACTGATGGTCGCCGAAACGGGCGGCGACGTCGTTGGCGTCGAGGATGTTGCCCACCGCCTTTGCGAGGTCGGCGAGCAGCAGGTCGCCCTGGCCGACGCCGATGTTGGCCATCACGTTGGCGAAGTTGTCCGGTTCGATCAGCAGGACGCCATGGTTGCGCTTGCCGCCTGCCGCCTCGTCGGCCGCCTTTTCGAGCAGGCCGGTGAAATAGACGCGGTTGTAGAGTTCGGTGACCAGGTCGCGTTCCTTCAGTCGCGTCAGCTCCGCGGCCAGCGCCGGATCGGCCTGCGGCTTGCGGATCACCAGTTGCAGGCAGTGCTCGCCGGCGTAGGTGGCGCTGGAGAATTCCATGCGGCCGGGGAACAGCTCGCCGTTCTGCTGCCGCAGGTGCAGCTCCAGATGGTCCGGCGGCGGCTCGCCCTTGGCGAGGCGCTTGAGCAACTGCTTGAACTTGTCGGCGTCGCCCGGCGCGATGAGGTCGAGCAGCGGCTGGCTCTCGATGTCCTCGAATTCCTCGAAGCCGAACATCTCGAGATAGGCGCGATTGGCGCGGATATGCATGCCTTCGTGCACATAGGCGATCGGGTCGCGCGAGCTGTCGAGCAGCGCGTCGCAGCGGCGCTCGCTTTCGCGCAACGCCGTTTCCAGCCGACGCACGTCACGCCGGGTGCGCAGCTGTTCGAACTGGCGCTTGACGACGGAGACCACCAGTGCCGGCTGGCGCAGTTCGACGGCGATCGCGCCTTCGTCGAAGGCATGCAGGCGCACATCGGTATCCATCTTTTCGGCCAGGGCGATGACGGCGATGTCCTTGCCGGCCTTGCCGATCTGGTCGGTGATTTCGGCAAGTCCGATCGGACCCGGCAACGCCGCGAGGATCAGGTCCGGCACGTCGCCGGCCAGCAGCTCGGCGAGCGTCTCGCTGTCGCGGGCGTGGTTCGGACGCACGGCCAACCCGGCATTGCGCAGCACGCTGACCAGGCGTTCGGCGTCCTCAAGCTGGTCATCCACGAAGCAGATGCGGAGAGGCGTCGTCGACATGAGGGCATGGGCTCCCAGGCAGGTTTATCGTGGCGCCAAGCCGCCACGATCAACAGGCAGCGCATCCATCGCTGCCGCAGGTATGCGCAGTATGTACAGATTTTGTCAGGGAAAGCCAGCCGGGCCATACGTGATGGCCGTCACACGGCGGTCTTCGAGCGCGCGCCGGCGATCTCCTGGACGAGACGTGGGACCAGATAGCCCGGCAGCCGGGCAAGCAGTTCCGCATGCAGAGCGCGGGCGGTTTCCGGCCCCACTTCGAAATGGCCGACGCCGCGCACGCGGTCGAGCAGGTGCAGGTAGTACGGCAGTACGCCGGCGCGATACAGGCGCTCGCTGAGGGTGGCGAGCGTCTCGACATCGTCGTTGATGCCGGCGAGCAGCACCGCCTGGTTGAGCACCGTCGCGCCGGCATGGCGCAGGGCCAGCAGGGCATCGGCGACCTGCGCGTCGATTTCGTTGCCGTGGTTGGCATGCACGACCACGGCGACCGGCCAGGGCAGGGCACGAATCCAGGACAGCAGTCCGGCATCGACGCGTTCCGGCAGGACGATGGGCAGTCGGCTGTGCACACGCAGATGGCGCACGTGGGCGATCCGGGCCAGCCCCTCGGTCAGCTCCCCGAGCCGCGCCGTGGTCAGGGCCAGCGGATCGCCACCGGAGAGGATGACCTCGCTGATGGTCGGATCCGCGGCGATGTAGTCCAGCGCCGGGCGCCAGCGCTCGCGTGCCGCCAGTTCCTCGGCATAGGGGAAATGCCGGCGGAAGCAGTAGCGGCAGTTGACCGCGCAGGCGCCCGTGGCGATCAGCAGCACGCGGCCGTGGTACTTGTGGATCACGCCCGGTGCCCGGCTGGCGGCGAGGTCGCCGACGGCATCGGCGACGAAGCCGGCCTGGTCGACCAGTTCGCTTCCCAGGGGCAGGACCTGGCGCAGCAGCGGGTCATCGGGATCGCCATGGCGCATGCGCTGCACGTAGCTCTCCGGCACGCGCATGGGGAACCCGGTGTCCCGGGCCGGCAGCAACGTGTCGGCCAGATGCCCCAGGCCCAGGCGCTCGAGCAGCGCGCCGGGCTCGGTCAGCGCGTCCCGCCAGGCGATCCGCCAGTCGGGCTGCGGGGAAAAGGGGCTTGCAGGTATCATGGTCGGTCTGGCGGCAGGCAGGGGCGCATTGTAGCGGCCGGCCGCCCCGACCCCATTCGATTCCACTGGAGCATCTATGGCGAACTACGGCCTGAACGACGTCAAGACCGGACTGAAGATCCTGGTCGATGGCGAACCCTATGTCATCGTCGAAGCGGACTTCATCAAGCCGGGCAAGGGCCAGGCCTTCACCCGCATCAAGATCCGCAACCTGAAGAACGGACGCACGACCGAAAAGACGATGAAGTCGAGCGACTCGGTCGAGGGTGCCGACGTCATCGACACCGACATGCAGTACCTGTATGCCGATGGTGAATACTGGCACTTCATGCAGCAGGAATCCTTCGAGCAGTACCAGGCCGACGCCGCTGCCATGGGCGAAACGGCGCAGTGGCTGAAGGGCGAGGAAGAGTGCGTGGTGACGCTCTACAACGGCGTGCCGATCTCGGTGACGCCGCCGAACTTCGTCGAACTGCAGATCGTCGAGACCGATCCGGGCGTGCGTGGCGACACCGCCAGCGGCGGCGGCAAGCCGGCCAAGCTGGAAACCGGTGCCACCGTGCGCGTCCCGCTGTTCGTCGAGAACAACGAGATGATCAAGATCGACACCCGCACGGGCGCCTACGTCTCGCGCGTCGGCAAGTAATCCCGCCGAGGACGACGGGATCACCGGCACCGGACGCTGTCACGCGTCCGGTGCGACCGAGGACGGCGCCGCCAGCGGCACGTCCAGCGCGCTCGGATAGCGCGCGCTGTGATGCAGGCGGATGCGCACGGGTCGCGCGCCTTCACTCGACTCCTCGGCCACCACGCCGCCGGTGTGGTAGTTGCGCTCGCCATAGCCGCGACCCAGCGGTGAGATCACCAGTCGCAGGCGGCTGCCGCGTTCGATCCGGCGCGCCATGAAGTCGAAATTGCCGAACACGTAAGGTTCGACGCGACCTGGGACCACGGCCGTTGCCTCGCGCAGGCTGTGCCGGTAGCGGGCACGGATCTGGTCCCGGGTCAGCAGCACACTGGAACCATCCACCTTTATTTCGTAGACGGCGGCCTGGAGGTCGGCGTCCGGCTGGTCCAGTTCCAGATGGGCGGTGAGCCTGAAATGGCCGGCAAGATCCGTGGCCTCGGTGAAGGCGGCGGTGTGGTAGATCAGGCCGACCGACTCGGCGCTGAGCAGTTCGCGCTGGTCGACCAGTGCCGCGGGCGCCGGTTTGTGGTCCTCCAGCCAGGCGGCGCCGTCGTCGAGCGGATCGAACACGAAGCTGTCCGGCTGGCCCTTGCCGGGTCCGGATTCACCCAGGCTGCCCGATGCGAAGACGTCATTGGCGCGCGACTGGATGGAATCCAGATGCAGGGTGCGTGTCGAGGCGGTGACCGCATACAGTGTCGGGGCATAGCGCCACGCTTCCTCGCCGACCATGTAGAAAGCGACGCGGTCCTTCAGGAACGCCGGGCGCGGCCCGCTCTTGAGCGTCCAGTCATACCAGGCCTTGTGCAGGGCGTTCATGTCCAGCAGCGATGCCTTGCCGAACGTCAGGCCGCCGACCTCGGCGCGCGGTGTGCGCGTGCCGGCGTGATCCCAGGGCCCGATGACCAGGTAGTGCTTCGCCTTGGCCGCATCGCTGCCGTATTGCATGTGATCGCGATAGAGCGCCAGCGCGCCCGGCTGGTCGCCGTCGTACTGGCCGGTGATCGAGAGGATCGGCAACTCCAGCCGTGCCATCTGCGCTGGCGTCGGACTGTAGCTGTCCCAGTAGTCATCGAGCGCGGGATGTGAGATCCACTCCTGGAAGATCGGCGACGGGTTGCCGACGTATTCGTCGAGCTTCGCGAACGGTGCACCCGCCTTCTGCCAGTGCTGCAGCTGCGAGCGCCAGAACGCCTGGTCGCCGAAAATCGCATCCTGCGCAGCATTGCCGCTGACCAGGGTCAGCCACATCATGTTGTAGGCATAGAACATGTTGCCGCGCATCGGAAAATCCACGCCGGGTTTGGGCGAGGCCACCGGCACGATGGTGGCGAGCGCCGGCGGGAATTCCTTGGCCGCGGCCCACTGGTTGTAACCGGCGTAGGAACCGCCCCACATCGTCACCTTGCCGTTGCAGTAGGGCTGCTGCGCCAGCCACTGCACGACATCGTGGCCATCGGCGGCTTCCTGGAGCAGCGGTTTGAAGTCGCCGCCGGAATTGCCGCGGCCGCGGGCATCGACGGTCGCGAAGACATAGCCGTTCGCGGCGAAGTACATGCCACGGTCGTGGTACGACGCCGAGATGTATGGCGTCAGCGTGAACACACAGGGCAGGGCTTCAACCTGTCCACGCGGGCGGTAGAGGCTGGCATTCAGTTCGACGCCGTCGCGCAGGGGGATCGTCACGCCCCACTGGAACTGCACGTCGTCCGGTGTGTCCGGGGCGGTGTCTGCGGCCATGATCGGAACCAGGGGACTGGCAGCGAGGCCCAGTGCAAGCAGCGTGCAGGTGGACAGCGGGCGAAACCTCATGGTGCCTCCTCCGATGGCAGCGTGTCCGGCCATGGTGCCTCATGCAGCCGCCGTTCGGCTTCGGACCGGCGTGCCTGCGGGGCATCACGTAGAATCGTGTCGATGACAACCCAGACTACTGCGAAGACCCGCGTCGACCTGCTGGTCGAACCGGAATGGCTGATCCAGGTGGAACCGTCGGTCGCGGCCCTGTCCGGCCAGGCGGTCGCCGTTCACGACGGCGCCATCGTGGCGGTGCTGCCGACCGCCGATGCGCAGGCGCGCTATGACGCCGACGAACATGTCCGTCTCGCCGGCCATGCCTTGATGCCCGGCCTGGTCAACGCGCACAACCACAACCCGATGACGCTGCTGCGCGGCCTTGCCGACGACATGCCGCTGATGGTGTGGCTGAACCAGCACATCTGGCCCACCGAGGCGCGCGTCATCGGCCCGGAATTCGTGCGTGATGGCGTCGAACTGGCGATCGCCGAGATGCTTCGCGGCGGGACGACCTGCTGCAACGAGAACTATTTCTTCCCCGACGTGATCGCCGCGACCTACCGGCGGCACGGCTTCCGCGCCCTGGTCGGCCTGCCGGTGATCGATTTCCCAACCGCCTGGGCGACGACGGCCGACGAGTATTTCGACAAGGGCCTGGCGCTGCACGATGCGCATCGCGGCGACACGCTGGTGTCGACCTGTTTCGCGCCGCACGCGCCCTACAGCGTCTGCGATGCCTCGCTGGAACGCATCCGCATGCTGTCCGACCAGCTCTGCGTGCCGGTGCACATGCATGTGCACGAAACCGCGCAGGAGGTCGAGGAATCGCGGCAGAAGCACGGCCAGCGACCGTTGGCGCGCCTGGATGGCCTGGGCCTGGTCAACGAATGGCTGCTGGCGGTGCACATGACCCAGCTGACGCCGGCGGAGATCGAGCGCTGCGCGCAGGCCGGCGTCACCGTGGTGCATTGCCCGGAATCCAACCTCAAGCTGGCCAGTGGCTTCTGTCCCACGCACGCCCTGCACCAGGGCGGTGTGCGGCTGGCGCTGGGCACCGATGGCCCGGCCTCCAACAATGACCTCGACATGTTCGGCGAGATGCGCGCGGCCGCGTTGCTGGCCAAGGCGGTCAGCGGCGATGCCGCGGCGTTGCCGGCGGCGCAGGTGCTGCGCATGGCGACGATCGAAGGTGCGCGCGCCTTGCGCCTGGATGATCGCATCGGCTCGATCGAGGCCGGCAAGCGTGCCGACCTTGTCGCCGTCGATCTGTCGGCGCTGGAGACGCAGCCGGTGTACGACCCGGTGTCACAGCTCGTCTATGCGGCCGGCCGCCACCAGGTACGCGAAGTGTGGCTGGATGGTCGCCGGCGCCTGCGTGACGGCGAACTGGTCGACATGGACGTGCCCGGCATCCTGGCTCGCGCGCACGCCTGGCGTGAACGCATCAGCGCGGGGAACGGGCCATGACTGCGACCCGTTCCGGCGCCGACGCCCATTCCAACGCCAATGCCGATCCGGCCGAGCTCGACCGTTTCGCCCGCCTGGCGGCCGGCTGGTGGGATCGCGATGGCCCGATGCGGCCGCTGCATGATCTGAATCCCGTCCGGCTGACGTTCATCGAAGGACAGCAGCCCCTGCGTGGCGTGCGCGCGCTGGATGTCGGTTGCGGCGGCGGCCTGCTCAGCGAAGCGATGGCGCGCGCGGGCGCGACCGTCACCGGCCTGGATCTGGCAGGACCGCTGCTCGACGTGGCGCGTCTGCATGCCAGCGCGGAGCGGCTGCCGGTCGACTACCGTCTCGAACCCGTCGAGGCGCATGTCGCCGACCACGAGGGCAGCTATGACGTCGTCGCCTGCATGGAAATGATCGAGCATGTGCCCGATCCGGCGGCGATCGTCGCGGCCTGCGCACGGGCACTGAAACCCGGCGGCGTGCTCTGCCTGTCGACGCTCAACCGCACGGTGAAGTCGTTCCTGCAGGCCATTGTCGGTGCCGAGTACGTCCTCGGCCTGCTGCCGCGTGGCACGCATGAGTACGAACGGTTCATCCGCCCGGGCGAACTGGCCGGCTGGTGTCGAAGCGCCGGGCTCGAAGTCGTCGATATCGCCGGCCTGTCCTACAACCCGTTCTCCCGTCATGCGGCGTTGGCACGCGATGTCGGCGTGAACTACCTGCTGGCGGCACGCAAACCGGCATGACCAGACCCGTTGCGAAGCCGGCAGCCGGGCCATTCCGGTGCCGGGCGGTGCTTTTCGATCTCGATGGCACGGTGCTCGACACGGCGCCCGACCTGCTGCGCGCGCTCAACGTCCTGCGCGAACGTCGGGGCCTGCCCCTGCTGGCCGACGAGGGCTTCCGGCTGGAGATCTCGCGCGGTGCGCGCGCCATGCTGGGCCATGGATTGCCAGGTTTCGCCGATGCCGCCGACGATCAGCGACACCGTCTGGTCGACGAGTTCCTGGCCGTCTACCAGGACGACGTCTATCGCCACAGCGTGCTGTTTCCCGGCATGGCGGCAGTGATGGACGCGCTGGACGCGGCCGGTATCGCCATGGCCATCGTCACCAACAAGCCCGAACGCATGGCCGTGACCCTGCTCGAAGCGATGGGACTGGCGCCGCGTTTCCCGGTGATTCTCGGCGGTGACAGCCTGCCCGAGCGCAAGCCGCATCCCCTGCCGGCGATCGTCGCCTGCGAACGCCTCGGCGTTGAGCCGCAGGCGGCCCTGTTCGTCGGCGACGATCCGCGCGACATCGATTGCGGTCGCGCCGCCGGCTGTCGGAGCATCGCGGTGCGCTGGGGCTATACCGACGCGGGCGACATTGACCAGTGGGGCGCCGATGCCATCATCGCGCAGCCGCAGGATCTTCTGGCGCTGACCGGATCATGAGGGCACCGGCGCCGCACCAGGCCTTCGTGGACAAGTGGCTGGCCAGCGAACCCTGGCACCGCCTGCTGCTGGTCTTCGAACCGTCGACGACGCGCACCCGCCGGGCAGCGCTGGAGGGTATCGGTTTCGAACTGCGACAGGCGGCCCTGACGCGCAGCGATCCGCGCGTGGTCGCCGTCAAGCTGGAATGGTGGCTGCAGGAATGGACGGTGCTCGCCGAGGGCGCGCCGCGGCATCCGTTGACGCGTGCGCTGCCGCCGTGTCGCCGGGAGTCGCTGCCGGACCTGGGGGCCGCCTGGGTGCAGGCCACGCTGGGTCTGGCCAGCGAGGACAGCGAGCCTGACCTGGACGGACTGCTCGCGCGCTGGCAGCGCTTTGCCGATGCGCAAGCGGCTGTCGCCGCATGCTGGCTGCCTGCGCCGGCCTCACCGGCTTTGCATGCGTTCGCCCTTGCGGTGGAGCAACTGCCACAGGCTGCCGCGGAACTGGGACGAGGCCGCCTGCCGTTGCCGCTGTCGTTGCTCGCGCGGCATGGCGGCACGCGAGCGACGCTGCGCGACGATCCGGCGACCGCGGCCGCTGTCATCGCGGATCACGCCCGCGCCCTGCTGTCCGCGACGCCACCGGTCCCGCCGGATGCGGAAAACTACCGCCGACGCCAGGCCGCGCTGGCGCGCTTGCGATTGCGTACCGCGATCCGCGACCCGCAGGCCACCTGGGCCGGCGACTTGCGGCTGCCGCCGTTGCGCGCGCTGTGGTCGGCATGGCGCGCGCGCTGAAGGCAAAGCGGATGACCGCTGTCACTGGCGGGCACGGTGACACCCGCTAACATGGCTGCACCTTCCCACTTTCTCCAGGAGTTGCGCGCATGACTTTTCGAATCCTGCTGACCGCATTGCTGGTCCTGCCGACGATGGCGCAGGCCGCCGATGCCCCGTCGCTCGACGCGGTGCTTGAACGGCACTTCAAGGCGCGCGGCGGGCTGGATGAGATCCGCGCACTGGACAGCTACCGCTCGACGGGTACGATGACCACGGCGGGCATGCAGATGCCCTACGTCACCGAGGCCAAGCGTCCCGGCAAGTTGCGAGTGGAATTCACGGCGCAGGGCATGACCGGCATCCAGGCCGTCGACGGCGACAGTGGCTGGCAGGTCATGCCGTTCATGGGCATCCTGCAGCCGACGCCGATGGGTGCCGAGGACCTGCGCAACTTCCGCAGCCAGGCCGACATCGACGGACCCTTGGTGGACTGGCAGGCGAAAGGCCATCAGGTGGAAGTGGTCGGTTACGGTGAAGTCGATGGTGCCGATGTCGTGACGCTGAAGATCACCCTCGCCAATGGCGGCGAGATCCTCAGCCATCTCGATGCCGAGCGCTACCTCGACCTGAAGTGGCAGATCTCCACCACCATGCAGGGGCGCCCGGTGAAGGTCGGGATCGATTTCGGCACCTTCCGCCAGGTAGGCGCGCTGACCCTGCCGCATTCGATGACCCAGACGATTGAAGGCATGCCCGGCGCGCAGACTTTCGTGATCGAGAAATACGAGCTGAATCCGGCCATCGACGACAGCCGTTTCGCCATGCCGGTCGCGGCTGCTGCGAAGACCGAAGAGACCGCATCCGCCGAGGAATGACGGCACGGTGAGCGGTGAAACGCGGCCGCATGCCGGGCGGCCGCTTTCCCGGAAAACGTCCAGAATCCGTGCCTGGAGCCGGAATCCGTTGAAATCGCGCGCATCCGACCACAACTGAACACACATCGCCGCTGCGTTCGTGCATCGCAGCATCCCGTTTCCCGCTGTGGCATCCTGCCGCACCGGTCTTCGAGGTATCTGCTGTGTCTGCAAACCCGGCCCGTTCCCTGCCCGACGTCGCGCACGTCGCCCAGCCCGGCCTGTCCGGGCGGCTCGATTGGGTCGGCATGGACGATATCCAGGCGCCGGTGATGCTGGCGTGCGCGGACGGACTTTCCCTGCGGTTCCCGGCGCGGGTGGCGGCGTTCGTCGACCTGGCGCGGCCCGACCAGCGCGGCATCCACATGTCGCGGCTGTACCTGCATGTGGACCAGGCGCTGAGTTCCCAGGCGGTCACGCCGGCGCGGCTGCGCGCACTGCTGGACAGCTTCCTGGTTTCGCACCACGATCTGTCCAGTCGCGCACTGCTGCGCATCCGTTTCGACTACCTGGTCCGCCGGCGCGCTCTGGTGTCGGACAATTCCGGCTGGAAGACGTATCCGGTCGTGCTTACCGCGAAAATGGAAGACGGGCGCTTCGACCTCGAACTGGGCCTGGAAGTCATGTACTCCAGTACCTGTCCCGCGTCCGCCGCGCTGGCGCGACAGCTCATCCAGCAACGCTTCCGCGCCGATTTCTCCACGCAGGACCTGCTCGCACGCGAACACGCGGCCGACTGGCTGGGCAGCGAGCAGGGCATCTGCGCCACACCCCACAGCCAGCGCTCCAGTGCCGAGGTGAAGTTGCGCCTGCGCGAGGATCTGGAATGCCTGCCCATCGTCGATGTCATCGACGGCCTCGAATCGGCGCTGCAGACGCCGGTTCAGACGGCGGTGAAACGCGAGGACGAGCAGGCCTTCGCCGGACTCAACGGCAGCAACCTGATGTTCTGCGAGGACGCCGCGCGCCGCATGCAGTCGGCGCTGGATGCCGACGACCGCATCAGCGACTTCTGGCTGCGCGCCACCCACTTCGAAAGCCTGCATCCGCACAACGCCGTTGCCGTCGCCACCAAGGGCGTCGCGGGTGGCTACACCGGCGGGTTCGACGTCTGAATCCAGGTCGGCGCGCAGTCCGGCGCCCATCGGTCGTGCCTGAACCCGACTTGCCGCACGCCGCCTGAAGCGGGCGGCGGGATCGCTTCGGCTGTTATAATCTAACAGCCTGTTCGAACTGGATGCCCATGGCCCTCTCTTCTTCAGTGTTGCAGCGTGGTGCGGATCGCCTTGGCGTCGGCGCGGCGTGGTTGTGCGCGCTGCATTGCGCGGCCTGGCCGCTGTTGCTTGCAGTGCTTCCGGCGCTGGGCGCGTGGAATCTCGCCGGCATCGAAGAAGGCTTCGTGGTGTTTGCCGCCATCCTCGGACTGGGCAGCCTGGTCACCGGCTACCGCCGTCATCGCACCTTCCGGGCGTTCTGGTTCCTGGTGCCGGGCCTGGCGCTGCTGGGCATGGGTGCCTTCTCCGAGATCCACGAAGACGTGGTCTGGCATGCCGTGTTCATGACCGCCGGTGGCGTGCTGGTCGGCGCCGCGCATCTGGTCAACCTGCGCCTCAGTCACGGTCATGTCCACGATGCCTCGTGTGGGCATCTGCCGCCTGCGCACCCGCTGGCACCGCCCAGCGCGCTGCCGATGCGTGCCGTCGAGCGCGAGCGGCGTACGCTCTGAGCGCTGAAATCACCTGCCGATACCAGGTGTGTGTTGGGGAACAGCGGGCAGTCGCGCTATTGTCCCGCTCCTGTGCGAACTGAACGTGGTGAAGCATGACATCCCGAACCGTAATGATCACCGGCGCCGCCGGCGCGCTCGGACGCGCCGCCGTTGCCGCCTTCCGTGACGAAGGCGCGCACCTGCTCCTTGTCGATCGCGACCTCTCGCTGTTGTATGAAGCGTTCCCGGACCTTGTCGGCGATGACCGTCATGTGCTGAGTGCCGGTGACGTCACCGACGTCGCCTCGATGCAGTCGGCGGTGATGTCGGCGGTCGATGCCTTCGGCCGTATCGATGCACTGGTGCACGTCGCCGGCGGCTTCGAGATGGGTGAGAGCGTGCACCAGCTTAGCCGCGAGACCTGGCAGCGCATGATGGACCTCAACGCCTGGTCGTTTGCCGCCTGTGCGCATGCCGTGGTGCCGCACATGCTCGCCGCCGGCCACGGCGCCGTCGTTGCCGTGTCGGCGCGTTCGGCCGCGCAGGGCGTTGCACACATGGGCGCCTATGTCGCCTCGAAGAGTGCCTTGCAGCGTCTGGTCGAGGCGCTGTCGGCGGAAGTCCGGGAAAAGGGCATCGCGGTGAACAGCGTCGCGCCGAGCATCATCGACACAGCGGCCAACCGCGCCGCGATGCCCGGCGCGGATTCGGCTCGCTGGGTCTCGACGCAGACGCTGGCCCAGACGCTGCAGTTCCTCTGTTCGGAAACGGCATCGGCCATCCACGGCCAGCATCTGGTGGTGTCCGGCCTGTCCTGAGGCTTGGGAAAAGGTCGGGCCGGCTCTCCGGCAGGCCCGACCCGTCGGCCCTTCAGCAGCCCGGAAGGCCGGCTGCGCATTCGAAACCATCAATGAAGATGGGATCGCTGCTGCCGATCACTTCGGTGGTTTCGCTGCGGCTGTTGTTCGTCGTTTCCGGATCCGGCGTGTCACTGGCGACCACCGCGCTGGCCTCTATGGGTCCGGCGGCAGCGGTGATCGCGATCGTCGCTTCGACGCTGAGCAGCGGTGCGAGCACGCCGGCGGGCAGGTCGCCGTCGAGCAGGCATTCGACATCCGCACCGAGTGCGCTGCAGGACCAGTCCAGACCCTGCGGACTGGGGCCGACATGGCGCGTGGCATAGGTCGCATCCGGCGGCAGCGTCAGCTGCACGCGGGTCTGTGTCGCGGCGTCCGGCCCGGTGTTGCTGACTCCGATCACCCAGGTGAGCGCGGTGCCGGCGACCACGGGATCGGGAACATCCGTCATGACCAGGGCCAGGTCGGCGGCCGCGGACTGCGCGACGCAGTTGTAACAGGCCAGCGCGAAATCCTGGGCGTTGTCGGCGCCGGCGTTCGGCAGGGCATTGCCGGCGATGTTCGCGGCCAGCACTTCGATATCGACGTGACCCTGGTGCTGGTCCGCGCGCAGGAAGGCACCTTCGCTGTTGTTGCGGCTGTCAGGCGTGCCGCCCGTGGCGGACCAGCCGGCGTCGAACACGTTGCCCAGGTACACACTGTCATCCGCCGTGGTCACGCGCAGGTCGAGATCATTGACCCAGCCCGGCGTCGCGCCACCCAGTCCCGGACCGGCGGCGTCTGTCCAGACCAGCATCACGCGCATTGGTTCGGCCGGATCGGCGGCGGCCAGACGGATGCTCCAGCTCTCGCCGGTATCGGAGAACACGTGGGTCTGGTCGATGTGGACGACCGGATGATCCGGCGCCAGCACCTTGTGCGGCTGCATGCGTCCCCAGCCCTGCGTACTGGTCGGACGCGCCGCGATCACATTGCCGTCGGCGTCATTGTTGCCCGCCAGGTCCCGGGTGATGGCGAGGAAGGAAGCCTTCACCATGGCCGGGCTGGGATCGTTGCCGTACAGCTTGCGATAGTGCTGGAAGAACAGGCCGCTGGCGCCGGCGACATGTGGTGCCGCCTGGCTGGTACCGCCCTGCATGGCATAGCCGCTGGTGCCCGCCGATGACTCGGTGTATCGGCTGTTGGCGATCATGAAGGGGATGAACCGGCCATCGAGTGCCGGCCCATGGCCACTGTTCTCGGAAATGTCGTTGTTGCGCAGGTCCTGCGTTTCGGGATTGACCTGCGCCCAGGCCGAGCCGATGGTGAAGATGTTCTTCGCCTCGTCCGGAATGCCCTGCGAACTGGTGCCGCCGAAACCGTTGTCGATCGCCAGGACGTAAAGCAGCGGCTGGTCACCGGCCGCATCCGCATCGGCATCGCGGCTGCCGATGTCGACCTGGCGTGCGGTGCTTTCGTAGCCGGCCGGTCCGCCGCCCCCCCAGCTGTTGTTCGAGAGTACGGCATTGTTGCGAACCGAATCGCGCATGCGATTGAGGTACTGCGGCGCCGGGATGGCGTTCGTGTAGCGTTGCTCGACCAGCATGGCGCCGGGCGCCATGCCCAGTCCGCGCAGGAAACCCCCGGTGTTCAGCGTGCCGGAGGCGCCGTCCGCGACCATGATCCCGGCCACATGGGTGCCATGGGCGCCGCTCTGCGCACCGGTGCCGCAGCTGGGTGCGCCGTTGCACGGCAGCATCCGGTTGATCAGGTCCGGATGGTTCGCCTGCGTGCCACTGTCGACGCAGGCCAGGATGACGCCGCTGCCGTCCACGCCGATGTCGTCAAGGTAGTCGCGATAGCCGGGAAAAGCGGCGCCACCGCCATCGACATTGCCGCTGTTGATCTGGACGCTCATCTCGCTGCGATTCCGGGGCGTCGAAACGGGTTGCACGCTGTAGATGCCCGGCAGTGCGGCAATGCCCGCCAGTTCAGCGGCGTCGACCTCGACTTCGATGACATCGAAGTGGCGGTCCATGCGTCCGCGGCTGATCGTCCGCACATTCCGTGATGACAATGCCTCGTCCAGCGCGTCAAGCCCGGGTCGTACCAGCAGCTCCGCGATGACCGGGCCACCGGAATGACGGCGGAACGGCGGCGCGTAGCGATAGTCGGGCAGGAACTCGCCGATCCAGCGCACGCCATCCAGGTCGGCCGCGCGATTGACGGCTGCACCATCGGCCCACACCACGTAGGTATAGGGATGGATGTATTGCACCGGTTCCATGCCGGCGCCGGCGAGCTGTTCGAGCCAGGCCTTGCGGAGGGGGCCGGTGAACTGCACCAGACGCCAGTCGGCGCCGGACGGCGGGGCCCAGCTGCGGCTGATGCGAGGCGGTGGCGTGCCATCCCGGACCGGATCGAAGCGGGCGCCACCCAGTGCCAGTTCGAAACCACGATCCATGGCGTGCAGTTCGAGACCCGCCGCGCGCAGCGCGTCGGCGCGCGCCGGGTCCAGGGGCAACCACCGGAACCGTCCAAAGTCGCTGCTGCCGGGCAGTGCTTCCAGAGCGGACTGGCCTGGGCCGGCGTGTGCCCGCCACCAGAGCGTTTCGGTGGCATCGGCGGACGGACTGCCGGCACAGGCGAGGGCCGCGGCAATGGCGGTCCACAGCAGGCGGGTCTGGATGTTCGGCATCTTCAAGTCTCCCATTGGCGGCCATGGCGGCCTGATTTTCGCGTGGCGGCATCGCCCGCGGCGGATTCGCTCCCTGAATTCGCATGCGGAGCGGGCGTCGCAGACGCGACATTGGCAGCCCCCCGCCGGCATTACAATGGCGCCATGGCCTTATTGAACATGCACGGCGTTGACTTCAGCGTCGGTGGTCCCTTGCTGCTTGAACGTGTCGACCTGGCGATCGAGGCGGGCGAGCGCATCGCCCTGGTCGGACGCAACGGCGCCGGCAAGTCGACGTTGCTGAAGCTGCTGGCCGGCGAACTGAAGCCGGACGACGGGGAAGTGCGCATACAGGGTGGCGTACGCGTCGCCCGCCTTGAGCAGGAGGTGCCGGCCGGTCAAACCGGCGATGTCTTCGACGTCGTCGCGGGCGGACTCGGTGAACTGGGCGACTGGCTCGCGCACTACCACCATCTCCTCGATGCCGAATCCATTGACACCGAAGCCTTGGCCAAGGTGCAGGCCCGCATCGAGGCGGCGCAGGGCTGGACGCTGGACAACCGCGTCACGGAAACCCTGACACGGCTCGGCCTCGATGGTCGTGCGCGCTTCGACGGCCTTTCCGGCGGCATGAAGCGTCGCGTGCTGCTGGCGCGGGCGCTGGCCTCGGCACCCGACATCCTGCTGCTGGACGAGCCGACCAACCACCTGGACATCGAGTCGATCGACTGGCTGGAAGGGTTCCTGAAGGGCTTTGCCGGCGCACTGGTGTTCGTCAGCCATGATCGCCGCTTCGTGCGCGCGCTGGCGACGCGCATTCTTGAAATCGACCGTGGGCAGGTGACGAGTTGGCCCGGCGACTGGGGCAACTACCTGCGTCGACGTGACGAACGCCTGCACGCGCAGTCGCAGGAAAATGCCCGCTTCGACAAGATGCTGGCACAGGAAGAGGCGTGGATCCGCCAGGGCATCAAGGCGCGCCGCACCCGCGACGAAGGGCGCGTCCGCCGGCTGAAGGCGATGCGCGTCGAGCGTGCGCAGCGACGTGAATTGCAGGGCAACGTCAACCTGGCACTGGCGGATTCGAACCGGTCCGGCCGCAAGGTCATCCAGGCACGCGGTCTCGACTTCGCCTACGGCGACAGGGTACTGGTGCGCGATTTCGACACCACCATCCTGCGCGGCGACCGCATCGGCCTGATCGGCGCCAACGGCAGTGGCAAGACGACGCTGCTGCGCCTGCTGCTGGGCGAACTGGCGCCGCAGCGCGGCGAAGTCGAACTGGGCACGCAGCTGCAGATCGCCTATTTCGACCAGCATCGCGCCAGCCTGCGCGAGGACTGGAACGCACTGGACAACGTCAGCCAGGGCCAGGAATACATCGAGGTCGGCGGTGCCCGCAAACATGTGATGGGATACCTGCAGGACTTCCTGTTCACGCCGGACCGTGCCCGCGCGCCGATCACCCGCCTGTCCGGCGGCGAGCGGAACCGCCTGCTGCTGGCGCGCCTGTTCGCGCAACCCGCCAATTTGATCGTGCTCG
>CAZYHP010000020.1:0-33840 GCA_964647135.1 uncultured Rhodanobacteraceae bacterium
ATGCGATGACTGGACGCCGTGAAGACCCGGCATCGACCGGTCGACCTGGCGAGGAAGACGCCACACTTGCCGTGACCGCGCAGCCGCTGTCGCAGGCGCTGGCGGCTGCGGCCATCACCGACGGCAGTCTCATCGGTGGCTGGCGCCTGCTGCGCGAGATCGGCAGTGGCGGCATGGGCAGCGTGTTCCTGGCCGAGCGCGAAGACCGCGAATTCCGGCACCAGGCGGCGATCAAGATCGTCCGCGGCTTTCCCACCGCCGAGATACTCGAACGCTTCCGCCGCGAGCGCGAGTTGTTGGCGACCCTGCGTCATCCCAACATCGCGCGTCTTTTCGACGGTGGCACCACGGCGGCCGGCCAGCCTTATCTGGTCATGGAATACGTGGACGGGATGCCACTCGACGAATGGGTGCGTGTCCGCCGTCCGACGCTGCGGCAAAGGCTGCGCTTGTTCCAGTCGCTGTGCGCGGCAGTGCAGAGCGCGCACCAGCAGCTCATCGTCCATCGCGACCTCAAGCCCGGCAACGTGCTGGTGCGCGGCGATGGCGAACCGGTGCTGCTCGATTTCGGCATCGGCAAGCTGCTCGGTGAAAGTGAAAGCCCTGATGAGGCGACCCTGTTCCAGGCGCTGACGCCGGCCTATGCCAGCCCCGAACAGTTGCGTGGCGGCATCGCCACGACACTCAGCGACATCTACGGCCTGGGCCTGATCCTCTTCGAGCTGCTCACCGGCGTCGCCCTGCGCAAGCAGAAAGGCGACACCACGCGGCTGATGCCCAGTTCGCTGGCGACCACGGGCGAAGACTGGCTGCGTGCCGACGCGCGCCTGCTGCGCGGTGATCTCGACAACATCGTCCGCAAGGCCTTGCGCGAGGAGCCGGAGCGCCGCTACGCCAGTGCCGCAGCGTTGTCGGCGGATATCGAGGCCTGGTTCCAGGGGCGGCCGGTCGATGCGGCGCCCGATTCATGGACCTACCGGTTGCGCAAGTTCGTCGCCCGCCATCCGGTCTCGCTCGGCGCCACCGTCGCCGCGCTGGTCGCGCTGTCGGTCCTGTCGCTGCGGCTGGCCGCCGAGCGCGACCGCGCGCTCGCGCTGCAGGAGGAGGCGCGGCTGGAAGCCGAAGGGGCCAACCAGTCGGCGGAATTCCTGGTCGCCCTGTTCGATCGCGCCTCGCCGGAAACCACGCGCGGTCGCGAGCTGGGTGTTCGCGAACTCATCCGCCAGGCCGGCGACGAACTCGACGGTCGCGATTTCAGCCGGCCGGAAGTGAAGGCTCGCCTGCAAACCGCGCTCGGTCGCATCTACATCAGCCTCGGATTGTCCGGCGATGCCGCGCAGATCCTCGAACAGGCCGTGCAGCATGCGCGCGACCAGCAGGACGGCCCCGATCCCCATGTCCTTGTGCCCGCGTTGCGACATCTTGCGCGCGCCTACGACCTGGTCGAGCGTGACGGTCCAGGGCTGGTCGCTGCCACCGAGGCACTGGCGCTGGCGCGCAGCCGGCTCGCGCCCGACGATCCGGAAACCGCGCACGTCCTGCAGACGCTGGGCGTCGCCGAGGAGAATCAGGATCTCCACGAACAGGCCCTGGCGCATTTCCGCGAAGCCGAGCAGCGCTTCATTGCCGGCGGCCCGGGCAACGTCGCCCATATCGGTGCCGCCGTGCACAACCAGGGCTGGGCGCTGAGCCGGCACGGACGTGATGCCGAGGCGCTGCCGCTGCTGGAGCGGGCGATGCAGCTCAAGCGGCAGGCACTCGGCGATCGCCACCCTTCGCTGCTCTACACGCTCGATGCGATGGGACGCGCACGCGCCCACCTCGGGGATCGCGAGCGCGCACTGGAAGACCTGCGCGCATCGCTGGCGATGGCCAGGGAAGTGCTCGGCGAACCCAGTGCCCGCGTGGCGGGCAGCTACAGCGAGCTGGGCTCGCTGCTGCAGGACATGGGTCGTTACGAAGAAGCGGAACAGGCTTATCTTGCGGCAATCAGCCAACACCGGGAAGTCGATGGCGGCGGCAGTGCCGCGGAGGCAGTCGCCGTCAACAACCTGGCCACCCTGCTCGAAGACATCGGTCGCTTCCGCGAGGCCGTCGAGCGCTACCGGCAGGCGCTGGCCATGCGCATTGCCGGCGGCGCCAGCGCCCGCGCCATCGCGCGTGGGCAGGGCAATCTCGCCCGCCTGCTGATCGAACTCGATGCCCAGGTCGAGGCCCGTGACCTGGCCGAGGCGGCATGGGCCGAGCGCGCGCCGCTGACGCCGCCGGATCTGCCGGAGCGGCTCGATTCGCTGCTGCTGCTGGCGCGACTGGATGTCCGCGCCGGTCGGCTCGACGCAGCGCGTGAACGGATCGCCCAGGCGCGCATCGATGTCGGTGACATCGATGCGGCAGCACCGCAATCGCGTGCGCGCATTGCGCAGGCGGAGCGCGAACTGGAGGTCGCCAGAGGCGATCGCGTGGCGGCCGCCGCCGCCGCGGATCGAGAACGGGCAGCGCTGCTCGCCTTCCTGCCGCCCGGGCATTGGCGCATCAGGAACCTGGAACCGGCGCACTGATCCGGGCCGGCCGGGGCGGCGGCCGATGCGTCCGCGCGGCGCCCGAGAACTGTTCGTATTCGGACAGGGCGCCGGGGATCGCGCGACTTCCCGTGGCTCACCCCTTTGATCCTGTTCGTAAAATTGGATTGGCACGCTGCCTGCTGATCGGCGTGCATGGACATCCAACGCACCGACCTCAAGATCAAGAAGCGCCGCCAGCGCATCCTCTACGGCATCGCCGGCGCGATCGCCGTGCTGGCCGCCGGCGTCGTCATCGCCCGTCTGGAGCCGGCCGCGCCCAGCATCGAGCGCGGCACGGTCTGGTCCGACACCGTCAAGCGCGGCGAAATGCTGCGTGAAGTGCGCGGTCCCGGCACGCTGGTGCCGAAAGCCATCCGCTGGATCGCCGCCGAAACCGATGCGCGTGTCGAGCGCATCGTCGTCAAGCCCGGTGCCCAGGTCGAACCGGATACGGTGATCCTCGAACTGTCGAATCCGGTGGTCGAAGACCAGCTCGCCGCGGCCCAGGCGGAATTCGTCGCCGCGCAGGCCAGCTATGTCGCGCGCGAGAGCGAGCTGGAAAGCCAGTTGCTCGATCAGCGCGCCAACTTCGCGGCTGTCGAAGCCGAATACGAAGGCGCGCGGCTGCAGGCGGAAGCCGAAGGCGAACTGGCCAGCAAGGGCATCATCCCGCGCATCCAGTACCAGCGCAGCCAGCTGGCGGCGGAAAGCCTGAAAGTGCGCCTGGAGATCGAGCAGGAGCGCATGGCGAAGAGCCGCCAGAACATCGGCAAGCAGCTGGAAGCCGAGCGCGCGCGCATCGACCAGCTGGCGCGCACGCGCGACCTGCGCCAGCGCCAGGCCGATGCCTTGCAACTGCGTGCCGGTATCGCCGGCGTGTTGCAGCAGGTGCCCGCCGAGGAAGGCCAGCAGGTGATGGCGGGCACCAACCTGGCGCGCGTCGCCCGCCCGGACGTGCTGATGGCGGAACTGCGCATCGCCGAAACCCAGGCCAAGGACATCGCCATCGGCCAGAAGGTCAAGGTCGACACCCGCAACGGCATCGTGCTCGGCGAAGTCATGCGCATCGATCCGGCCGTGCTCAACGGTACCGTCCAGATCGACGTCGACCTGCCGGGCGAATTGCCGCCGGGCGCGCGCCCCGACCTGTCGGTGGACGGCACGGTGGAAATCGAACGCCTCAGCGACGTGCTCTATGTCGGCCGTCCGGCCTTCGGTCAGCCGAACAGCCAGACGACGCTGTTCCGCATCGATGCCGATGGCCGCGCCCTTCGCGTGCCGGTGCAACTCGGCCGCGCCTCCGTGAATCTCATCGAAGTGGTCCAGGGCCTGCAGGAAGGCGACAAGGTGATCCTGTCCGACACCTCGGCCTGGGAACAGCATGACCGCCTCCGCCTCAACTGAGCGCCGTGGCATCCGAACCGCGCAACGCAACCCACCTCCAGCAAGGACTTGACGACATGAACCTGCATCAACACGACACCGGCACGGCGGCCGGCTCCGGCGAGGCCAGCCAGCGTGCGGTGCCCGATACGCTGATCAAGCTCGATGGCATCAAGAAGGTGTTCCTGACCGACGAGGTGGAAACGCACGCACTGGCCGACGTGCACTTCGACATCGGGCGCGGCGAATACGTTTCGATCTCCGGTCCCTCCGGCTGTGGCAAGTCGACGCTGTTGTCGATCCTCGGCCTGCTGGATACACCGAGCGGTGGCAGCTACCTGCTCAATGGCCGCCAGGTCGAAGACATCAATGCGGCAGAGCGTGCACGCATCCGCAACAAGGAAATCGGCTTCATCTTCCAGGCCTTCAACCTGATCGGCGATCTCAACGTGTTCGAGAATGTCGAACTGCCGCTGACCTATCGCGATGGCATGGGCAAGGGCGAGCGCCGTGAGCGCGTGCAGTGGGCACTGGAACGCGTCGGCATGGCGCACCGTCTTCGTCATTACCCGGCGCAGTTGTCCGGTGGCCAGCAGCAGCGCGTCGCCGTGGCCCGTGCGCTGGTCGGGCAGCCCTCGATCCTGCTTGCCGACGAACCGACCGGCAACCTCGACTCGAAGAACGGCGAGGCGGTAATGACGCTGCTCGACGAACTGCACCGCGGCGGCGCGACCATCTGCATGGTGACGCATGACCCGCGCTACGCCGATTTCGCGCAGCGGAAGATCTTCATGTTCGACGGCCGCGTCGTCGACGAGGACACCATGCACCGCCTGCGCAAGGAAGAGGATGCCCGCCTGTTCCGGCGCGCGGAATCCGCCTGAGTCTTTCGACCGTCCCCCGTCCACGGAAACCGCGCAATGTCCTTGCGATCCACCCGCTGCCCGGCCTCGTCCGTGCAAGTGCCTGCCATCCCTCAGGGCCGCCGGCGCCGGCGCCGCCGGGTCGGGCTGCTGGTCGTGCTGGGCTGGTTCATGCTGGTCACGCTGGCTGTCGCCGAAAGGCGCGACCATCCGGTGGGCCGCGCGCACGCGGCCTATGCCGACGACAGTCGCCAGGACTGGAACGATGCCGGGAAGCCGCGGCCCTTGTCGGCAACCGTGTGGTACCCGGCCGGCAGCGATGCGCAGGAACAGCCCTGGCAGGCAGGGGTCTTCGAGTTCGGCGTGAATGCGCCGGATGCACCCATGGCGGCAACGGACCGGCGCTTGCCGTTGATCCTGGTGTCGCACGGCACCGGCGGCTCCGCCGCGCAGTTGTCGTGGCTGGCCGAGACCCTGGCCGGCCAGGGCTTCCTGGTCGCCGGCGTCGACCACCACGGCAATACCGCCGCCGAGCCGAAGACGCTGGTCGCCGGTTTCACGTTGTGGTGGGAACGCGCACGTGACCTGCGCGTGCTGCTCGACCGCCTGCTTGCCGATCCGCGTTTCGCCACGCGCATCGACCCGGAGCGCATCGGTGTCGCCGGCTTCTCCATCGGCGGTTTCACCGCGATGCTGGTTGCCGGCGCGCGCGTCGATCTGGATGCCTTTGAAGCCCACTGCCGCACACACCGCGACGATGATTCCTGCCGGCCACCGCCGGAATCGGGCGAGTCCGCCGAGGATTTCGAACGCTTCCTGGCCGAGGATGCGCGTGCGCTGGCTTCACTGCGCAGCGTCGCCGACAGCCATCGCGACCACCGTGTCCGCGCCGCGTTCCTGATCGCACCGGCGCTGATGCCGGCGCTCTCCGAGGAAAGCCTGCGCGCCATCGACGTGCCGGTGCAGGGGGTGACCGGTGCCGCCGACACGCTGGTCCTTCCGCGTTTCGTGCAGGCCTTGTCGCAGCGCATGGCTCGCGTCGATATCGACACCTTGCCGGGGGTCGGCCACTACGCCTTCCTGGCGCCCTGCAGCGCTGCCGGTGTCGGCCACCTGCCGCAGTTCTGCGCCGACGCGGCCGGCATCGACCGTCGGCACCTGCACCATCGTGTCGCGGCCCATGCCGCGTCCTTCTTCAAACGCCAGTTGTGTCCGCTGCATCACGGCAGTGCTGCGGCGGGTCCGGCGGCCGCTACCTTCGAGGAGGTTGATCCATGTTCGACACCCTGAAACAGGATCTCCGATACAGCCTGCGCAGTCTTCTGTCCAAGCCCGGTTTCGTCCTGGCGGCCATCCTGACGCTGGCCCTGGGCATCGGCGCCAACACCGCCATCTTCAGCGTCGTCAACGGACTGCTGCTGAAGCCGCTGCCATACACCGATGGCGAGCGCCTCGTGCTGGTGCACAACGTCTACCCGAAGATGGGCATCGAGAACGCCGGGACGTCCATCCCCGACTACTTAGACCGTCGTGAGCAGGCGGACGCACTGGAGGATCTCGCGATCTACTCCGGCGTCAGCGTCAACCTGGCCTCGGAAGGCACGCCGCAGCGTCTGGTCGGGCTGCGTGCATCGGCGTCGCTGTTCAGCACGCTGCAGGCACGGCCCGCCATCGGTCGGCTCTTCGATGCCGAGGCGGAACTGCCTGGCCAGGACACCGTCGCGGTGATCAGCGATGCGCTGTGGCGGTCGCAGTTCGCGGCCGATCCCGGCGTGATCGGTCGCGACGTGCGTCTGAATGGCGTCAGCCACCGCATCATCGGCGTGATGCCGGCGAGCTTCGTGTTTCCCAACCAGTCGACACAGATCTGGCTGCCCTTCGCCTTCACGCCGGCGCAGAAGAGCGACGAGGAGCGCGGCAACGAGTATTCCGAGACGGTCGGCCGCCTGGCCCCGGGCGCCACCCTCGAGCAGCTGCACAGCCAGCTCGACGCGATCATCCAGCGCAATGCGGAGCGCCTGAGCGGCCTGGGTGATCCGCGCGCCAGCGAGTTCGCGGAGTTCTTCCGCCAGGGTGGCATGGCCGGCCGCGCCAAGCCCTTGCGGGACGAATGGGTGGGTGATGTCCGAGCCGTGCTCTGGCTGCTGCAGGGCGTGGTGATGTTCGTGCTGCTGATCGCCTGCGCCAATGTCGCCAACCTGATGCTGACGCGCGTGTCGGCGCGCCAGAAGGAGCTCTCGGTTCGCACCGCACTCGGTGCCAGCCGGGGCCGCATCGTCCGCCAGCTGCTGATCGAGGCGGTATTGCTGGCCCTGGCCGGTGCGTTGGCCGGCATCGCCGTTGCCTATGCCTGCCTGCAGCTGCTCGACGCGCTCAACCTGACGCAGAGCCCACTGCGCACAGGCATCGGCATCGACGGACAGGTGCTTCTGTTCACGCTGGCCGTGTCTGTGCTCACCGGCCTGGTGTTCGGCCTGTTCCCGGCCTTCAGCCAGTCCTCGGGCAAGCCCTATGAAGTGCTGAAGGATGGCGGCCGCGGCAACACCGGCGGTCGCGCGGCGCGCGCCACGCGCAACGTGCTGGTCATGGTCCAGATCGCCCTGTGCGTCACGCTGCTGATTGGCGCCGGCCTGATGATGAAGAGCTTCGACCGCCTGCAGGACGAGAATCCCGGTTTCAAGCGCGACGGATTGATCACGCTGCGCCTGGACCTGCCGGCGAGCAAGTACCCGGACGATGGCAGCATCGTGCGCTTCTACAGCGATGCGCTGCGCGAGCTGCGCGGCGTGCCCGGCGTCACCGACGCGTCCTATGTCAGCAACCTGCCGTTCGGAAACAGCACCTGGCAGAGTTCCTATGTTGTCGAAGGCCTCGATACCGCGACCGGTGCGGCGAGCCCGCACGGCTTCTCGCGCGTTGCCGACGAAGCGTTCTTCCAGTCGCTGGAAGTGCCGCTGCTGGCAGGTCGCTATTTCACCGCCGCCGACAGCGCCGATGCCGAGCGCGTGGTGATCGTCGACGAACTGCTGGCGAGCAAGTACTTCCCCGACGGCGCCATCGGCAAGCGCATCCGTCGCACCGGCAGCGAGGACGACAATCCCTGGTGGACCGTCGTCGGCGTGGTTGGCACCGTCAAGCACGGCAACCTGGCCACCGAGATGACCAAGGAAGCGTATTACTTCCCGTACCAGCAGTTCGAGTACACGCGCTACAACAACCGCGGCGGTTTCCTCGTGGTGAAGACCGACCTGCCGGCCGGCGGCCTGATCCAGCCGATCCGGGATGCCGTGCTGCGCGCCGACCCGGAGCAGCCGGTCTACGACATCCGCACGCTCGACGAGCGCATCGCCTTGTCGCTGCAGGGCCGGCGCGCGCCGATGCTGCTGCTGGTGCTGTTCGCCGGCGTGGCGCTGGTGCTGTCGGCGGTCGGCATCTACGGCGTGCTCGCCTACGCCGTCGCGCAACGCACCGGCGAACTGGGCGTACGCCTGGCGATCGGCGCGCAGCGTGCCGACGTGGTGCGCATGGTGCTCGTGCAGGGCGGACGCATCGCGCTGATCGGCCTGGGCGCGGGGCTGGTCGGTGCGCTGGCACTCGGCGGCTTCCTCAGCAGCCAGTTGTTTGGTGTATCACGGTTCGATCCGCTCACGTTCCTGTCGGTGGTGGTGGTGCTCGGCGGCGTGGCGTTGCTGGCCTGCTGGATGCCGGCCCGTCGTGCGTCGCGCGTCAATCCCATTGTCGCCCTGCGCCACGAGTAGGGGAGGGCCCGATGAACTTCGCTGCATGCCAGCGCGATCTGCGCCATGCCCTGCGCAGCCTGCGCCAGCGCCCCGGTTTCCTGGTGACCGTGGTGCTGACGCCGGTCATGCCGACCCCGTCGTGCGGTCGCCTGCGTTCTGGCGCGAACGCGTCGGCGGCGATCCTGGCGTGATCGGGCGGCGCCTGCGCATCCACAGCCTGCCACCCACCCTTGACCGCCGTTTTCCGGAGAATCCACATGTCAGTCTGGCTTGATGATCTGCAGCACGGCCTGCGTGGCCTTCGCGGCCACGGTCGAGGCTTGGCTTTCGCCGCGGCGATCCTCGCCGCCGGCCTGGGCCTGGCGGTCGCCATGTGGTGCGTGGTCGATGCCGTGCTGCTGCGGCAGTTGCCGTTTCCCAATGGCGACCGCGTCGTCCAGGTCAAGGAACTCAACGAGGCCGGCCACGCGATCGCGCTGGCGTCGTCCAACCGCGTCGACCTCGACGCCGCAGTCGACGTGTTCGAACGCAGCGCCTTGCACGCGACCGGATCGGCGATCATCGGCACTGCCGAACGCTCCATGCAGGCGACGGCGTCGACCCTGGTGGGCGATGTGTTTGCGGTCCTGGGGCAACCGACGCTGATGGGGCGAACCTGGACTTCGGAACGCGCCAGCGACGAGGTGGTGATTGCCCATGCGCTGTGGCAGGGCCTGCTGCAGGGTCGCGAAGACGTACTCGGCAGCGGCTTGCGCATCGACGACGTCGACTACACCATTGTCGGCGTGATGCCGCCCGGTACGGCGTTCCCGGCGAACAGCCAGGCCTGGGTCCAGGCCGACGCCTCGATGCTGACGCCGAGCCGTTCGGCGCACAACTGGAACATGTTGGCATTGCTCGGTTCCCGCGACGACCTGCCGCTGGCGCGCCAGCAGGCGCAGGCGCTGGCGGTACGGCTGGCGGCCGAACATGGCGACGAGATCGATGCCCGCGGATTCGACCTGACACCCTTGGCGGAGGCCATCGCCGCACCGGTCCGGACGGCGCTGCGTGTGCTGCTGGCCGGTGTCGCCTTCCTGTTGTTGATCGCGGTCAGCAATGCGGTGAACCTGCTGTTGTCGATCGCCATGGAACGACGCCGTGAACAGGCGCTGCAGACGGCACTCGGCGCCGGACGCGCGCGGCTGTTCCGTCAGGCGCTGGCGGGTCATCTCGTGCTGGCCTTCATCGCCTGGCTCGGCAGCGTCGTGATCGCGTTGACGGCCCTGCGTCTGTTGACGCGCCTCGCCGGTGAAAGCCTGCCGCGCGTGGCGGAAATCGCGCTGACTCCGGCCACGCTGGTGGCCTCGGCCGTGCTGGCGATGGCGATCGCCATGCTGCTGACGCTGGCGACACACCTGGCTGCTGGCGATACCGGCATGAACACCGTGCTGCGCGAAGGCGGCCGCGGCCAGTCGTTGTCGCGGTCGACGCTGCGCCTGCGCGCGGGGTTGCTGGTGGCACAGACGGCATTGACGACGGTGCTGCTGGTGGCCGCGGTGCTGATCGGTCGCAGTTTCATCAGCCTGTTGAATGTCGATGCCGGCTACGACGACCACGGCGCGGTGCGAATCGAGCTCAACCAGCCTTTCAGCCGCGATCCGACGGTGATGCGCGCCAATGCCGTGCGTTACCGCCAGCTGCTCGACGACCTCGCCGCCATGCCCGGTATCACTGCGGTCGGCGGCGTCAACCGGCTGCCCCTGACCGGCGGTGCCGACGGCGCTTTCTGGGACCACACCTTCACCGATTTCGGTTCGCCGCCGCCGGAACCCCTGGGTTATTCGCATTACCGCGTCGCCAGCCCTGGCTATTTCGACGCATCGGGCATTCCGCTATTGCGTGGTCGCGCCTTCACCGCCGCCGACCACGCCGATGGCGAACATGTCGCCGTCATCAGTGCGCGCCTGGCGCGTGAAGTCTGGGGCGAGCGCGATCCGATCGGCGAACGCATCCAGTACGGCAACATGGATGGCGACCCGCGCCTGCTGACCATCGTGGGGGTGGTCGGCGACGTCCATCAGACAGGACTGGACCGCAATCCCTCGGCGACGGTGTACGTGAATGTGGCGCAGCGGCCGATCGCGGCTTCGCAATTCAATGTCGTGGTGCGCAGCGAGTTGCCGCTGGCGTCGGTGTTGCCGATGCTGCGCGAACGCCTGGAGCGTACTGTCGCGGAAATGCCGTATGCGCTGCAGCCGCTCAGCCAGGTGCGCTCGGCGTCGCTGGCGCAACGCCGCTTCCACCTCGTGCTGCTCGGCGTCTTCGCCGGCACCGCGTTGCTGCTGGCGGCCACCGGCCTGTACGGGTTGATGGCGTTCTCGGTAGGCCAGCGTCGCAGCGAATTCGCCATTCGCCAGGCGCTGGGTGCGACGACCTCGGGCGTGCTGCGATTGGTGATGCGTGGCGGACTGGTGGTGGCCGGCATCGGTATTGCCCTGGGTGCGGCTGCGGCCCTGGCGGTGTCGCGACTGTTCAGCGGTCTCGTACACGGTATCCCGGTCGGTGATCCGCTCAGCTATCTCACGGTCGCGCTGTTGCTGGCACTGGTGGCGGTGGGCGCCTGCTGGTTGCCTGCGCGTCGTGCCGCACGTGTTGCCCCGGCTGTCGCCCTGCACTGACGACCGACAGGAACCTCCGATGACCCGACTTTTCAACGATCTTCGCCACGCACTGCGGCGACTGCTGGCGCAGCCGGTGTTCTTAGTCACTGCCGTGCTGACCCTGGCGCTGGGCATCGGCGCGGTCACTTCCATTTTCACGGTGTACGACGCGGTGTTCCTGAAACCGCTGCCGTTCCGCGACGCCGAGCGCATCGTGCGGGTGCTGCGCGACCAGCCGCCGGTGTCCGGCAGTCCGGTTTCGCCGCCGGTCCTGCGCGAATGGCAGGCAGGCCATGGTGGCGTGTTCGATGCCTTCGGTGCATGGGTGCCGCAGACGGTGGGTCTGACCGGCGAGGGCGAGGCGGCGCGGCTGAATGCCTACCTGGTGACGCCGGGCTACTGGGATGTGTTCGGACAGCCCATGGCGCTCGGGCGTGCCTTCGGGGAAGACGAGGAAAATGCCGGCGAGCGCGTCGTCGTGATCGGCGAAGCGCTTTGGCGCGACCGCTTCAACCGCGCAGCGGATGTCATCGGCCGGGAAATCCAGCTCAATGGCGAGGCCTGGCGGGTGATCGGCGTTGCCGAAGCCGGCTTCCGCTACCCCGCCGATGCGCAGCTGTGGATGCCGACTTTCCTTCCCGCCAATACCGCCGGGCGCGGCAGCAATTCCCTTGCCCCGGTGGCGCGCCTGCGTGCAGGCGTGACGGCGGCGCAGGCGCAGGCGGCGATGCAGTCGATCACGCAGGCGCAGGCCGATGGATTTCCCGACAACCATGCCGGCCTGACGGCACGCGTCGTGCCGTTGCGCGGCCTGGTCGGCCGCGACCTGCACTCGCCCCTGCACACCTTGATGGGGACTGCGCTGATGGTGCTGCTGATCGCCTGCGCCAATCTCGCCAACCTCATGCTGACGCGCGGCCAGACCCGTGCGCAGGAACTGGCGCTGCGCCGTGCATTGGGCGCGGCCACCGGTCGTCTGCTTGCCGAGGTGATGGGCGAAGCCCTGGTCATCGCCCTGGCGGGTGCCATCCTTGCGCTCGCGATCGCACCGCTGGCCGTGCATGCCTTGCTGGCCATGGCGCCGGATCTCCTGCCGTCGTATCACGTGCCGGGCGTGGACCTGCGCGCCATCGGCATCACTGCCGGCCTGTCGCTGGCGACGCTGATGCTGTTCGCATGGTGGCCGGCACGACGTGCGGCCTCCACCGATCCGGTCCGCGCCATGCAGGGTTCGTCGCGCAGCCAGACCGGCAGCCGCACACAGGTGCGCCTGCGCGCCTGGCTGGTGAGCATCGAGATGGCGCTCGCCATGATGCTGCTGGTGGGCGCCGGCCTGCTCATCGACAGCCTTCGCCGCCTGTCGCAGGTCGATGCCGGCATTGCCTCGCCGGAATCGGTGCTCACCGCCGGCATCGCGATACCCGGACCGGTCATGCAACCGGGCGAGGACTTTGCCGAGTGGTATGCGCGTAGCCGCGCCGTGATCGCACCGCGGATCGACGCCATCACGCAGCGCCTGGGCGCATTGCCGGGTGTCGAGTCGGTCGCGGTGAGCGAGAGTCTTCCGGCGTCCGGCAAGAGCAGCTGGAATGGCGACTTCGACATCGCCGGGCGCGAACTGCCGGAACAGCGGCTGGTGGAATACCGCTTCGTCAATCCCGACTATTTCAACACTTTCGGCATCGCCTTGAAGGCGGGTCGTTCGTTCAACGGCAACGAAGGCGACGAGGCCGCGTTCCCCACCACGGCACTGGTCAACGAAGCCTTCGTGCGCAGCTACATGGGCGGCGACGCGGCACTGGGTACACAGGTGTCGACCTTCGACGGCAGTGAGAAAACCGTCATCGGCGTCGTCGCCGACGTGCGCCAGCAGGGGCTGGACCGGCCAGCGGTACCGGAGATCTATTTCCCGGCGCGCACGGTTCCGGTGGGTGACCTGGTGGTGGCGGTGAAAACCGGGGGTGACGCGCTGGCGATCTCGGACAGCCTGCGACGGGCCATGGCGGAAGTCGCCGCGGACACGCCGGTGCTCGCCGTGCGCACCATGGATGCGGTCGTCGCCGAAACGCTGTCGCTGCGGCGCTTCAACATGAGCCTGAGCACGGTGTTCGCCGCAGTGGCCGTGATGCTGGCGGTGATCGGGCTGTACGGCGTGATCGCGTGGTCGGTCGGGCAGCGCCGTCGCGAGATCGGCGTGCGCCAGTCGCTGGGCGCCACGCAGGGGGCGATTCATCTAATGGTGCTGGGAGACGGTCTACGCATCGTGCTGCCGGGCCTGCTGGTGGGCGGCGCCGGTGCGCTGCTGCTGGGCCGCCTGGTTGCGGCGCAGCTGTACGGCGTCGACGCCACGCACGCTGGCGTGCTGCTGCTGGCCGCAGTCCTGCTGGCCGCGGTGGCGCTGCTGGCCTGCCTGGTTCCGACGCGTCGGGCGGCGCGCGTTTCGCCGATGACGGCGTTGCGCGATGATTGACCCGGTACGCAGGCGAAGAATGCCTGTGCAGCGGTTGGGATCGGATGATCCCCAGCCGACGTTTCTTTGTCATGGGTATGGGAGCGGGCTGCCTGACGACTCGCGATCACAGCGAATCGTCGGCCGGCCACTGTCCAGGTTCGAACGTCGCGGTCCGGATCCGGACGGCGGGACGCCGATGAAAGCGCGCCGCCATTGAGCCGCGCGCTGGCATTGAAGTTGCATCGCATGGGCTGCCACGAAGGGGAATCGACGGAATGACACTGCAGGCACTCGGCAACGCATGGCGACGACTGGTGTCCCGACCCGGGCATACATCGCTGTCGATCGGCATCCTGTCGCTGGGATTGCTGGCGGCGACGTTCCTGTTCGGCTCGGTCAAGGGCATGGTGATCAAGCCGCTGCCGTTTCCCGATGCCGAGCGCCTGGTCGCGGTCGGCTGGAGTACGACCGGGAACCCCGACGAAGTCGGGGATTTCAGTACGGGGCAGTGGCTGGCGATCCGCGACGGCCTGCCGGTCTTCGACCGTGTCGCCGTCGAGGCCGGGCCGGCCACGATCGTCATCAGCCATGGTGAAAGCGTGAGGCGCTACAACGGCGCGATCATCGACCACGAGCTGTTGCCACTGTTGTCGGTGCAGCCCTTGCTCGGGCGCGGCTTCAGCACCGAGGATGACCGTCCGGGCGCGCCGCTCACGGTGGTGCTGGGTGAGCAGGTCTGGCGCAATGAATTCTCGGCCGACCCCAGCGTGATAGGTCGCCAGGTGCGCGCCAATGGTGGACCGGCGACGATCATCGGGGTGTTGCCTGCATCCTTCAGTTATCCCTTCGATCAGCAGATGTGGATTCCCCGGCGCCTGGCGCTCGACGATGGCCTTGGCGTGCAGGTGCTGGCGCGGCTCGCACCGGGCGTGACGCTGTCGCAGGCGCAACAACTGCTCGCGGACGTGACGACACGCATGGGCAGAGACGTGGTGGGCAGTCGTGACGGCGATTTCCTCAATGCGATCCCTCTGCACCATCGTTTCGTCGACCGGACGACGCGCCACATGCTCTGGATGATGTTTGCGGCTGGCCTGCTGGTGCTGCTGCTGGCCTGCGTGAACGTCGCAAATCTGCAACTCGCTGCCATGCTGCCGCGTCGCCGCGAGCTTGCCGTGCGCAGCGCTCTGGGCGCCGGTCGCGGACGACTGTTGCGCGAGCTGATGACCGAAGCGCTGCTGATGTCGCTGATGGCGACGGTAGTCGCTGCAATCGGCAATGACCTGCTCGGGCGCATGTTCGTGCAGCATCTCACCGCGACCGGCGTCTTGCTGCCGTTCTTCATCGACTTCGACTACGACTGGCGCGACCTGGCCTTCCTGCCGGTGATTGCCTTCGCGACCTGCCTGCTCGCCGGCTTGATCCCCGCCCTGCGTGCCGCCGGCGTCAACGCGCAGGACGCCCTGCGCGACGGAAGCAAGGGCAGCCATGGCGGCCTGTTCTCGCGCATATCGCGCCTGCTTGTGATTGGCGAGATCGCGCTTTCCGTGGTCCTGCTGGTTGGCGCGGCCATGTTCGTCCGCGGCATCAATGGCATGCTCGCCTTCGACCACGGCGCGCGCACGGATCCGCAGACGGTGCTGACGGGACGGATCGGCCTGTTCGATAGCGAGTACCCGACGGATGCGGATCGCCATCGTTTCTTCCAGCGGGCCAGCGAAGCCCTTCGCCAGGATCCGCAGGTGATTGGCGCCACGGTGGGGACAGGCATGCCGGGATGGACCAGTGGTGGCAGCGAGGACCTTGTGGCCGAAGGTGGCGAACGCCCCTCCGGCGGTTATGTCGAGGCGGAAGTCGCAGCTGTCGATTCGGCGTTCGCGGACGTCTATGGACTCGGCCTGCGCGAGGGCCGCTTCTTCAACGAGGACGACCGTGCCGACACGCTGGCGGTGGCCGTCATCGACGTACGGGCGGCGCAACGGCTGTTTCCGGATCGTCCTGCGCTGGGACAGCGGCTGACCGTCGATCCGGAGGGCAGCCAGACTCGCACGGTCACGGTGGTGGGCGTGATCGACAACCTGCACCTGCGGCAGATCGGCTCGACGCCGCGACCCAGCCTGCTGGTGCCTTTCGCGCAGGCGCCGACACGCTTCGCGACGGTGGCGGTGCGCGTCAACGGCGATGCGGCGGCCTTCGCGCCGCGCCTGTCCGAGGCCATCCGCTCGGTGGATCCGCACACGCCCGCCTACTGGGTGCAGACGCAGGAGGCCAACATCAGGGTCGGTCGCGCCGGTGCCGTCGTGCTTACGCAGGTGTTCGCGGCGGTGGGCATGCTGACGCTGATCCTCGCCGCCGCCGGCCTGTACGGCGTGCTGGCCTTCTCGGTGGAACAGCGCACGCGCGAAATCGGCATCCGCCGTGCGATCGGCTCGGACCGCGTCGGCGTCACCCGGCTTGTCCTGCAGCGGACCGCCGGGCAGGTCATGATCGGCCTGGCCATCGGCGTCGCCATCGCGCTGCCCTGGTCGAACCTGCTGGCCAATCCGGCCTTCCACACGCGCGCCTACGATCCGTTGATCTTCGGCACGACCATCGTGCTGATCCTCCTGGTCGCGCTGGTCGCCTCACTGGTGCCGCTGCGCCGGGCCCTGCGCGTCGATCCGGTTGTCGCGCTTCGCCAGGATTAGCCGGCGGGCGAATGGGCTGCCGCCAGGGAAAAGGCCGCCGCGTGGCGGCCTTTCCATCAGGACGGCAGATCGCTGCATCGGCGCACCAATGGGTCGGCGCGGGCGGCGATGCAACGCCCGATCGTTCCCGCCGGCTGGCCATCACAATCAGAAGCGCACGTTCAGCGACAGCCACAGGTTGCGTGCCTTGTCCTTGTTGTTGAAGTCGTCCAATGCCGTCATCGCGTAGGTGCCGTCGGTGTTCTGGGTGAACACCGTTTCGTAGCCGGTGAAGTCCTCGTCCAGCAGGTTGTTGATGCGCGCGCCGAGGGAGACGTTGTCATTGATCCGGTACTGCGCCGCCAGGTGCAGGATGTTGTAGCTGCGGTAGAAATAGGGATTCCCGTCTTCGTCGGTGCTGCCGCGGAAGCGGCGTGAACGCGACTCGGCGATCAGCTGCGTCGACAGGCGATCCGTGACCATCCACTCCAGCGTCGCGTTCGCCATGTGCTTCGCCGACTGCGCCAGCGGCAGTCCCGCCTGCGCGCCGCTCTTCTGTTCGCTGTCCGTCCAGGTGTAGTTCGCGCGCAGCGACCAGTCGTCACTGATCCGGTAGCGGCCAGCGATCTCCGCACCCTTGATGCGCGCCTCCGCGACATTGATGTTCTGGGCGTAGGACGTATAACCGAGCAGGGCGAAGTCACCGAGATTGGCACAGGGGCGCACGCCCGCCGTGGCTTCACAGCTTTGCGTCACCTCGCCCCTGGAGATCTTGTCCTTGAAGTCGTTGTTGAACACGGTGAAGTTGAAATGGTGGGCGCCATCGAGTGACGTCCAGTACGCGGCGATCTCGCTGTTGACGCTGGTTTCCGGCTGCAGGTCCGGATTGCCGACGAACGGCGTCGTGCCCTGGCCGCCAAAGCCGGTGATGCCGTCGTAGAGGTCAGTGGTGTCGGGCGTCCTGTAGCCGGTGCTGATGCCGCCCTTGAGGGTCCAGGTATCGCCCAGCGTGTATAGACCGTAGATGCGCGGGCTGATGTGGCCGCCGAACATGTTGTGGTCATCGTGGCGTACGCCCGCGGTCAGCGTCAGCCGGTCGTTGACGCTCCAGTTGTCCTCGACGAACAGCGACCACATCTCGTGGTCCTGCACGGTACTGCCGCCGAAGCCGCCGGATTCCATGCCGAAGACGCCGTCCTTCAGTTCGCCGTCGATGATCTGGCCGCCGACGACGACATGGTGGAAGCCGCCACCGGCCAGTTCGAAGGGCATGTCCAGCTTGGCGTCCAGGGTGTACTGGCTGCTTGCCATTGTGCGCTTCGGTCGCGGCAGGAAGGCGGCTTCGGCCGCACTGCGACGTTCGGCGACGCTCAGGCCCTCGTAGGCGCCCGTGCCCGAGTACATCTGTTGCAGCAGTTGCCGTTCGGCGACCGTGAAGGGCAGGGTGCGGCCGTTGTTGGCGGTGTCGATCCAGGCCAGCGAGACGAAGCTGTTGCCGAAGCGCCAGTCGCCCTGGTGCGTGACGGACCATTGGTCGCGCGTGAATTCCTGCTCGTCGACATAGCCGACGCGCGGCTGCACCACGCCAGCGGTGGCGCGCCAGAGGGTGTCGATGCTGTCGACCGTGCCGAGCGGATAGGTTTCCGTGCCCAGGTTGTTGATGTACGGCGTGTTGTCGTAAACCTGCTCGGAGGTGTCGGCGTCGAAGCTGAGCGACTGGTTCTGCGTCGGCTTCCACGCCAGCGTGATGCCGACGCTCTGGTTGCGGTTGTCGACCGTCTTGCCACCGCCGCCGAAGCCCAGGCTGCGCTCGTGCGGCGCGCCGGAGGGATCGTAGACGGTCTCGTATTCCGGATTGGAGGCGTCGCGCTCGTAACGTGCACCGCGCAGCGTCAATCCGAATGTTTCGCCGAGGACCGGTCCCATGATCGCGAAGTCCAGCGTGCTGTCGGCGCCGTATTCGCTCTGCTCCTGGATGTTGTGGGTCACCGTCGCCGATCCGCGCCAGCGGTCGGATACCTTGCGGGTGATGATGTTGATGACGCCGCCGAGCGCATCGGAACCGTACAGCGTCGAGGCCGGACCGCGGATGACCTCGATGCGCTCGATCGTGTCCAGCGGTGGAATGTGGTTGAACTGGTTGCCGCCGAAGGCGTTCGGATAGATGTCGCCGTGGTTGTTCTGGCGCTTGCCGTCGATGAGGATCAGTGTGTAGTCGGCGCCCATGCCACGGATGGAGATGGTCTTCTGGCCGGTCTTGTCCGAGGTCTCGCCGACGTCTATGCCTTCCAGGTCGTTCACGGCATCGATCAGCGTCATGTACGGACGCTTCTGGAGTTCCTCGCGGGCGATGACGCTGATGCTTGCCGGCGCGTCGGTGAGCTTCTGTTCGAAGCCGGCGGCGGTGACGACCACCTGCTCGAGGACATTGGCGTCATCGGCGCCATCAGCGCCATCGGCGGCGTCCTGGCCAAGGGCTGCCATGGGCGACAGCAGCAGGGCGATGGCGATGGCGAGCGGGCGGTGTTCGGAAACGGGACGGACTGTGCGGCCTTTCATGAGTGGGGTTCTCGGGGGCGGATGCGGCGGCGGCCCGACTGGGTGAAGGAGAGTGCCGTCGGAACGGCGGCGATATTGCGCCTGCACATTCTACATGAGGATGCGAGTGATTCGCATTCCCTTCACAACACTTTACCTGCACAGAAATCTTGTTGGCCGCTCATCCAGGGTTGAACGCGGCGGTCGGTTTGCCTTTCCGCCGCGCCGGGACGCCGCCTGGACGTGGGCGCCCACTCGCGTCCGACGTTCACGCAAGGCTGCCGGCTATGCTTGGCGCCATGGACATGTCGATGCCCTGGTTGGCCTTTGTCATCCAGATCCCGGTGTTCGCGATCATCGGCTGGCTGTTCGCCCGCGGGCGGCCGGCGCGCTGGGTCTGGCCGGTCCTGCTCGGTACTTTGGTCTTGACGTTCGCGACCACCATCGCGGTGTTCCACGGCGCCGATCGCAGCTACGGACTGATGTGGCCGCAGGTGCTGGCAGCCGTTCTCGGCTATGGCGTATTCCTGGCCGGCGTCGGCCTGGGTTGGCTGCTGCCGTGGCTGGTGGCGCGCCAACGCCGTTGAAACACGGCGTTCCAGATCCGGATCTTGTGACCGCCGGGAACGCCGGGCATTCTTGACTGTCCCAGTTCGAAGTCGTATCCACTGCCGCGTGTGGTGGGCTGGCCCCAAACCGTTGCCGCCACCTCACCATGTCACCGGACGGGCGGTACACGAATTCCGACGCGCCCCTCCAAGGAGTACACCCATGAAGCGTTTTGCCCTTGTCACCGCCCTGGCCGCTGCCGCTGCCGGCGTCGCCCACGCGGAAACCTACGAGATCGATACCCGCCACACGCAGGTGCATTTCACCTACAGCCACATGGGCCTGTCGAACATCACCGGCCGCTTCGCCGATGCCACCGGCACGATCGTCTACGACCCGGCCGACCCGGCCGCCGCATCGATCGAGATCAGCGTGCCGATCAGCAGCGTCAGCACCGGCGTCACCGCGATGGACGAGCATTTCCAGAAGGACGACCTGTTCGATGCCGCGCAGTTTCCGACTGCCAGCTTCAAGAGCACCTCGGTGCAGCCGGCCGGCGAAGGCAAGCTCAGGCTCTCCGGTGACCTGACCATTCACGGCGTCACCCGCGAAGCCCGCTTCGACGTGACGGTCAACGGCCTGATTGAACACCCGATGCGCAAGGTGCCTGCCGCCGGATTCGATGCCGTCGGCACCATCAAGCGCAGCGATTTCGGTGTCGACAAGTACCTCGGCGCCATCCCGGACGAGGTCCGCATCAATGTCACCATCGAAGCCGTCGCCGCTGCCAAGGCGGCCGAGTAACAGGCCTCACCGACGGCCGCCGCGCGCCGGCGGTCGTCAGGACGCATGACCTTCGGTACGTCCATGCAGTCATTCCGCGGTGCTAGGCTCCGGCCCTGTCACCTGGAGGCTGCACATGTATCGCTCCGTTAGTCTGCTCGTCCTGATCACCGCCATGGCCGCCTGTGCCAGCCCGCCCACGGCGTCGCCCGGGAAATCGCCGGTCGACGCCGCGAAGGTCGCCGCACCGACGCTCATTCCGCGGGAGGTGCTGTTCGACAACCCCAGCCGTTCCAACGGGCAGATCAGCCCCGACGGTCGCTGGCTCGCCTACGTGGCGCCGCGCGACGGCGTCCTGAACATCTACATCGCGTCCGCCGACGCACCCGACCAGGCGCGACCGGTCACCCATGATCGCGGACGCGGCGTGCGCAGCTTCGGCTTTGCCTTCGACGGCAAGCACCTGCTGTATCCACAGGACGATGGCGGCGACGAGAACTTCCGCATCCACGCCGTCAACCTGCTGACCGGTGAGGATCGCGTGCTGACGCCGGCGGGTTCCCGCGCAATGATCTCGAAGCTGTCGCCGAAGCATCCGGACGTCGCGGTGGTCGTGATGAACGATCGCGATCCGCAGTACTTCGACCCGGTCCGCATCGACCTGGCCAGCGGCCGCAGCGAGCGGTTGTACGAGAACAGCCGATTCGGCGACATCATCGTGGACGACGACCTGGCCATCCGCCTCGCCGTCGAGCCGACGCCCGATGGCGGCAACATCGTGCACACGCGGGCGCAAGACGAATGGACGCCGTGGATCACAATTGCCGCCGACGATGCGCTGACGACGATGCCGCTGGGCCTGACACGCGACGGCTCGACGCTGTACCTGCTCGACAGCCGCAATCGCGACACCGCTGCCTTGATCGCCGTGGACCTGTCCAGCGGCGACCGTCGCGTATTGCATGAAGATGCGCGTGCCGATGTCGAGGATCTGGTGGTGGATCCTCGCAGTGGCCTCGTCCAGGCAGCCGGGGTCAACTATCTCAAGAGGGAGTGGACGGTGCTCGATCCGGCCATTGCCGACGACGTCGCCTACCTGTCGAGCCTGGGCGAGGGCGAGGTGACGATCGCCAGCCGCACGCTCGATGACCGCCACTGGGTCGTCATGCAGGTGACCGCGGAGAATGGCGCGCGCTACTGGCGTTATGACCGCGAGCGCCGCCACGCCGAGCCCTGGTTCCACACGCGCCCGGCCCTGGAGCAGTACACGCTGTCGCCGATGCACGCCGTGGAAATCCCGGCACGCGACGGCCTGAAGCTGGTCAGCTACCTGACGCTGCCGGTCGAAAGCGATGCCGACCGCAATGGCGTTCCCGCCGCGCCGGTGCCGCTGGTCCTGTTGGTCCACGGCGGTCCCTGGGCGCGGGACGAATTCGGCTTCAATGCGACGCACCAGTGGCTGGCCAACCGCGGCTATGCGGTGCTCAGCGTCAATTTTCGCGCCTCCACCGGTTTCGGCAAGGCCTTCCTCAACGCCGGCAACCAGCAGTGGGGCCGGGCCATGCACGACGACCTGCTCGACGCCGTGCAGTGGGCGATCGATCGTGGCGTCACCCGCGCCGACCAGGTGGCGATCGCCGGCGGCAGCTACGGCGGCTACGCGACGCTCGCCGGCCTGGCCTTCACGCCGGACGTCTTCGCCTGCGGCGTCGACATCGTCGGACCGTCGAACCTGGTCACCCTGCTGGAGAGCATTCCGCCGTACTGGGGCCCCCTGCGCGCGGTGTTCGCCACCCGCATGGGCAACCCGGATACCGAGGAAGGCCGTGCGCTGCTGACCGAACGCTCGCCGCTGCACCAGGCGCACCGGATCCGCAAGCCGCTGCTGATCGGCCAGGGTGCGAACGACCCGCGCGTGAAGCAGGCCGAATCCGACCAGATCGTGCAGGCCATGCAGACGCACGGCATTCCGGTGACCTACGTGCTCTATCCCGACGAAGGGCATGGTTTCCAGCGTCCGCCGAACCGCCTCAGCTTCAATGCGGTCATGGAATCGTTCCTGGGCCGCTGCCTGGGGGGTCGCGTCGAAGCGGTCGGCTCCGCCTTTGAAGGTTCGACGATCGCCGTGCCGCACGGCGCCGAGTTCCTGCCGGGACTGCCGGAGGCACTGGCCGCCCCGAGGTAAGACTGGCGGCAATGGACGGCCTGCCGCGCAATGCGGCAGGCCTTGCGTTTGGAGGCGCTGGCGAACCGGGCCGTGAAGCGTTGCGAGGGCGGGTGCCGCGCCGGCGCTGCCGCCAATGTCAGCCGCGGCCTTCGTTGTCCTGCCAGCGCATCAGCCGCCGCGTCACCCAGTTGTAGACGCGCTTGCCGCTGCGCCGCCATGTCCGTGACAGCCAGGAACTGCTGGCCAGCAGTTGCTTCTCGATGGGCGTCAGTGCTTCCGGACAATAGGTGCGCTTGTGCTTGAGCATGTGCCGCAGGTCCTCGCGCGCGAGCAGGCGGAACCAGCGCGAACGGGGACGACCCATTCCGGCGATCTGGAAGTCGACGATCGCCGGTGAGCCGTCCTCACGCACCAGCCAGTTTGGTTCCTTGGCGAGGTCGTTATGGACCACGCCGCGCGCCCGCAGGTCACGCAGCAACCTGTGCGCGCGCCGGAAGTACTGCGGATCGCGCGGTTGGCCTTCCTGCATCGGCACGCCGGGGATGAGACTGCGCTCGACCCGCAGTCGCGTCGCCGACAGGAGCGCCGGCACGCCGTCGATGCCTTCGAGGCGACGCAGCGCGCGGGCTTCGCGCGCCGCTGCGCGTGCAGCCAGCGGGCGCAGCCACCACGAGACCTGGCCCAGATCGCGGCGGATCAGTCCGCGACCGCCTTCCCGACACAGGTAGATCGCGCCGAACGCGTCGCGCTTGAGAAGGGTTTCCGTCATCGAGGCATTGTGCCGCTGCACGACGGCGATGTCATGGTTGGCAGTCCGAAGGCGGCAGTTCGAAAGTCCGAGGATGCCGCAGCGGCAGGATCAGCCTTGATCGCTGCCGCGGGTTCTGCGCCGCGGCATCGATGCATGAACACTCAGCGCCGGAACAGGCGTGCCAGCAGCCGCCTGCCGGCGTGCTCCAGCTTGCCGACCGGCCCGGCACGCAAAGCGGCCTGCGCGTCTTCGAGCTGCTTTGTCAGTTGGCTGGCATCGCGGTACAGGCGCTGGTTGTGCATGTCGCGCCGCTTCAGCAACACCTTGAGTTCCTGGACGTCTTCGGGCGTCAGCGTGTAGCCCGGCGCATAGCGAGGGGGCAGGGGGCGGTCGACATAGACGGTGGAGTGCGTGGCGGCCAGCTCGTCGGCCGGGCGGTCGGTGGTGTAGAAATACAGGGCGACCGACCTGCGGCTCTGGCCGCGCTCGCTGTCCGGCAGATGGATCGGCGGGAATCCGTGCCAGCTCCACTCGGTCGTCTCGAAGATCACGGCGCGATTGAACAGGGGCGATATCGTGGTGGTTTCGTTCTGTTCGCTGCGCGGATCCGAATGCAGCTGCAACGCGCCGCCCCAGGCGTCGTCCCAGCGGTGGTTGAGATAGACGATCAGGTTCAGGCGACGGTGCCAGGGCTCCATCGGGTGCTTGTTGAAATCGATGTGCGCGTCGAGGTCCTGGCCGTGGCGGTTCTCGTGCGTGCCGCCGCCGAAATACCACGGGTCGTACAGCAGGTTGTCGATGCCGGTCACCTCGCCGACGAGATCGAGGAAGTCCCGGGTCTGGATCAGATCGTCGAGCTGGGCGAAGGCCGGACCGAGCTCACGGATGCGTTCGACCGTCGACTTGTTCCCCTGCGAGCCGTCCTCGTTGCGGGCATTGCCGCGTTCGAAGCCGGGAAACTGCGCCAGCAGCGCGTCGGCGAAGTCCCTTGCCAGGAAATTGTCGATCACCAGGTGGCGAAACGGAAAAGCCGACTGGAACCGGCTGCGCAACTCGTCGCGGCGGTCGAGGACGTTGCGGTCGATCAGGGCTGCTGCGGTGGTCATGGCGTCGAGGCGGATGCGAGCCGGGTGGGAGAACGTGAAGTGTAGCGCCTGGGCCAACGCGCGCCGCAGCGGCGGTGCAGGGACCGGACAGCCCTGCACGCCCGATGCGGCGGGGGATGGGGCAGCGCGTGATCGGCCCACCAAGCCGGTACAATTCCCGCACCCCCATTCCGCAACGCCGCCACCGGCCCGAACGCCATGTCCCAGACTTCCGCCCCGATCGCCGCCAATGCCGCCCGCCGCTACGAAGTCACGCGCGACGCGTTGCCACTGAGCTGCCCGACCCCGGAGATGGCGCTGTGGAACTCGCACCCGCGCGTGTACCTGCCCCTGGAGGAACAGGGCGGGGCCACCTGTCCCTACTGCGGCGCCGAATTCGTCCTGGTCGATACCGGCATCGCCTGACCCGGTCGCCCCCGGCGTGCAGGACCCTGCCGATCGCGCCCTGACGGTGATGCAACTGCTGCCGGCGCTGGACGGCGGCGGCGTCGAGCGTTCAACCATCGAGATCGCCCAGGCACTGGCCGATGCCGGCCATCGCAGTCTCGTCGTCAGCGCGGGCGGTCACTGGTTGCCGCGCCTGCGGGATACCGGAACGACGCATATCGAACTGCCGATCGGGCGGAAGTCGCTCTGGACCCTGCGTCTGGCTGTGACGCTGCGGCAGCTGATCCGTCAGCATCGCCCCGATATCGTGCATGCCCGATCCCGCCTGCCGGCGTGGCTGGCGTGGTGGGCGCTGCGCGGTCTGCCGGTCTCGCAGCGTCCGGCCTTCGTCACCACCGCGCATGGCCTGAATTCGGTCGGCCGCTACAGCGCGATCATGGCGCGCGGTGACCGCGTGATCGCAGTGTCGGACACCGTGCGCCAGCATCTCACGGCGCATTACGCCGTGCCGGCCGAGCGCATCGAAGTCATCGAGCGCGGCATCGAGCCGACGTCCTGGCCGCGTGGACACCGCCCCGACGCGAGCTGGCGCGCGCAGATCGACGTCGAATTTCCGGCGCTTGCCGGGCGGCGCCTGCTCCTGCTGCCGGGTCGCGGCACGCGACTGAAAGGCCACGCCGCGGCGATCGACCTGCTCGGTGCGCTGGTCCAGGCCGGCGAGAACGTGGCGTTGTGGATGCCGGGCGCCGAGGCGGACGGACGCGAGCGTTACCTTGACGAACTGCGCGCCCGCGCGGCGGCGCTTGCTGTCGATGATCGTGTCGTGGCTTCGCCGCTGCGCGACGACATGCGCGACGTGATGGCGACCGCCGATCTGGTGTTGCAGTTGTCCGACAAGCCGGAAGCCTTCGGGCGTACGGTCGCGGAGGCGCTGAGCCTTGGCCGTCCGGTGCTGGGCTGGTCGCAGGGGGGCGTCGGCGAGTTGCTGGCGCGGCACTTTCCCGAAGGCGCGGTTGCGCCTGGCGATGCCGCGCAATTGCTGCAGCGTGCGCGTGGGCTGCTGGCATCACCGGCACGGGTTCCCGCCTTTACCGGCACGACGCTGGCGCGGATGCAGGCGCAGACGCTCGATCTCTATGCACGTGTCGCGAACGCGCGCGCGGCGATGCGGGCGGTGAACGCATGACGGACGCATCGGCGATCGCTGCAGTGCGTCCGGTGCCGATGCCCTTGCGCGCGCTGTTGCCGCCCCTGCTGGTGTGGCTGGTACTGGCGCTGCTGCCGGTGGGTCGCCTTGCCGAGTTGCCGCTGTTCGCCGGGGCCTGCTGGGGTGCGGTGCTGCTGGTCCGCGACGGCCACGCGCTGTGGGCGCTGCCTGGCGTGCGTCAGGCCCTGGCGCTGTTCGCCTGCTACTGGCTGCCGTCCCTGCTGTCCGCGTTCGATGCCGTCGCCCCGGAAAAGACCTGGACACAGGTGGCGTCGCAGTTGCGCTTCGCGCCGTTCGCGGTGTTCGCGGTGGCCACGATACGCGAGGACGTGCAGTGGCAATGGCTGCTCCGTGCCAGCGCGCTGCTGATCGGCGTGTGGATCGTCGATGCGTGGATGCAGGCGTTCACCGGAACGAGCCTGGGTGGCCGCATGGACGGTGATCGTCTCAGCGGCATCTTCGGTGCCGACAATCTGAAGCTGGGCGGTGTCGTCGCGTCACTGTCGCCGCTGCTGCTGGCGTTCCTCCAGCAGCGCCTGGGTTGGCGCGGCGTGTTCATCGGCGCCGTGGTGGTCGCCGGCATCGTCTTGCTGGCCGGTGCGCGTGCGGCATGGGTGGTCTATGCGCTGGTACTGGCCGGGGTCTGCCTGCGGCCCTTTGCCGGACGCGCACGTCGCGCGCTGGTCATGCTGGCGGCGCTGCTGGCGGCAGGCGCCGCGCTGGGGTATGCCGCCTACCTGTCCTCGCCGCTGTTCGCGGCGCGCGTCGATCGCACCCTGCTGCTGGCCAGCGGCGAAGCCGGCGATGTCGACCACGCGCTGGCCGGGCGACTGCCGATCTGGCGCACGGCGCGTGACATGGCGCTGGCGCATCCGTTCAACGGCGTCGGCGTCCGCGGCTTCCGCCATGACTACCTGCAACATGCCGCGCCCGATGATCCCTGGCGCGAGCAGCAGGGGGCGTTCCATCCGCACCAGCTCGTGCTCGAAGTGGCGACGGAAACCGGTCTGCCCGGTCTGCTTGCGTGGCTGTCCGGCGTCGTGCTGCTGTGGCGCGGCGTTCGGCGGGTGACGCCGGCGGCGCGGCTGCGCAGCTGGCCACCGCTGCTGGCGCTGGCGGCCATGTGCTTCCCCTTGAACACCCACTACGCCTTCTATTCCAGTTGGTGGGGCCTGTTCTTCTGGTGGATGCTGGTCATGGTGCTGGTGGCGCTGCACGCCGACCGCAGGGCGCCGGCATGAAGGCGACGGCGCAACCCCTGTCGGTATTCGTCACGACGTTCAACAATGCGGCCACCTTGCCGGCCTGTCTGGCCAGTGTCGCCTTCGCCGGCGAGATTGTCGTACTGGATTCCGGCAGCAGCGACGACACGGTGGCGATCGCGCGGTCCCACGGCGCGCAGGTGTACGTGGAACCGTTCAAGGGCTACGGCCCGCAGAAACAGTCGGCGCTGGAGAAAACCTCGCACGACTGGGTGCTGCTGCTCGATGCCGACGAGGCACTGACACCGGAAGCCGGCGAAGAAATCCGCACAGTCCTGTTGGCACCGCAAGCCGAGGGCTACAGCCTGCCGCGGCGGGAATGGATGTTCTGGCGCTGGCCGCATCCCGCCACGCGCCTGAATCATTTCCTGCGCCTGTTCGACAAGCGCCACGGGCGGCTGGGCGACGACCCCATCCACGCCGCGCCCAGGGTCAGCGGCCGGGTACTGCGGCTGGCTGCGCCGTTCCTCCACCATGGCGAACGCGACCTGCACACCAAGATCGACAAGCTCAACCACTATTCCAGCGGGCTGGTCGGCAACGCCCGCGCCGGCCGTCAGCGCTTCCTGCTCCTGCGCATGCTCGTCTATCCGCCGTTCGTGTTCCTGCGCCACTACCTGTTCAAGCGGCAGTTCCTCAACGGCAGCGCCGGCTTCATTGCCAGCGCCAGCATGGGCTGGTACGCCTTCCTGAAGTCCGCCAAGCGCCTTGAAGCCCGAAAGCGCCGCGACTGACCGCGCGCACCGCCTGCGGTCGGGAATCCGGTCGCGGCCGCGCTGGCGTGGTGGCGGCGATGCAGCGCACCTTCCACTGCCGCTACAGTGGCTGCCGTCCCTCGACCCCTGGAGATCCGGCATGGCTGTTGAACGACGATTCGCCGGCCTCGTACTCGCCAGCCTGTTCGCCGTCGCGCCCGCCTGGGCCGGCGATGACGAAGTCGCCGCGCATCGCGAACGCATCCAGCGCTGGCAGGCGGAGCGTGATGCCGCCCTGCGCAAACCGGACGGCTGGCTGAGCTTCACGGGCTCGGGAACGGTGCCGGTCGGGCAACATCGTGTCGGTGCCGGCGTGGACCAGGACATCGTGCTGCCGTCCGGTCCGGCACGCCTGGGGGTGATCGAGGTCGAGTCGGAGGGCGACATCCACTTCAGCGCGCAACCGGATGCCGGGGCGCTGATCGACGGCAAGCCTTTCCAGCGCGAACGCCTGCGGACGCAGCGCGACGAGGGCGGGCCGACCCGCATCGATATCGGCGCTGCGTGGTTCTACGTCGTGCGCCTGGCCGATGGCGGCGCCGGCTGGCGCATGCGCGATCCGGCTTCGCCGGCGCTGCGGGGATTCCAGGGTCTGGACTATTTTCCGATCGACGCGTCCTGGCGAATCCGGGCGCAGTGGCAGCCGTTCGACGAGCCGGAGACGCTGGAACTGCTGACCTCCGCGGGTACGCCGGATTCCGGCAAGGTGCCGGGCATGGCGGCGTTCGAGCGCGACGGCGAGCGCTTCACGCTCCGGCCCATCGCGGAAGAAGACGGCCAGCTTTTCTTCATTTTGGCCGACCGGACCAGTGGTCGCGAAACCTATGGCGCCGCGCGTTTCCTCTACGCCGATGCGCCGCAGGACGGCCACGTCGTCCTCGACTTCAACCAGGCCTACAACCCGCCCTGTGCGCTGACCCCGCACGTGGTCTGCCCGCTGGCGCCGCCGGAGAATCGCCTGGCGCTCGCAGTCACGGCCGGCGAGAAGAAACCGCCGAAGTAGCTGCGGGCGCCGGTCCCGGTTTACATGACCAGGCTGACGGTGAAGCTGCCGAACTCCGGCCGCTCGCGCTGGCCGTGGAATTCCCAGGTGCGGTAGTAGCGCGCGAAGGCGAATTTCCAGCGCGCCCAGGTCAGCACCATGCCGTAGCCGTAGTCGGCGACGAAGTGGCGGGCGTCGACACTGTGGCTGTCCTTGAAGGTGTTGCCGTCGAGCGCGATGTCGTTAAGCACGGCGCGGCCATCCGCGGCGATGAACAGGTGCCAGCCCAGGCCGGTGTTGCGGCTCATCGCCAGCGACGGGGCGGTGTTCTCGCCGGAAGGGCGCAGGGGCGAACTGCCGAAATCGTCGGGCAGGCGGAAGCCGAACCGCCACTCGGCACCGACATTGGCGTGGCTGCCAAGATTGCCCAGTGCGCCGCCCCAGTGGCTGATGGCATCGTGACCCCAGCCGCTGTGACTGGACCCGAGCGTATGCCGGTGCGAACGCTCGTGCACGTACTGCACGACGAATTCGTCACCGATCTGGTTGTCCCAGCCCTCGAAGTGATCCTGGCCGATCAGGCTGTGCCAGCCGTTCTGCACCTGTTCGCCGCGCGCGGACGGTCCGACCATGCCCAGGCGCAGCAGGCTGGTGCGCAGATTGTCGGCACGGCGGGCGTTGTAACCGAAACCGAGCAGGAACGCGCCGACATACGGGCGGTCGTCCTCGATCAGGTCACTGCGACGGTGATCTTCGGGGGTGAACAGCGCATGGCCGAAAGAAAACACCATGTTCTGCTGTTCGAAGCGCTGGTCATGGATGCGCCGCAGGTAGCGGTTCAACCAGCGCGCCGGTTTCGGCAGGCAGGGGTCACGCGTGTAATCCGACAGATTCGGCGACACCAGCGTGAACACCAGGCCATTGCTGTAGCCCTGGTCCTGGCCGCGGCCACCGAACAGGTCGTTGTCCGACCGCAGGTTGACGACGGGATCGCCACGGTCGACGCAACGCAGCGCCTGCGCCTGCGCCTGCAGGGTCTGCGGCGCCGATGCGGCGAGGAGGAGCGCAAAGGGGAGCGTGCGGGTGAGGTCGAATCGGGTCATGGTGCGGTTCGCTGGCGATGCCGGCAGGGGCCGGCCTGGAGGGACAGCGTGCAATTGTGGACCAGGTCCGCACGGGCAACGTCCCTGTCCGCGGCCGGCAAGCGGCCGGTGTTCAGTAATGCGGAGGCCGTTCGTCGCCAGGCAGGGCACGCTGACGGTCGCCGCCGGACTCCACCTGTGCCTGCAGTGCCTGGCAGAGGCGTTGCAGCCGGTCGATGTCGCGCTGCTGTGACGCCAGGGCATCGCTGAGCTGGCGCAGTGCCTCCTCCTGCCAGGCAATGCGGGTTTCGATCTCGATCAGCCGCGGTTCTTCCATGTCGGGGTCCCGAAGTCCATGACCGACAGGGTAACAGTCCGGGCAACGACGGGCCGCCGGGCGCGATGCCGGTGGCTGCCGCCGCTACAATGCCACCACCACGCCGAAGCGAGAGCGCCATGAATGTCGTGATTCCCAAGTCTGCGCCCCGTCGCCGCATCGGCTGGCGCGTGACGGCGTACGTTCTGGTCGCCTTGCTCGTTCTCGTGCTGGCACTGATGTGGTGGTTCGACAGCGAGCCCGACGTGTTCGATCCGGTGTCGGGCGCACGTTCCGGCCTGCCCGCGGGGGACACGCGACTGGTCGAGGGCTATACGACGGTCGCCACCCTCAAGCGCGTCGCCGACACGCTCCTGCACAAGCGCGGCGGATATCTCAGCAACGATGTCATGCCGCCCGGCGTATTCATGGACAACATGCCGAACTGGGAGTTCGGCGTGCTGGTGCAGGTGCGGGACCTGACACGCGCGCTGCGCAACGATTTCTCGCGCTCGCAGACCCAGAGTGTCGAGGATCCGGACCTGCAGGAAGCCGATCCGCTGTTCCATTACGCCAATGACCGCTGGATCTTCGTATCCACCGAGAGCCGCTACCGCCAGGGCATCAGCCGGCTCGACGGCTACCTCGAGCGCCTGGTCGATGGCGATCCCTATAACGCCCAGTTCTATGCCCGTGCCGACAATCTCGCGGACTGGCTGGCGGTGGTCGAGAAACGCCTGGGTTCGCTGTCGCAGCGCCTGTCGGCGAGTGTCGGGCGCGTGCAGGCCGATGTCGACCTGGCCGGCGACCCGGCGGCGACGCAGACCAAACCGGCGCCGCCACTGCGCGAGGTGCGCACCTCGTGGTGGCAGATCGACGACGTGTTCTACGAGGCACGCGGCACGACCTGGGCCTTGATCCATCTGCTCAAGGCGGCCGAGCACGACTTCGCGTCCGTGCTGGCGAACAAGAATGCCGGACCCAGCCTGGCGCAGATCATCCGCGAACTGGAGCAGACGCAGGCGGCCATCTGGAGCCCGATGATCCTCAACGGTCGCGGTTTCGGCTTTTTCGCCAACCATTCACTGGTCATGGCGAATTTCATCTCGCGTGCCAACGCGGCGATCATCGATTTGCGCGATCTCCTGCAGCGCGGCTGATGCGCCGCGCTGCCGATGGCACCGGCCCGGCGCCGATCAGGCGTCGACGCCGCGACGCATCAATGTCGACTTGCCGAACAGGCTTTCCACCAGGTCGACCGCCAGCAGCGCCGTCTGGTTGTGGTTGTCGTAGGCCGGATTGACCTCGAAGATGTCCAGCGAGGCCAGCCGGCCGGTGTCGGCCACCATCTCCATCACCAGCTGCGCTTCGCGATAGGTCGGGCCGCCGGGGACCGTCGTGCCGACGCCGGGCGCGATCGCCGGGTCGAGGAAGTCGACGTCGAAGCTGACATGCAGGTGCGTGTTGTCGTCCATGTCCGCCAGCGCCTGCTGCATGACGCCACGCATGCCGACCTCGTCGATGTAGCGCATGTCGTAGATGTCGAGTCCGACCTCATGCACGAAGCGCTTCTCGCCGCTGTCCACCGAGCGGATGCCGATCTGCCGGATCGCCGAGGTATCCATGGCCGGCACGTGGCCGCCGAGCCGCACCAGCTCGTCCGGCCCGTAGCCGCACAGGCAGGCAACCGGCATGCCGTGGATGTTGCCGGACGGCGTGATCTGGCTGGTGTTGAAATCGGCATGGGCGTCGAGCCACAGCACGCGCAGCGTCTTTCCGGTGGCACGGCAGTGGTTGGCGACGGCGGTGATCGAGCCGATCGCCAGACAGTGGTCGCCGCCCAGCAGGATCGGGATGCGGCCGCCAACCAGCTCCGCGGAGACCGCTTCCATGACGGCATGGTTCCAGGCCGTCACCTCGGCGAGATGGCGATAGCCCTCGACCGGACCGGTCCAGGGATTCGGCGGACCCACGAGATTGCCGCGGTCGATGACATCCAGTCCGCGCTGTCGGAGTCGCTCGTGCAGATTGGCGACACGCAGGGCTTCGGGACCCATCGAGGCGCCGCGATGACCGGCGCCGACATCGGTGGGCGCACCGATCAGCACGACCGTTGGAGAGTGATGCGTCATGGTTGGATGCCGTAGTGAAATGTGCGGGCAGTTTAACCCGGACGCCTGAAGTGGCCCCTGCGCAGCAGTATGGCTCGGCGGATCGCCGTGGGCAGGCGCAGGCACGGCAGCGCCGCAGCGCCGCTACGCGCAGGACGCCCGCAGGGCCGGGATGCCGCGTCCAGTCGCGTTCAGGGCGTCGCGGTCGCGGTGCGGCGCAGCAGGTCGACGAGTTGGAGGAACGCCTGCGACATCCGCAGCGGTGGCCGGGCACCGGGTCGTGGCCCGCCGCTGCCCCAGGCCGACAGCCATTGTTCGATCAGGCGGGCCTGGCTGCCGATCTCGGTATAGCCGTAGCTGCCAGCCGAGCCGGCGAGCTTGTGCAGGGCCTGCCGGAGCGGCGCGACGCGGTCGCGCGCCGGGCTGCTGGTGGGCAATGGCCATAGGGTTTCCAGCTCGTCGGCCTTGTCTGCGAGGCTGGCGCGATAGCGTTCGTGCAGCGCGTCGATCGGTTCGGCCATGGTCGCTTCCTGATTCCCCCGAACAGGCATTGTCGCCGGCTGGGATTCACATGCAAGTGCCAACGCCTGCCGGCGTTCCTGAAGGGCGGGAAGGTGGCGGGGTTGTCGCAATGACTGGCTGCGCCGATCATGGGCGGCCCAACGCGAGGAACCGTGATGACCCTCCGATTGCTCCCGGTGTTTCTGCTGGCCTTGACCGTGTTGCCGGCGCAGGCCCAGCCCGACGTCGATCCAATTGTCGAGGCCGAACGCGCTTTCGCCGCCGACGTGGCGTCGATGGGCGTCCGCGACGGCACCTTGCGTCACCTCATGGCGGAATCCGTGGTTTTCCGGCCCTTGCCCGTCGCCGCTCGCGGCTGGTATGCGGCCCAGGACACGCCGGACTTCCTGTTGCAGTGGCAGCCCTGGTTTGCCGAGATCGCCGCCTCCGGGGATTTTGGCTGGTCGATCGGCCCATGGCGTTCGAGCACGCTTGAAGAAGGGTTGCGCCCGGATGGGCACGGGTTCTACGCGACGATCTGGATGAAGGACGGCGACGGCGATTGGAAGGTTCTGGTGGATCACGGTGTCGGCGTCCCCGAAGCGCCGGCTGATCGCGAGAATGTCATGGCGCTGGGAGAGGATCGATCGGCCGCCATCGAGGGGAGCTTTCTCGTCAACACGCGTTACCAGGGGTTGATGGCCGCGGCCTTGCGCCTGCCGTCGGCACAGCGTCCTGGCGGTGTCGAAGTCGAGCGCGCCTGGCTGGATGAGGACCTGGTCGTGCTGCGGCCCGGTCGGGCACCGATCCAGGGACACGACGCGGTGCGCCAGATCGTGATCGGCGACGTCGGCGCCAGCCCGCCCGATCTGACGGTGATGGCGGCCAGCGGCGATCTCGGTGTCAGTCTCGGCGGCGAGCCGGAACAGGGCGCCTACCTGCGCGTGTGGCGACACCGCGACGAAGGAGGCTGGCTGCTGGCAGCCGAAGTGGCGGTGCCGGTGACGTTGCCGCCCGCCGTGGAGCCTGACGCCGA
>CAZYHP010000021.1:0-30564 GCA_964647135.1 uncultured Rhodanobacteraceae bacterium
TGCGGCCCGGCGCCGACCCGGAGCTCATCACGTCGACGCGCAGCGGCCTTCGCCTACCAGCGGGCCGAAGCGCGCACCTCCAGGGTGTCGAAGCGCGCACCATGCAGCGGGCTGAAGTGCGCGCCTTCCATCGAGGCGAGGCGCGCGCCTGGCAGCGCGCCGAAGCGCGCAATACCTGCGGGATGCCAACCGATCGTCATCCCGCGAAGGCGGGATCCAGGGTCGACAGCCCAAGGGGCGCGCCGGATTCCTGCCTTCGCGGGAATCACCAGCGGCGGCAATTGCGGGGGCACAGTGGATTGCGTCACGACATCGAACCGCCCCTGCGGCTCAGAAACCGTGACGCAGGAAGCCGCCGTCGACGGCGATGCATTCGCCGGTGATGTAACTCGCTGCCGGCAGGCACAGGAATGCCACGGCGGCGGCCACCTCTTCCGGCTCGCCGATACGCCGCATCGGCGTGTGTTCGAGCACTTCGTCGTAATACGCCGGATCCGCGAGCGGTCCGCGCGTGCGGTCGGTGCGGATGTACCAGGGCGCGACGGCGTTGACGCGGATGCCGTCGAGCGCCCATTCGCAGGCAAGGTTGCGCGTCAATTGCAGAAGGCCGGCCTTGGTCATGCCATAGGGACTGCCGGTGCGCACGTGCGTGATGCCCGACACCGAAGCCACGTTGACGATGCTGGCGACGCCGTGTTCGCGCAGGAACGGATGGCACACCCGGCTCATCTCGAAGGCGCTGACGAGGTTGATTTCCAGCAGCCAGCGCAACTCCGCCGCTTCGTATTCCAGAGTCGGACGGCTGCGGTTGTCGCCGACGTTGTTGACCAGGATGTTCGGCGCGACGCCGAGATCACGCAGCCAGTCGCCGACATCCAGCCGGCCTTCGGCATCGGTGAGATCGGCGGCGAAGCTGCGCGGTGGATTGCCCGGAAACGATTCCTCGCACTCGGCCCGCGCCGACTCCAGCACGTCGGGGTCGCGCGCCACCATGAGAACCTGTGCGCCCAGCGCCGACAATTCATGCACGCAGGCCAGGCCGATGCCACGGCTTGCGCCGGTGATCAGCGCGACCTGTCCGTCCAGCCGCCAGCGCGCGCTCATCGGCCGTCGCTCCGGCGAACGGTCCAGGCCGACGCTGACCGGCTGGTTGCCATGGCTCAGTTCACGTCACCGCACTGGCAGTGCGCAAAGACGCTCCACTGGCCCGCCTGGGCAAGCTGGAACAGGTGCCGCACCATGCCGATGTCGGCGCGCGCCTGTGCCGGCATCCAGCTCGCCGGCAGCATCCAGCCATAGTCTTCCGCGGTATGCACCAGCGCGGACTGCGCGAAGTTCTGCAGGAAGCGGTCAAACGTTGAAAGTTCCGGTTCGACATAGGCGAAGCGTGCATCGTCGGGCAGGTCGGCAAGCTTGCGCACATGCGCGAGCGCCGCGTCGAGCCCGCCCAGTTCATCCAGCAAACCGTGTTCAAGCGCCTGAGCGCCACTCCAGACGCGACCCTGCGCGACCGCATCGATCGCCTCGGTGCTGGTCTTGCGCGCGCGCGCAACGCGCACCAGGAAATCGGCATAGACGCGGTCCACCGTGGATTGCAGCACACGACCGACGCGAGGATCGTAGGGGCGCGTCGGATCGAAGGCGCCGGCAATCTCGGTGGTGGCGACGCCGTCGGTGCTCAGGCCCAGCTTTGCCATTGTCTCCGGCGCGTTGAACCACAGCGAGAACACGCCGATGGAACCGGTGATCGTGCTGGGGTCGGCAAAGATGCGATCGGCGTCGGTGCTGATCCAGAAACCACCCGATGCCGCGACGTCGCCCATCGAGATCACGACCGGCTTGCCGGCGCGGCGCGTCAGCTCAAGTTCGCGACGGATCAGTTCCGACGCAAAGGCACTCCCACCCGGTGAATCGACGCGCAGGACCACGGCCTTGACCGTCTCGTCCTCGCGGGCGGCGCGAATCAGTGCGGACGTCGACTGCCCGCCGATGCTGCCCGGCGGCTGCTCGCCCTCGACGATCTGGCCTTCGGCGACGATGATGGCGATGGGCGCAGCCGAGCTGCGCTCAGCGACCTGTTCGCGCTCGAGCACCGTCAGGTAGTCGTGCAGGCTGATCTGCCGGAACGAATGGCCTTCGTCATCGCGGACGCCCCGCGCGATCAGCAGTTCGCGGACTTCGTCGAGGGATTTCAGGCCATCCACCAGGCCTGCATCCAGCGCCGCCTTGGCCAGGTCGCCGCCAGCCGCCTCGACAACCGACGGCAGATCGTCGATGCTGGCCTGCAGCTGCGCGGGTTCGAGCTGGCGTGCCGCACCGATCTCCTCGAGATAACGACGCCACAGGTCGCCGAGCCAGTGCAGGTCGGCCTCACGGGCTGCCGCGGACGCGGAGTTGCGCACATAGGCTTCGCCCGCACTCTTGAACGTACCGGCCTTGAACAGACGCGGCTCGATGCCGAGCTTGTCGAGCGCATCGGCGAAATAGGTGCGATAACGCGAGAAACCCTCCAGCAGCATCGACCCGCTGGGATGCAGATAGACCTCGTCGGCGCGCGCGGCCAGGTAATACGGCGCCTGCAGGTACCAGTCGCCATAGGCGACCACTTCCTTGCCGGCGGCACGCACGCGGTCCACCGCCACGCCCAGCTCGCGCACGCTGGCCATGCCGACCGACTGCAGGCGGTCCAGGCGCAGCAGGACCCGCTCGATGCGCGGATCGACCGCGGCGTTGTGCAGCGCCTCGATCAGGTCGCGCAGGCGCACTTCCGGCACCTCGCTGCCGGTCAGCTTGGCAATGGCCCGATCGGACGCCGACGACGAGTACTGCTCCACGACGGCGCCGACCGGCGCCACCACCAGCACGGTGCGATCGCCCACGGTCAGATCCGGCCGCAACATCGCAGCCAGCAGCAGGACCACCGCGACCAGGAACAGGACCGTCAGGATGAATCGCCGGCTGAAGTCGAGCACACGCCAGCTGCCAACAAACAGGCGCCGCAACAGGCCGGGTTTTCTCTCGCTCATGTCAGGTTCCGTGGAAAGAGGCAGGGCGCGAGAATAGGCGCCCCGTCCGGCCCTGCCAAGCGCCGTTAGTCACGCCGGGCCATGTGGCGGATCGCGGCTAGACGCTGCGATCGGTGGCCAGGCGCTTCCAGCGCGCGTGGCGGGCCAGATGCTGGAAGCGCCAGAACAGGCTGACGGAAGCGACGCTGAGCCCGACGATGAGGCCGATCCAGAGGCCGCGCGCGCCCATGCCGCGCTCGAAGGCCAGGTACCAGCCGGTTGCCATGCCGACCGCCCAGTAGGACATCACGGTCAGAAAGGCCGGCACGCGCATGTCCTTGAGGCCGCGCAGCGCCCCGTTGCTCGCTGCCTGGACGCCGTCGGCAAGCTGGAACACCGCCGCGAACAGCAGCAGCTGCGCCGCCATCGCCACCACCACCACGTCACTGGTGTAGGCCGCCGCGATCGGCCGTGCCGCCAGCGCCAGCACCAGCGCCGACACCAGTTGCGCGCCGAGCACCAGGCCAATGCCGACGAAGCCGGCCCAGCGCACGCCGGAAATGTCTTCGCGCCCGACAGCCTGACCGACCCGAACGGTGATCGCCATCGCCACGCCCAGGGGCACCATGAAGGCGACGGAGGCGACATTGATGGCGACCTGGTGGGCGGCGGCCATCGTCGGCCCGAGCGAACCCATCAGCAACGCGGTGGCGATGAACAGTCCCCCTTCCATCAGGATCGCGAAACTCACCGGCATGGCGATCGCCAGCAGGGCGGCGATCGTTGTCCATTGCGGCCAGGCCCAGCGGCCGAACAGGTGCAGGTCGTGATAATCGCGATGCCGATGCAGGTAGACGAGGATGACCACCGCCTGGATCCACAGCGTCGCCGCATAGGCGATCCCCAGGCCGCGGATGCCGAGCGCCGGCACACCGAAGCCGCCGTACATCAGCAGCCAGCCGAAAGGCGCCAGCAGCACGACGCCCAGCAGGCTGAACCACAGTGTCGGCCGCGTCAGGCCCAAACCCTCGCTCAGTCCTCGCGATACCAGGAAAAGACATTGCGCTGGCGCACCCCAGGCAAGCATGTCGAGGAAGCTCACCGCCTCGGGAATGATCGTCGCGTCGACGCCCACCTTGCGCAGCAGCGGCTCGCTGAACTGCAAGCCGACCAGCAGCAGTACGCCTGTGAAGGCCGCCAACCATAGGGCCTGACGGTACAGTCCACCGACTTCGTGGCGGCGGCGCGCGCCCGCCAGCTGCGCCACCGAGGGCGACACCGCCATCATCAGTCCGATCGCCAGCAGGATCGCCATCGACCACAACGGCGTGGCGATCCCCACCGCGGCCAGCGTCAGTCCGCCCTTGTGGCCGGCCAGCAAGGTCTCGACGACGTTCATGCCCATGGCGCACAGTTGCCCGGCGACCAGCGGCAAGGCCAGCACCAGGGTGGCGCGCAATTCCCGGCCGATGCGCGAACGGTCGATCATGCTCGTCGGGCGGAGCGTTTCAGGGCGCAGGCGGACAATCGCTTGAGACGGAAAACAGCGCGCAGTCTAAGCGCTTGTGTGCCGCCGCGACGACCGCCCCGGCGCCATCCGGTCTCGCGCCGGCGCGCGATTCCGGGGCGGCGACGCTCTACACTTTGCCGTCATGGTCAAGATCGGAACGAACATCGCGCTGCACACCTGCGGCAACTGCCAGGCCACCTTGCAGGGCCCGCATTGCCACTTGTGCGGTCAGCCGGTGAAGGGACTGATCCGGCCCCTGTCCGGCTGGTTCGCCGATTTCCTTGATGGCGTCCTGCAGTGGGATGGACGGATTCCGCGCACGCTGGGACCTTTGCTGGTACGACCCGGCTTCCTGACCACCGAATACATCGCCGGGCGACGCGTGCGCTACGTGACGCCGGTTCGTCTGTTCCTGTTCCTGGTGATCATGCTGTTCCTGGCAGTGAACTGGCTCGCCGATATCGACGAGGCCATCCCCGTCGATGCCGCCATGCTGGCGCCGGCCAGCGACGACGTCGAACGCGTCAGGCGGATCGTCGCCTGGCTGCCGGAACCGCAGCGACAGGACGTGCTCGACGATGCGCTTTCGCCGACCCTGCCGACCAGTGTGCTGACCTTCAACGTCGGCGCCGATGATGGCGAGCGCCAGCCGGTCCGTTTGAGCTGGCTCAGCGATTCCCTCAATGCCCGGGTGGAAGACGCGCTGCAACGCATGAACGACAACATGCAGCGTGCACAGCGCGATCCCCGCGCCTTCGTCGAGCAGATGCTCGCCGTGGCGCCGCAGGCGCTGTTGCTGATGCTGCCCCTGTTCGCGCTGGTGCTGAAGCTGTTCTACCTGTTCAAGCGCAGGCTCTACATGGAGCACCTGCTGGTCGCGCTGCACAGCCATGCCTTCCTTGCCCTGGCCCTGCTGGCCGTCATCGCCCTCGATCAGATTGCCGGGCTGCTGGGCGCATGGCCCGCACTGGCGCGCGGCGCTTACGGGCTGATCATCGCGGTATGGTGCTGGATTCCCGTGAACCTGTTCCTGGCCCAGAAGCGCATCTATGGCCAGGGCTGGACCATGACCGTCCTGAAATTCGTCGTCATCGGCACGATCTACCTCATCCTGCTCACGGCGGTGAGCCTGCTGACCTTCCTGGCCAGCCTGCTGCTGTGGTGACCGGGCGATGCAATCCAGGGCCTAAAGCCCTGTCTGACCAGCGCTTTCATGAATCAGAACGGCAACTGAAGGGGGCTGTTGTGCACAGATGCGACGCGGATCGGAGATTTCCCGGGACGCCGGCGCTGACACCCCGGCATCTGGCGCCCAATCCAGCACCAAGTGCTTGAATTCCAATATCATTTCAGGATGGTTAAAGTTTAGGCAAGGTAAGGTGAAGGCTGCCGCGTCCAGCCTTTGCGGGCCACTCGATGGTGCCTTTCCACACAGTTATCCACAGATCGTGTGGATAACCAAAAATCGGTTACAGGGCACGCAGTTAGGGAAACATGCTGGTGAAGCGATCAGGAAGTGCCGATAAACCGAATGGCCGGGCGACCCCGGTCACACTTCGGGTCGCACTGCCGCTGCCGCTACCCCAGGCGTTCGACTACCTGGCCGCCTCCGCTGGCGGCAACTGGGTCGGCAGACGAGTCCGTGTGCCTTTCGGAACCGGAGAGCGGATCGGGATCGTCACCGGCGCAGGCCCGTCGGAGGCCGGCGCGGCCGCACTGAAGCCGGTTATCGAGGTGCTCGACGCCGAGCCGGTCTTCGACGCCGAACTCTGGCGCAGTCTTTCCTGGGCAGCCAGCTACTACCACTTCCCGTTGGGCGAAGTACTGAGCGCCGCACTGCCGGCCCTGCTGCGCAACGGTGAGCCGTGGCCGACCCTGGACGAACCCGGCCTGGCGATCACCACCGGCGGTCGCGAGGCCCTGGCCGGACGGACATTGCGTGCCGGTCCGGGGCGCGAGGTGCTGGCGGCACTCGACGCGGGCCCGATGGCGGTCTGCGAGCTGCGGCAGCGTCTGGGACGGTCCGGCAGCGCGGCAGCGCGGCGACTCCTGCAGCGCGGCTGGATCGAGGCGACCCCGTTGCGCCCGTCGCGCCCTGCCCGTCCGATCCTGGCGGGCCCGCCGCTGCATGCCGAACAGCAGCGGGTCGTCGACGCCATCGACGGCGCCGGCGACGGCTATCGCGGGCACCTGCTCGAAGGCATCACCGGCAGCGGCAAGACCGAGGTCTATCTGCGCCTGATCGCCAGCGTGCTGGAACGCGGCCGCCAGGCCCTGGTCCTGGTTCCGGAAATAGCGCTGACACCGCAGGCCTTGACGCGCTATCGCGAGCGCCTGGCAGCGCCGGTGCTGCCCGTCCATTCCGGACTGGGCGAGCGCGAACGGGCGCGTGCCTGGGCACAGGCGCGCAGTGGCGAGCCCTGCGTCGTCCTCGGCACGCGCTCGGCGATCTTCACGCCGCTGCCTCGCGCCGGCCTGATCGTCGTCGACGAGGAACACGACGGCTCCTACAAGCAGGGCGATGGTTTCCGCTACCACGCCCGCGATCTGGCACTGGTGCGCGGCAAGGCGCTGGACGTCCCGGTGCTGCTCGGCAGTGCGACACCCTCGCTGGAAACGCTCGCCCTGGTCGCCGACGGGCGCCTGCAGCATCACTGCCTGAGCGAGCGCCGCGGCCTGGCCCGGCTGCCGGCACTGCGTCTGGTTGACCTGCGCAGCCAGCGACTGCAGGGCGGACTCGCGCCCGTGGCCATGCAGGCCCTGAGTGAAACCCTGGCCCGCGATGAGCAGGCGCTGGTGTTCCGCAACCGCCGCGGCTATGCGCCGGCACTCGGTTGCAGTCGATGTGGCCATGTCTGGGAATGTCCACGCTGCGACCGACCATACACACTGCATCGTCAGCCGTCCGGCCTGATCTGCCACCACTGCGGAGGTCGCGCGCGGGTGCCGTCAGCCTGTCCGGCGTGCGCGGGCACCGAGCTCAGTGGACGGGGGCTGGGCACCGAGCGCATTGAAGCGGAGCTGGCCGAGGCATTTCCGCATCAACGCGTGCTGCGCATCGACCGCGACAGCATGCGTGCGGCCGGTCGCCTGGATGCGACGCTTGCGGAGATCGAAGCCGGCGGAGCCGCCATCCTCATCGGCACCCAGCTGCTCGCCAAAGGCCATGACTGGCCGGCTCTCAGCCTGGTGGTGATCGTCGACGCCGACGCCGGGCTTGTCAGCCCGGATTTCCGCGCACCCGAACATCTCGCGCAACTGCTGACACAGGTCGCGGGCCGTGCCGGTCGTGGCGACAGGAAAGGCACCGTGCTGGTACAGACCCGGCAACCCGAGCACCCGTTCTGGCCGCGATGGCTCGGCGGCGGCTATCGGGCGGTGGCCGATGTGGAGCTCACCGATCGTCGCGACGGCGCGCTGCCACCGTTCCAGCATCAGGCACTGCTCGCCGCCGAGGCACGCGATCCGCTGGCCCTCGACGCCTTCTTCACCGCGCTGTTGGGGTTGCCCGGAGAACGCGGCCCGGTCGAATTGATCGGTCCCTTGCCGGCACCGATGCCGAGACGGGCCGGCCACCACCGCCGACAGCTGCTGCTCGAATGCGCGAGCCGAGCTCCGCTTCACCGGTTGCTGTCCGCCTGGATGCCGCGAATCCATGCGCTGCCGCAGGCACGCCGCGTGCGCTGGTCTCTGGATGTGGACCCGCTGGATCTGTACTGACGGGACCGGGCAAGGCGCGCAGGCCATTGTTCCGTCCCGCGCACCCCGGAACGCGTGACCGGCGACGCGGCGTTGCGAAAGGAATTACGCGCAGCCGGCGGATCAAGGGATATGGATGAACGAATGTCCGCCAATCACGGCCACCAGGCGGTGGCTGCTCCACTGCGGCGTCACGATGTCCTGCGCATAGAAGTGTTCGGCGTCAGGCACAATGAGCTTGCGCTCCGTTGCCGGCAGCGACCAGTTGCGCATCGATGCCCCGGCGATTTCCCACGCCTTGTTCCAGGCGCGGACATTTTTCATACGGTAATTCTTGCTGACGATACCCGGCGCGAACTGGCCGCGGGCATTGACGACCGCGCAGACCGTGTCGCCCCAGCGTCCACTGTGCCAGCGGCGCAGCGCGACTTCGGCGACGGCCTGCTGCCCAAGCGTCGGCTCGCTGCGTGCCTCGAGATAGATCGTCGTCGCCAGGCATGTCCGGTCGGCGAAAGGTTGCGGCAGCAATGACGCCAGCCAGAGGATCCATTCCAGTTTCATCGGTGTCGCGACTCCAATTGCACTCGCCACAACGGCCGCGACGCTGGATCGCATCGTCGGCACGGGATGGCCTTGCTTGCGGACCCCGGCATCCGGCACGCGCAAAGGCGCACGCAGGCGGCGAGGGGTCCCCGGGGTTGGACCCGCCACGAAGGGCGGGAAGGAACGGCAGGGACAGCGGACACCACCATGGTGTGCGTTCAATCCTTGCCGCCGGGCGGCTGCGGCTCATTGCCGCGCACTGCGCCGGTTTGTCGGTGTCGTCTTCAGCGACGTACACCGACGCAATCGATCCGATTGAAGGTGGTCGCGGTCAGGCATGCAGCCGTCGCGCCCACCGGGTAACTGGTCAAGCGGCGGGCATTGTCACGGCGGTTCACTTAACGGAGGCATAACCTCGTTCAGGAAATATTGACAACAGCCAACCCATCAACTAGGCACACCAGGAAGTCGCCATGGCAGGTTGTCCAGATCCACATTGCCACCGGAAAGAACTAGTCCAATCCGGGCATTTGCGAATACCTCTGGATATTTCATCACGCAGGCCAGCGTGATCGCGGCCGAAGGCTCGACGACGACCTTCAGGCGCTCCCACAGCAAGCGCATTGCCGCGACCGTCTCCGCATCATCGACCAGCAGGATGCCATCCAGATGTCCACGAAGCACCGGAAACGTCAAAGTCCCCAGTTCCGCTCGCAGGCCGTCGCAGATCGTCTCCGCGGTGAGGCCGGTGATGCGTTCGCCGGCCGCGAGTGAATCGTGTGCGTCGGCGGCACCGGCCGGCTCGGCGCCGTAGATCCGCAGTGCCGGCTTCACGCCATGGCCGGCGATACACGTGCCCGAGAGCAGGCCGCCGCCGCTGACCGGCGTCAGCAGCACGTCGAGATCGGGCACCTCGTCCAGCAGTTCCAGCGTTGCCGTGCCCTGCCCGGCGATGACGCGGCCGTCGTTGTAGGGGTGCACCAGGCTGCCGCCCTGCTCGGCCAGCACCTGCGCCGTCACGCGGTTGCGGTCGGCCTGTGCAACTTCGCAGGGCACGATGCGTGCCCCGAAGGCGCGGATCGCGGCCAGCTTCACGGCCGGCGCGCTGTGCGGCACGACCACCGTCGCCGGAATGCCGCGTTCGCGGCAGGCCAGCGCCACCGCCGCGCCGTGATTGCCGGACGACTGCGTCACCACCCCGTCAGCCGCTGCGCCGGCGTCCAGCGACTGCACGGCGTTGCAGGCGCCGCGGAACTTGAAGGCGCCGACGCGTTGCAGGTTCTCGCACTTGAAGAACAGCCTCGCGCCCGCCAGCACGTCCAGCGATCGCGACGTCAGCACCGGCGTGCGGCGGGCGTGGCCGGCAATTCGCCGGGCGGCGTCCTGCACGTCCTCGAGGGTCGGGATCCGGTCTGAAGCGGTCATGAGCAGCCCGTGGGTGTGGTTGGAAACGAACGAGCCGGCACAGGGCCGGCTCGTTGCGGGTGTCGATCAGCTCACGTCGGTGCGATCAGTCGTCGCCACCGAAGAAGCTCATCAGGTTGAGCAGGTGCGAGAACAGCACGACGATGTTCGCGAACAGCGACACCGTGATGTACACCGGATTCGCATTGCCGTCATGGATCATCCGGCTGGTGTCGTAGAGGATGAAGCCGCTCATCAGCAATACCGCCACGCCGGAGATCACCAGCGACAGCAGCGGGATCTGCAGGAAGATCTGCGCGACGATGGCGATCAGGACGACGATCAGGCCGGCCATCAGGAAGCTGGTGAGGAAGCTGAAATCCTTCTTCGTGCTCAACGCGACCGCAGACAGGCCAATGAACAGCGCCGCGGTGCCACCCAGCGCATTCATGACGATGGTCGAACCGCCGGGAATCCGCAGATAGGCGGCGATCAGCGGGCTGAGCAGGAATCCGACCAGGCCGGCCCAGGCGAAGGTCAGCCAGATCGCGGTGTCGCCCTTCTTTGCGGCATTGATCGCGAACGGGCCACCGATGAACACGACCATGAACACCAGCCACATGCCCATGCTCCAGGCGATGCCGGAGCGCAGGCCGATGAATGCGCCGATGGCGGCGACGGCCATCACCATCGAGAGCAACAGGTAGGTGTTGCGAACAACGTTGGATACCGCGCCAGTGGCGGCAACGCCTGGCGCCGTCATGGGGTTGTCGGACATGTTCTTGCCTCGTGCAGGAATGGAATGCGCCAACCTTAGGGAAGAGCCGCCGTCCCGGCAAGTCGCGGCGTGAACGGCTGCCATCCACAACCCTGGCGAAAGGCTTGCGGACGCTTCAGGGACGCTGTGGCGTCACCCAATCCCGCCTCCCCGGTCCGTTCCGGCGCTCCCTGCAGGGGCGCCCTGCACCCTGGCGCCAACGAACGAACCCCTTCCGGCCCGCTTGCGCCGGCGCGGATACGGAAACGGGGGCCCAACCGGGCCCCCGTCCGCTTTCCCACGGTGAAGAGATCAATCAGCCGCCGAGCGACACCACGATCAGCCCCGGACCGGCATCGACAGCCAGCCGAAGCTGGTCGCTGTCGACGCCGGAATCCAGCAGCAGGACGTTGCCGGTGCCCAGGGCCAGGCCGACACCCTCGCCCACCTGGATCCAGGCGCCGGCCCGATGCGCCGTCGCCGAGACGTCGCGCAGGCGGATCCATGCGGTTCCGCCATGGACAACGCGATCGACGAAGGCGACGGCACGTCCCTGTGCCGTCTCCACCACCAGCCAAGGCGCCGGCACGGTGCTCGCACCGCGCATGACGTCAACCAGGGCCAGCGGCGCGGCGTTGCCGCGCAGCTCGCCGACGACTTCATCGCTGTCGCCACCGTCATCGTTGGTGCCGTCACCGCCGACCTCGAAGCCGTTGCGGAACAGCACCACGACCGTCGTTGCCGATGCGCTGTCGTTGGACGGCTCGATATCGCCCGCGGCACTGACGCTGGCCTCGACAGTCACCAGCTCATCGATCGGCGGGAGGACCACCATCGCCGAGGTCAGGAACGTCAGCGACGAACCGGCCGGCAGGTTCACCGTCGTGCTGATCGCACCGGTACCGGTCGTCGCCGGACAGCTGGCACCCCCCGCCGGCAGGCACAGCCACTGTGCCGTGGCGGCGTCATGCTCGGCCGGCAGCGGCACCTCGACACTGACGCCGCTGGCCGCAGTGACGCCGTCGTTGCGCACGACGATGACATGGTCGTGGATGGCGCCGACGCGGGTGTACTCGCCCAGCGCCATCACGCTCACCGCTGCATCGACCTGTGCCGTCGCCGTCGCCGTGAACACCACCGGCGTGGCCGTCGAACCGATGACGCTGGCGGTCAGCCCGTTGCTGCCGGCCGCCGTGCCGAGCGTCCAGCTACCCACTTCGGCCAGGCCGTCGGCACCGGTCATCACCGTCGCACCGGTCACGCTGCCGCCACCGGCGGTCACCGCGAAGTTGACGATCGCGCCTTCGACGACGTTGCCGCTGCCGTCCTCGACGCGCACCTGCGGTGCGATCGCGACGGCCGTGCCCGCGAGTGCGGTCTGGGCGTCGCCGGCGACCTTGACGATCAGTCCGGAGGAGCCGCTCACGTTCTGCAGCGCGAAGTCGACACCGTCGGCCACGCCCGTCGCCGATGCGCCGACCACGTAGCTGCCGGCCGTGCCGTTCGCCGTTGCCGACACCGAAGCCTGGCCGTCGGCACCGGTCACGACTTCACCGTTGGCCGGATCCAGGATCGCGGTGGCAGCGGAGACCGGCGCGTCGAAGGTCACCGTCACGCCGGAGACCCCGTTGCCGTGGACGTCCGTGACACGAACCACCAGGTCGGCGAAGGCGCTGTTGACCTGCGCCGCCTGCGGCGTACCGGAGACGATCTGCAGCGAGCTGGCGACATCGGCGGTGTTGGTCAGCGTCACGCTGGCCGGCGCCACGTCGGTGGCGCTGGCAGTGACCTGGAACACACCGGCCACGTTGTTGGCACCGGCGACGAAGGTCGCTTCACCGTCGGCACCGGTGTTGACGATCGCCGTGGACGGGTTGATGCCCGCGCCACCACCCGACGTCGTGAAGGCGACCGCCACGCCCGGCAACGGATTGCCATGGCTGTCGGCGACGCTGGCGACGAAGGTGTAGGCGTTCACCGTTCCCACGGTGGCGCTGGCCGCCGAACCGCCGTTGACGGAAAGGCCGAGCGTCTGTGCCCCGGCAGGCACGATCTGCATGGTGCCGCTGGCGGAACCGCTGTAGTTGCCATCGGTCACCACCGCGAGCACCGCATAGCTGCCGACCGCCGAAGGCGCCGGGCCACCGTTGTAGGTGACGTTGACGGACAGTCCGGCCGGCACGGTGGTGACGCTGACCTGCTTGGCGCTGCCGTCATACACATGCAGCAGGTCGGACAGCACCACGCTGGCATGGGCCTGGGCGATCACCAACACGGCCGTCGTCGGGCCGGTGAGGCTGTAGTTCGGATTCGCCAGCGAGGCCGTGACGTCGTAGCTGCCGGCGTCGACCGGCACCGCTGCCACGCCACCCTGCGAGTACGACAGGCTGATGCCGCCGATACCCGCCGGTGTCGTCGTCACCGTCGCCGCCTTCACGTTGCCGTCATGGACATGGTTGAGGCTTCCGAAGGTGAGGCTGACCGGCGCCGGCGAGATCACCAGCTGCGCACCGGCCGGCGTGACATCGCCGAGCACGTAGTTGTCGTTCGCCAGCTGCACGCTGATGTCGTAGCTGCCGGCATCGACCGGCGCCGCCACCGGCGAACCAGCCTGCGAGTAGCCGATGCTGACGCCGCTGACGCCTGCCGGATCGGTCGTCACCGACGCCAGGCGGGCACTGCCGTCATAGACATGCGTGAGGTCGCCCAGTTCGACGTCGACCGTGGCCGGCGCAATGGTCAGCATGGCGCTGGCACTGCCCTGGACATTGCCGTCATCGACGCTGGCGATCACCAGGTAGGTGCCGGCATCCACCGGCGCCAGGCTGCTGCCGTTGTAGGTGAAGCTCACCGCCTGGCCGCCGGAAGCCGTCGCCGTCGCGACCTGGGCGCTGCCGTCATAGACGACCGTGGTCGTGCCACTGTCGAGCCAGACGACATCGCTGATGGTCACCGCACCGGTCGTGTTGGTCAGGCTGAAGTCCACCGGGCTGCCGATGCCGGCCACGGCCTGCACCATGTAGCTGCCGGCCGTGCCGTTGGCCGTTGCCGTCACGCTGGCCATGCCGTCGACGCCGGTCAGCACTTCACCGTTTGCCGGCGTCAGCAGCGCGGTGGCGCCGCTGCCCTGCGCAGTGAAGGTGACGGCGATGCCGGCAATCGGATTGCCGTGGATGTCACTGGCGCGTACCACCAGCGGCTGCGCGAATGCGCTGTCCACCACCGCCGACTGCGGGCTGCCGGAGACCATCGACAGCGTGGTTGCCGCGTCGGCCAGGTTGGTCAGCGTCACCACCGCGTCATTGGTGCCGGAGGCCACCGCACGCACGGTGAACGGACCGGCCACGGTGTTGGCGTTGAAGGTCGCCGTTGCCACGCCGTTGACATCGGTGGTCGCCACCACGTTGCTGGTATTGGCGCCGGCACCGTTGCTGCCCGGCTCGACCACGAAGGTCACCGAGACGCCCGGCACGGCGCTGCCACCACCCGTTACCGTGGCTTGCAGCGTGTAGCTGCCGCCGGCCACCAACGCTTCGTCGTCACCGATGACGACCAGTGCCAGCGTGTCGGCGGTCGCCGCGGTGTTGGCCAGGCCGAAGTCGACGCTGCCACTGAAGCTGCCGGCACTGGCGGTCACCACGTAGGTGCCCGGCAGGCCGTTGGCGGTGGCGATGACGTCGGCGTAACCGTCGGCATCCGTCAGCACACTCGACGCATCCAGTGTCGCGCCGGCACCGCTGGCCGGCACCGTGAAGTCGACGCTTTCACCGGCGACCGGATTGCCGTGCTGGTCGCTGACACGCACCGTCAGCGGCAGGCCGAACACCTGGCCCAGCGACGCGGTCTGGCCGCTGCCGGACACCAGGTCCATCTGGCTGGCGTCGTCGGCGACGTTGCGCAGCACGAACTCGACGCTCTGGTCGACGCCGATGCCGATGCTGGCGCTGACCGTAAAGTCCCCAGCGATGGTGTTGGACAGCGCACTGACCGCAGTTTCGCCATCGGCATCGGTCAGTGCCGGCGCCGCGAAGCTGGCCGCCGCACCGTTGCCACCGGCGTGGACGTTGAAGGCCACCGCCGCACCCGGCACCGGATTGCCGCCGGCGTCGAGCACGCGCACCACCAGGTCACCTTCGTCGTAGGCATTGCCACCGACCACCGCCTCGCCGGCATCGCCGTCGACCATTTCGATGGTCGCCGCGGTGCCGGTACCGATGCCGACAGTCTGCGCCGCCGCTTCCGCGTACACCTTGCCGCTGTCCAGGCCCACCACCTGCGAGGTCACCGTGTAGGTGCCCGTGTGCTGCAGGAAGGTGGTACGGAACAGGAACGTGCCCGAGTAGCCGGCCGGTACCGGCTGACCGCCCGTAGCCAGCGCACCGAAGTGGCCGTACACGCGACCGGTCGGAACGTTGAACTCGTCGAGCTCGGCACGCAGGTTGTGGATCGACTGGTAGGCATTGGTCAGCGGATTGAAGAACTGCACCGCCACATCCGGCGAAGCACAGGTCGCGGCACCGCAGGCGCTGCCGTTGCCACCCGGGCCATCCGGATCGGCCGGCACCAGCGCACCACCGCTCCACTCGATGAAGAAGCGGCCGCGCACGTTCTCGTTGTTCGGCGCCGGCTCGGCCGGGAAGCCCGGGATCGCCCCGCTGCTCAGGCCGGCGGTACCGCTGTTGACCAGCGAGTAGGCGCTGTCCACCGCCGCACCGACCACGCCGTTGCTGTTGCCGCTGCCGGCCAGGTCCAGCTGCGCCACATCGACGCTGCGCACCGCCGTCGCATACAGCGTGTCGCTGCTGGCGCCGACGACTGCCGCCACGACCGTGTAACGGCCGCCACGTTCGACGCGGGCACGCAGGTTGGCGGTGCTCGCCACCGGATCCAGCGTGTAGGGACCGAAGCTGCCGGTCAGCAGATCGCCATCCAGCGTCAGCGCGATGTCGACCCAGGTGCCAGGCATGCCGTACGGCTCGACCTGCAGCTGCACGTCACCGGCGGCAATGCCGCCACCACGCTCGATGGCGATCTCCACTTCCAGCTGTTCGGACAGCGTGATGCCGTTCGGGTTGGCCGTGGTGGCGGTGAAGTGCGACCAGGTATCCGGATCGCTGCCGGCGACGCCGACGCTGTCGCCGGCGAGCGTGAAGGCGACATCCACCGCCGTGACTTCATACAGGGCCGAACCGCTGGCGGTGTAGTTGTCACTGCTGCAGCTGGCGCTGACCGGGTAGCTGCCGGCCGGGGCCGACTGCGCCGGCACGCCGCTGACTGCCGTACAGGTCACGTTGCTGTCGCTCTGCGCCAGGCTCGCGGTCACCGCATGCACCGTGCCGTATGCACCGGACAGCGGCGCGAAGTTCACCGTGCCGGTGGCCTTGGTGATCGCCAGCGTGGTTGCCGCGGTACCGGTGTGGTTGTCACCGTCACAGAACGCCGTCGCCGCATAGCTGCCGACAACCGTGGGTGCCGCATCCGGCTGGTAGCTGACCACACAGGTCGCTGCCGGCTCCAGCGTCAGCGATGCCGATAGTGGCGCCTGCGCAGAGCCGGTGTAGACCACGCTGCCGGGACCGCTCCACTGCACCGGGCTGAGCGCCTTGGCAATGACCAGGGTGCCGTTCGCCGTGCCGCTGTAGCCCGGGGTGGTGATCGTCGCCACCACCGCATAGTCGCCGGCATCTGTCGGCGCGGCGACATCACCGTCATAGGTCAGTGTGTAGGCCAGACCGGCCGGCGTCGTGGTGACGATCACCGGGCGCGGCGTGCCGTTGTAGACCTGTGTCAGCGAGGCCGGGTCGATGGCGATGCTGGCAGAGCTGCTGCCGATGCTGATTGTCTGCACCAGATCCGCGTACAGCACGCCGGAGTTCTGTCCGCTCACCTGCGTGGTGATGGTGAACTCGCCCGGGAGCAGGAACGTGGACTGCAGCAGGCTGCTCGCGTCGTAGCCGGCGGCCACCGCCAGCGGGTTGCCCAGGCTGCCGCACAGATCGGTGCCGCAGACAGTGATCGGCAGCGTCGTGTACACGCCCGTGATCGGATGCAGGAACTTCACGTCGACATCGCCCGTCGCCAGCTGGCCGCCGTCCCACTGGATGCGGAAGGCGCGCAGTACGCGCTCGTTGTTCGGCGCGGCGACGCTGTTGTCCAGGCCGGCCGTACCGTTATTGCGCAGCTGGGTGGCGGAGTTGACCGCCACACCGGTCATGCCGGTATTCGGACCCGAACCCTGCAGCTGCACGTGTGCCACGTCCACCGTCGCCGAGGCCGATGCATAGGCTTCGCCACTGTCGACACCATTGATCGTGGTCGACACGGTGAACGCGCCACCCTTGGAGTAACGGGTGCGGAAGAACGACGTGGCGCCATCGGTCAGCGGGAAGCCGGTCGACGGACCGAAGCTGGACGTCAAGGTGCCGCCGGAGGCCGGGGTCAGCGTCAGCGGACACCACCAGTCACTGCCATCGAGCACGCAGGCGCTAGACTCCTGCACCGCTGCGCGGTAGTCGATCGCCATGTCGCCGCCAGCCAGGCCAGCCGGATGGCTGATCGTCAGGTGTGCGCGGACCAGTTCGGTCGGCGCCGGACCGGACAGCGTCGTCGTGGCGCTGGAATGCGAGAACTTCTCGCCAGCCACAGTCACCGCGCCCACCGGATCACCCGCCAGCACCAGTGCCGCGTTCGACACGGTGAGGGTGTTGGTCAGCGAGAACAGCGCGCTGTGGGTATCCACGCCATCGCTCCAGGTCGCGGTCACCACGTAGCTGCCGACCTGGCCGTTGGCCGTTGCCGTCGTCGTGCCTTCACCGGTCGCCGGCGTGAAGCTGGCGCTGGCGCCACTGGCCGGTGCACTGAAGCTCACCGTACCGGGGGCAATGGCCAGAATGTTGCCGCCGCCATCACGCAGTTCCACGACCAGTGGCTGCGCGAAGGCGCTGTTGATGGTCGTGGACTGGTCGTCACCGGATACCGCCACCAGAGAAACAGCCGCGCCGCTCAGGTTGCTCAGCCCGACCAGCTCTGGCGCAACGCCGGACACCGTCACCGTCACGTCGAAGCTGCCGGCGGTGGCGTTGGCCGTCGGCGCCGCGGAGGTCGCGATACCGGAGGCGTCGGTCACCACCACCTGGCTGGCGGAGCCGGCAAACGTCGCCGAGGCACCGCTGGCCGGGGCGGCGAAGGTCACGCTCACGCCCTGCACTGGCTGACCGCCGCCATCGGTGACGGTGGCAACGATGCCACCGGCATACGGGGTCTGGATCGTCGCCGTTGCCGGCGTCGGAGCCGTCACCGCCAGACTGGAGGCAGTGGCCAGCGTGTTGGTCAGATTGAAGGTCGCGGTGTTCTGCGCGCCCGTGCCCAGCACCGCTGTCACCGTGTACGAACCCAACTGGCTGTTCGCCGTCGCGGTGACGCTGCTGCGGCCCTCGGCATCGGTCGCCGCGGGCGCCGACAACGCGGCATTGGCCGCAGTGCCGGTGCCGGTGAAGACCACCGTCTGGTCCGACAGCGGATTGTCGAAGCGGTCGCTGACCTGCACCGACAGCGCGATGCCGAAGGCCGAGTTGGCCGGCGCCGTCTGCGGTGTGCCACCGGTGGCCAGGACCTTGATCTGCGCGGCATCGGTGTCGGCCGTGTTGCTCAGCGCGAAGCTCACCGACTGGCCATTGGCGATGCTCGCCTCGACCAGGTAGCTGCCGGCAACGGTGTTCGACGACGGGGTCACCGAGCACAGTCCGCCTGCATCGGTGGTGCAGGTTGCAGCCGACAGGTCAGCGCTGGCGCCGGAGGCCGGAGCATTGAATGCCACTGCCGCATCCGGCACCGGATTGCCACCGGCATCAAGCACGCGTACCACCAGGTCACCGTTGTCGTGGGTGTTGCCACCGACCACGGCCTCGCCTGCATTGCCATCGACAAGTTCAATGCTCGCCGCGCCGCCCACGTCGATCTGTACGGACTGGCTTGCGGTCGCGTAGATCACGCCGTTCGGGGCGCCAGCGGCGTCGATACCCACCAGATCGGTATTGATCGAGTAGGCGCCCGGCACCAGGAAGGTGGCCCGGAACAACGTCGTGGCATCGTGGCCAGCCAGTGCCGGGAAGCCCGCACTCGGACCGAAGCGGCCTTCCAGCTCGCTGTCGCCCGGTACGGCATCCTGGGTCGGAACATCGCACCAGCCGTCGGCCTCACCCGGGCACTCCGCCGGGTTGTAGTACTCGATCAGTACGTCGGCCGGAACAAGCGCCGTCGGCCCGACAATCAGATAGCGCGCCTGCACGTTGGCGTTGTTCGGCACAGGGGCCGCCGGGTGCGGAATCGGGAACGTGCCCGCATCCAGTGCCGCTGTTCCGACATTGCGCAGCGTCGTCGACGACGCAATGGTCTCGCCCACCGTTCCAGCCACCGACGCCGGTGTCTGCGTCAGCCGCAGCTCGGCCACGTCGATGCTCCAGTACGCGGTATCGAACACCACGCCACTGTTGGCGCCTTCCAGCCACGCCGTGGTGACGTAGGTGCCGCCGCGGGCTACGCGAGCACGCAGGTTGGCCGTGCTTGAGACCGGATCCAGCGAATACGGGCCAAACGTACCGGTCAGCACGTCACCGACCAGCGCCAGGGGAATGTCGACCCAGGTACCGGGCGCGTCATACGGCTCGACCTGCAACTGCACGTCGCCGGCAACAATGCCGCCGCTGCGTTCGATGGCCATGCTGACCTGCAGTTGTTCACCCAGCACGATGCCGCCGGACTGGCCGGTGGTGGCGGTGAAGTGCGACCAGGTGTCCGGATCGCTGCCAGCGGCACCGACGGAGTCGCCGCCGAGGGTCAGCGAGATGGCCATTGGCGTGACCGTGTACAGGGCCGAACCGCTGGCGGTGTAGTTGTCACTGCTGCAGCTGGCGCTGACCGGGTAGCTGCCGGCCGGGGCCGACTGCGCCGGCACGCCGCTGACTGCCGTACAGGTCACGTTGCTGTCGCTCTGCGCCAGGCTCGCGGTCACCGCATGCACCGTGCCGTATGCACCGGACAGCGGCGCGAAGTTCACCGTGCCGGTGGCCTTGGTGATGGTCAGCATGTTGCTGGCAGTACCGAAGTGGCTCGGACCTTCACAGGTCACGATTACAAAGTAGCTACCCACCGCGCTCGGCAGCGACGCGCCACCGTTGATGCTGACATCGCAGGCGATACCTTCGACACCTTCCGCGGGATCGGCGGTAAAGGTGACGGGCCAGGCGCTGCCGTTGAACACCTGGCTGGTGCCTCCCGCGACGAACTCGATGTCGCTGATGTCCACCGACTCACCACCGATGACGATGGATCCGGTGATCGGGTCGGCCTCGTAGTCGTCATGCGTCAGCGTCGCAACGACCGTGTAGCTGCCGGCATCGCTGGGCGCGACCGAATCTCCGTTGTAGGTGATGGTGACATCGCCTTCCAGGCCGACCGGGTCGGTTTCGACCACGGCCTCGCGGATTGAACCGTCCCAGTCAAACGCGCCGATGGTGCTGGCATCGAATGCCAAGGTCGCCTCGCCCTTGCCGACCGTCAGCGCCAGGTTGTCGGCGGCGTAGGTGGCCAGGCCATCGGTATCCGGTATCGCGTCCTCGATCACCGTGCCGATGGTGTAGACGCCGGCATGGCTGAAAGTGAACTCGAAGCAGACCGCCACTTCCAAGCCTTCGGTCAACGACTGCGGGCTGGTGGAAATGCTCAGGGTGTTGCCCGTGTCCGTGAACTCGGATTCTGCAACCGCGACGATGCCCACCGCCGTATCGATGTCGCAAACCCCGGTGGCGCCGGGCAGGAACCAGTAGCGCGCGACCAGGTCGTCCGACCCGATGTCGAAGCCGGCGCCGACGGTGAAGCTCGCCTGCACCGGGTCGGCCACCGTGCCGCCGATGTTGACCAGATCGGCCCGGACCACCATCGGCTCGTCGACCCGCGCCACGACCAACGTGTCGTCGCTGCCATTGAACGGACCGGACAGCTCCAGCTCGACATCCGGCGCTGCCTCGACCACCTGCGTGGCCAGGTTGTCACCGGCGTAGACCGGCACACCGTCGGAATCCGGCACGGCATCGACGACGTTGGCCTGGACCCGGAACTGACCCGGCGCGTCCGGTACCACCAGATAGGTCACGCGCAGCGTGGTGGTCTGGTCATGGCCTTCCAACAGATCGAAGCCGCCAGCCGGGCCATAAGTGCCCACAAGCTGGCCACCCAGGTCGTTCAGACCCAGCGGCGCGAAGACGCCACCGCCAGTGTCGTACTCGACAACAAGGTCGCCGGCCTGGATGCCGCCGTCGCGGGTGATCACGAAGCTGACCACGACGCGATCATCAATATCGCTGTCGCTGGTCAGGCGTGCCTGGTACAGCGTCGGTGCATCCTTCTCGACGCCAACCACCGGACCGGAGAGCTCCAGGGCAACACCGGCGTGCTGGTCGATCACCTCGGTGGCGATGACATCGCTGGCGTAAACGGTGCCGGAGGTTGCTCCGACCACCTCTGCGCTGGCCGTAAAGGTGGCAGCCCGACCGTAGGTCACGTTGAACAGGTAGGTGAGACTGGATGGCGCCGTAATCGGGAAGCTCTCGACCGGGCTGCCATCGATGTCACCAGGCACCTCGGCGCGCAGTAATCCACCGTCCTGGGTCCAGACGATGGCCAGACAGCCACTGCCCGTTTCAACACACATGCTGACATCAGCGGGTGAAGTGGCGCCGGAAACCGCCAGGCGAATGAACACGTTCTCCGTCACCGGCGCACTGACATTGACAAGGGCACCGGTGTAGACCGTCGGATCGCCGACCTGGACGCCGGTAACCGGACCGTTGAGATCGAACTGCACCTGCTCCAGCGCGCCGTTGGTCAGCACGAAGCCGACATTGCCCGCCGCATTTTCGGCGCTGACGGTGTAGGTGCCTGCAAAACCATTGGCCGTGGCCTGGGTCTCCACCACACCGTTGTAATCGGTAAGGCGCACACCCGCTGCCGGGACCAGCACGGCGGACGCGCCTGCGGCCGGTGCCGAGAGGGTGACCTGCGCATTCACGACGGCACCACCCAGGATGTCGGTCACCCGCGAGCGCAGTGCGGTGCCGAAACCGTCCCCGAGGTTGGCCGACTGCCCGGACCCGCCCAGCAGGACGTGAGCATGAGGCGTGTTGTTGCCGCAATCCGTGGTATTGAGCACGGGATTGGCATCGAGCGGATCGGCGATCAATGTGCCGGCGACCACCGGTGCGCCTGCACCGTTGTACCAGTTCGAACCCACCAGGGTCTGGCCCGCATGGTCGTTGACCAGCGCCATTGGCGCCGAAATCGCGTTATGGAAGACATTCGCCACATGCGCGCCACCACTGGCGTGGAAGTAGATGCCGCGGTTGTTGCTCGAATCGATGACGTTGCAGGACACAGCCGCGTCGACACCGCCATAGATGCGGATCGCGGCGCGGGTTCCTGTGTTGTCGGTGTCGGCATTCACCAGCGTATTGCCGGTGATCACGATGTCGCTGCCGCCACCGATGTTGATGCCGCCGTGGACGGTGTTGGCGATGTGGTTGCCTTGCACAACCGTACCCGGATTGGTGCCGCCGAGCTGGACGCCCTGGTAGTCAATGGCATCGAAGCTGTTATCGATGACCTGCAGGTCGGTCGAGCCCTCGGTCTTGATGCCGTTGTAGGCACCGCCTGCGATGTCAGCAAAGTGGTTGTTTCCGACCAGGACGTCCGTTGCCAGGCCATTGCTGAGATAGACACCATTGCCATTGATGCCCACGACGAAGTTGTTGAGGACCTGGACATTCGACCCGGTGATGTTGATCGCGGCCGAGTTCTCGTTCGTTGACGAACTGATTCCGGTTACGGTGAAGCCATTCAATTCGGCACCGCTGCCAGCCGGCGGAATGGCGATCCGGACCGGAGAATCCGGCTCGATCACCGTTTCGGCGCCGCGCGACGGGGCCCCTGCCGCAGACACATCCACCTGTGCGCCGAGCAGGCGCACAGGCTTGTCGACAGTCATGGTCTGGGCAAAGCTGCCTGCCTCGACCTGGACCACGCCAGCGGTGGCGGCCGCCGCAGCGATACCGTTGTTGATGGTGCCGGCCGCGACGGCGTGCGAGTTGCCGAACTCGTCGGGGCCGCCCCAGACGTTACCCGTCTGCGCTGCCCTGACACGGACCAGCCCGGCACCGGTTTCGCCGTCCGCAGTGCCCAGGGTGGCCTCCGGCCCGACCAACGTCACCGGCCAGGTCGCCCCCGCGAAACCGTTGCCGCTGCCCAGCGACAGCCGGGCGTTGCCGGTGTGCGTGGTGTCTTCCACGTAGAGGGCAGCATCGACACCTGTGAAGGTAACGTCCCGGACCACGAAATCGTTGACCGGACCTCGGTAGTAGCCGGCGTCTGTCGCCAGCACGCCGACATCGACGTTGCTGACGGAACCGCCGCTGATGAAGCGCGTGGTCGCTGCCGCCGTACTGGTGATGTTGTTCAGGTAGTAGCCAATGCGGGTACGCCCCGCCAGGCCACTGCCATTGATGTGGTTGTCCGTGATCTGGATCTGGCGGGAGCCGGTCAGCCCCTGGATCCATATCGCCTGCCATGGCTCGACCATCCCCGCAGCGGCGACGGGGCTGAAGCTGTTGCCTTCGATGCGATGGCTGGTCGCCACCGAGCCGCCGTTCTGGTTGAGGAACACGCCACGGTACTGGACGCGGAACTCGTTGCGCAGGACGGCCGGCTCCAGCGTCCCGGGATTGGCGAGATTGAGCAGGTTGCTGTGCACGCCGACGCGCACGCCGTCGAACAGGTTGTCGCGGATCTGTGCGTACCAGTGTGTGGTCGAAAGCACACCGACACCCCATTCGGAGGGCGCCGCGATGTTGCTGAAGCGGTTGAACTCGATGATGTTGTCGCCGAGATGGGCGTAACCGAACACGCCACCGGACTGCATGTTGCGGATGATGTTGTTGCGGATCTCCAACCCGGCGGAACTGCCGTACGCGAGGATGCCAGCGGTGGCGTCAATGTCGGCGCCATTGAGGCTGACACCGGACGTGAGGCCCGGATTGTCGCCATCGAGCACGAATCCGTCGATAACCACCCCGGCACCACCGACGCCAATCAGGCGGCTGCTGAAGTAAGAGCCCATGCTGATGTTCGGATCGGTTTCCGCCGGCAGCAGCACCGACTCACCGCTGTCCAGGTTGTCGCTGTTGCGATCGCGGCCATCAACACCTGCCTGGGCACCAAGCAGGGTCACCGTCTTGCCGATGGTCAGCCTCTCGGGGTAGGTGCCCGGGCAAACCAGGATGGTTGTTCCAGCCGGCACCGTGTTGATCGCGTCCTGGATGGAGCTGAAGTCCGGCGCACCGCAGGTGGCGCCGGCCGGCAGGATTTCGCCAGCATCGACGTTGTCATTGACGGTGACGGCGCCGGCGACGCGGACATTGAAGTCCACGATCTGGTTGTCGAGCGACGCACTCAGGAAGGCATAGCCGGAGACGTGCTGGTACAGGGTCGTCTGCGCAGCGCCCATGTCGGTGGGCACCACGGCGTTGACCACGATGTCCGGTGCGTCGGCGAATGACCCCTTGCTGGTCTCCAGCGCGATGTCTGTGACCGGGAAGCCGGCGGCTGGCAAGGTGTCCAGGAGACTGCCATCGAATGAAAGCAGGGCTGCCGTGATCACGGCGCTGTCACCCGGCGACGCCAGGACAGCGGGATCAGCACTGCCCGACAGGGCCAGCCAGCTGTCCAGGCCGACCACGGCCGGATTGTTTTCCGGCACGCCTGCGTCCTCGATGATGAGGTGGTCGCAGCCGGAAGTGCCCGGACCGGTGTTGCAACCCCACCAGTTGTCGGCCAGTTCGATCTCGGAAGGCTGCTCATTCGTTCCCGCGCCATTCTCGGCGAACACGCCGATCACGTTGCCGACGATCCGGTTGTGGCGGATGGTGTAGCGGGACGGACTCGGATAGCCGGCCGGCAACTGCAACGCGGTGCCGTTGCCTGTCAGGATGTTGCCCTCGACCAGCAGCGGATCGGTGCCCGGGATGTAATGCGGGTAGGTGATCCACTGCCCGCGCATACCAACCGCCGCACCGCTGACCGTATTGCCCCTCAGGACCGAGGTGCGCGTCGCACTGGACTGGGTGCTGGCGATGATGCCGTATTGATTGTTGTCCTCGACACCATCGGTGCCGAATCCGCCGGAGCCTAAGAACCGGTTGTCCTGGATGGTGATCGCCGAGTTGCTGTCGAGCGCATTCTCCCAGATGCCGATCACCGACGGCGGCGCCCCTGCTGGCACGCCGACCACGGTGATGGTGTTGCCCGAAATCTCCAATCCATCGAACACGGCGCTGTTGCTGGAGTCACCGATGCGAATGCCGAGGCTGCGGAAATCGCTCTCAAGCCCGGTGGAGGCATCCACGCCCTGAATGTCGATGTAGATCTCGTTGTCGGCAATGATCTGGTTGTTGCCATGGTTGGCGAACAGGCCATAGCTTTCGAACGGATCGCCGGTTTCCGGACCCATTTCGATCCGGTTGCCGATGAAGGCAGTGCCATTGAAGACTGCTGTTTCGCCGGCACGACGGAACATGACGATGCCCATGTCGAAGCCACGCACCGTCAAGCCCTCGAAGGTCCAGCCGTGGTTGACGCCATAGGCGACCAGGAAACCGGTGAAGGCCGCATGGTCATCATCGGGCAATCCTGACGACCCCTGGATAATCGCGCCGCCGCTCGAGGCGCGGACTGTGATGTCGTTGCGGCCGTCAGGCAGGCGGATCGACCAGTCGTCACCACCGGTGGCAAAGATGTGCCCGTCGTTGAAACCATTGCTTCCGCGTGACCAGCTGGCCAGGGCGAAGGGCTCGGTCCAGTCGAACTCACCATCCAGCTCGATGATCGAGCCGGGCGCCGCCGCCTGGATGGCATTGTTGATGCGGGTGTAGTCATTGTCAGCCGCCGTCGCTGCCGTGTTGCTCTCCATCACCGACTGCACGCTGATCTGGCCGACCCCGACACCGGTCACCGCCACCAGCGTGGAGACGGTCTGCTGGTCATAGCTGGCCGACAGCTGCGCGCCACCCTGGACGGCGCCGGTGAACGCCACGCCAGCCTCGCCGTCGGACAGCGCAACACTGGCATCGGACAGTGCGGGGAGCGAGCTGGAGAAGCCGACCTGGCCCACATCGGGGAAGTCGGCTGCAACCGTATCGGTGCCATCCATCAGGGTCGCCGTGATCGACGTGCTTGATCCCATCTCGATCGAGGTTGCCGCCGCCGAGATGTCCAGGCTGAGCCAGGTATCGACGTCGACGTCGCCGTCAATGCCGTTCGACTGCGCGCTGCAGCCAACCGGCTGCGTTCCCGGCGCGCCGTTGCAACCCCACCAGTTATCGTCGAAGTCCAGTTCCCCTGCGGGCGCTCCGCTGTCAAACCAGCCCAGGCCGTTGCCGACGATGCGGTTGTGGCGAGCCTGGACATCCAGCGATTTCCCACCGTCCCGCCCGGTATAGACGCCGGCGGCGAAGCCGGTTATGTCGTTGCCGACGATTTCGACAGTGCGGTCATGATGTCCATAGGCAGACGTGCTGGTCGTGACATAAACGCCAAGGGAATTCGCGGGATTGCCGCTGCCAGTGCCATCCACCCGGTTTCCAGTGAACCGGACGATACCCATGGTTCCCGGGCCACTGAGCGCCGCCATGGCCACTGCGCAACCGACCACCTGGTTGTCCCGGATATCGACGTCCACTTTCGGGGCGAATACCAGAAAGCCGTAAGCGTTCACTGCACCCTGGCAGTCCACACTGTTGTCATGGACCTCGAACTCGGTGGCGTGGCTGTTGATGTTGTCCGTCTGGATGGAGCTGGAGATCGCGGATACGGTGTTGTGCCGGATCTTGGTGCCACTGGACTGGTTGGTGGTGATGCCATAGGTGGCACCGCCAACCACGTTGTGTTCAATCACGCCCGAGCCCACGCGGCTGAAAATCGCATCGCTTCCCGGGCCGGTGATGTCCTGGATCGTGTTGTGGCTGAACGTGAAGGTGCTGCGTTCCTGCAACAAGCCCAACCGATGAATGTTGCGGATGGTTGTGTGATGGACGTGGAAGTTGTTGAACCCCGAGCCGGACGGGTCGGTGGAAATACCCATCCGTGCCGCGACGGCCGAACCCAGTGCCGGATTGATGCCATCGACGGTCAGATGCGCGATCTCGACATTGGCGGCGGTGACCAGGAACACGACACTGGCCGGTACCGTGCCACCCGCACACATGACCCCGGTTCCCCCACCGGCGGAACAATCCGGGTTGTCCAGTGCCGGCACGACCGTCGTGACCGATTCACCATCTCCCAGGAGGGTGACGGCCCGATCGACGACCACGTTGTCGACATAGTCGCCCGCGGCGACATAGATCGTGGCTGCGGGAGCAGCGGCCGCAACGGCCTCGCTGATCGAGGCGAACGCATCCACCCCCACGATGGCGGGGACATCCGTCAGGTCGCCCAACGCGTGGGTGAAGGTGACGGCAGTGCCGTTTGGCGTAGTCGCGTAGTCGTCATCGACGTACACCGGACTGGCTGGCGGTTGATACAGGTGTTGCCAGCCAACCAGTGGTGTCGTGCTGGTGACGTTGACCTCCGGTGCACCTTTGCCGGCCATCACCTGCTCATGGCCGCTGACGCTGAAGAGCAGTCCGGTGAAGGAATTGGGGACGCCGTTGTGGTCGCAGATCTCGACCGGCTCGTAGGTGCCGCCAGAAGCGGTGTCGTCGTAGACCAGGATGCCGTAGGCCTGTGTGCCGCCATCCGGCGTGTCAGTGAAGGTATTGCCGCAGATGCGGACATTCTCGACCGTGGTGTCGGGTCGAGCTCGCACCGTAATGCCGACACGATTCAGCGCATTGCTGCTGCCGTTGTCGCGAAACAGCGAGTTGGTCACGCTGACGCCGTCGATCCGACTGCCCGCACCACTGCTCTTGATCCAGATGCCGCCACCCCAGAGGTTCTCATCGCTGCCGTCGTTGTCGATGAACTGCGAGGCATTCACCGACCAGTTCTCTATCTGGCCGGTGCCTCCGGGGTTGCCGGCAAACAACACGATTCCCGTACCGTTGCCCTCGAATCGACAGCCATCGAAACTCACGTTCCCTGCGACCGCATTGCTGGCCGTGACAACGGCGAACGCGTTGTCGGTGAACGCGCAGCCAGGACCCTCAAACGTGATGGCATCGTGCGTACCTGTGAGTCGAACACCTTCATCGTTTCCGGCAAACTCGATATTCTCGAAGTGCAGATGGGAGACATTGCCCCCCAGCAGCAATCCGTGGGTCGTCGGCCCGGCAGTGACTGTCGCGCTGGACAACAGGATCGGCGAACCGGCACTGCCTGAAGCAGTGATGTTCAGGGCACCCAACGTTGTTTCGTCGACACCATTGCCGCGCAGCTGTACCGCTTTGTCGACGGTCACTGGTCCGGCAAAGCTGCCACTGGCCACCCATACCGTGCCGCCTGGCACCACTGCAGCCACGCCGGCGGGCACATCGGCAAAGGCATTGATGCCGAAATACACGGTACGGCCATCGACCGAAGCATCGTTGTGGTCAAACGTCAGCGGCGCACCAAAGTCGCCACTGAAACCCGGGCTGACGAAGGCTTCCTGCTGGTCGGCGGAGAAGCCCCAGTTCACGACACCCAGGCCTGGCGAATAAAGTGCATCCAGGGTGCGCGCCAGAACGGCACCCTGTCCAACCGCATCCAGTCCGGAAATCAACGCACCGTCGACCTGGTTGCCTGTGAGCATTGACATCGCCGGCGAACCTGATGACCGGCGTACCAGCCATCGTGGCATTGACGTTGGTGTAAAGATCGCCCAGTCGTGGGCATCCAGTCTGATCATTGCTGTTGACACAATCGAACGAGCCCAGCTCGACATACCAGTGAAGTCCGCTATCGAAATCATTGTTGCCGAGGACAATGCTGCCGTAGTAGCCACCTGTCGGCTCACCTTGCGCATTGTCGTTCAACAACATCAAGGCTGTACCTGTACCAGGCACTGCAGAGGCATTGAATTCGTTACCAGTGGCGGTCAGGGCCAGCGCCAGCGGCAATGGCGCTGGTGCCGCGCCACTGAACAGCTCCTTGTTACTGAGTACGACGTGTTGGAACGTGGTGGAGGTCGACAACGGCGCGAAGATGTTTCCTTGCAGCGTCACGCCTGGGAAATTCTCGATCAGGATGCCCCGTTCGTGCCCGGTGAACTGGTTGTCGCTGATCGTCACCGGATGACCATTGGGATTGGAGATCAGCCGCATCGCGGAGAAATCGCCGGCGGTGGCCGGCGATTCCGGGTCTACGGCAGGATCGAACAGGTTGTTGGTGACATTCGTGGCACCCGCGCCCGACATTGGCGAAGCCATGTAGACGCCATAACCCAGAAATGCGTTTTCTTCGATCAGTACGGTGGCTGCAGCGGGTTGGCGGCGCAGGGAGATATCGTGATTGATGGCGATGATGGTGTTGCCGGTAGCCGTCAATCCGGCGTGGCGGGCATCAATGCCAGCGCGGAAGAACGCAAAAGTCGGCGCGGACGTCCCTTCAATGAAGGAATCCTTCACCGTCGCACTGAACGGCGCACCTTCGTCGGGGTTGATCCAGATCGCGTTGGCCTGTCCGTAATTCGTCAAAGCGGGGGCGCCAACTGCGCGGATCCGGACGTCTTCCACCACCAGGCCATCGGCACCTGGCTCGGCACGTATGGCCTGGCGGACATAGTTGAAGTTCGTCGAGAAATAGAAGTTCCGGATGGTGACGTTGGGCGCCGTGACCGTAAGAATGGACTGCTGTCCGGGCGTGACCGTCGACGCCAGCGATGTCACGGGCGACGCATCGGGATCGTTGCCGCGCCCGACGAGCGTCACCGATTTGTTGATGGTGACGTTCTGCGCAAACGTATGGGAGTCATTCTGTTGATACCCCATTTCGATGGTATCGCCATCTGTCGCCTGCCCAAGGGCGTAAGCGAGTGTCTGGCAGGACGAGTCCTGGCAGTTGCCGGTATCGGCACCGCCTGTCGCCACCCGCAGGGTCGCAGCCAATGCGCCATTGGCCATCAACAACGCCAGCAGCAATAGGGCTATCGATCCGCCCGCATGGAACCGGGTCACTGGGCGGATTGCCGCGGCTTCGATTCCTTCGAAAGCCAGTCCAGAGCTATGAACGTTGCGCATGACGCGGTCCTCGCGATTGCCATCGGAGCTGGAGATGGCGGAAACGGAAAAATGGCGAGACCGGACATTGTCCGGCTCGCCATGGGAATGCGTTGCTGTCGGCGATGGAGGGGCGCCGGTGTCGGTGGCTGCCCACGTTCGCGGATCGCCAGAAGGTCGCCAGCGGCCGGGATCCCGGACTGGATCGGCTCCGCCGTGACGGTGGCCGTCAGGGCCGGCCAGGGGGACATGGCGACCAGAAGCGCAGTCGCCTGCGGCGCCGTTGGCGCTAAAACTCCGGCAGCCGCGGCGGGACGGGCGGGTATCGGCCTGCATCGTCGTGACGGCTCCAGCCTTGATGCGGTTCATCCTTGCCTCTCCCTTGTCCCTCGACGTATGGCGCAGAAA
>CAZYHP010000021.1:30664-33285 GCA_964647135.1 uncultured Rhodanobacteraceae bacterium
CCTTGATGCGGTTCATCCTTGCCTCTCCCTTGTCCCTCGACGTATGGCGCAGAAACCGTGGGAAACGGCTCACCTCCATGAGCCAGGACCCTGCGCCACCGTATGTACAAGCCCTTTTTATACAGAAAGCGGGACGGACTTGTACTGTCCAGAATGCAAACTTTTGTGACCTGTATCCCGGGATACTTGTGAGGCATCCTTGCATAGGCTGCACGGCGGGTAAAGGTTTTTGCAAACCGTGTCACATTTCCGTCAAGCACCAGCCATCTGGCAACCCCTAGTTCGGGGTCTTGCGTAGTTCTACGAATGATGTTCGCCGGTGCTGTGATCTCTACGTGGAGTGGACATTGCAACGCAGCATCCGAGGCGTGGGGCTCCCCAGACACCGCCGGATCGGTCCGTGTTGCATCCGCAGCATTGCCGGCCCCGGATGAAGCCAGCGCCCGATGCGGTCATACTTCCCGCCTGCGCGGCGACCAGCCCGGTCGCCGCCCTGCCCGACCCGCCCGGAACAGGACCAGCGATGCCGGCGTTCGAATACCAGGCCCTCGACAACGACGGTCGCCGCCGCAAGGGGGTGATCGAGGCGGACAGCCCGCGCGGCGCGCGCGCCCTGCTGCGCGAGCGCGGCCTTTCGCCGCTGGTGGTGGACGCCGCGGCGTCCGACGCGCGCCCAGGCCAGGTGCTGTTCCGGCGCCGGCTTGGCGGCGGCGCGCTGGCGCTGCTCACCCGCGAGCTGGCCACCCTGCTGGCGGCCGGCCTGCCGATCGAGGAAGCGCTGGGCGCCCTCGCGGAACAGGCGGAAGACCCGCATCAGCGCGGCGTCCTGGCCAATCTCCGCGCCCGCGTGCGCGAGGGCAGCAGCCTGGCGGCGGCGCTGGCCGAGCAGCCGGGTCAGTTCCCCGAGTATTTCCGCGCCTCGGTCGCCGCCGCCGAGCAGAGCGGCCGCATCGACTCGGTGCTGGCCCGCCTGGCGGACTACGCCGAAAGCCATGCCGCGCTGCGTCGACGGGTGTGGATGGCCCTGCTCTATCCGATGCTGCTGACCGGTGTCGCCCTGCTGGTCGTCGCCGGGCTGCTTCTCTATGTCGTGCCGCAGGTGATAGAGGTGTTCTCGTCGCTCAATCGCGAACTGCCATGGCTGACCCGGGCGCTGATCGCGCTGTCGGAAGGCCTGCCGCGCTACGGGCCCTGGCTGCTGGCGCTGGCCGTACTGGCCGGGCTCGGCATCCGCACCCTGCTGCGCGATCCGGCGCGGCGGGCACGCTGGCAGTCACTGCTGCTGCGCCTGCCGCTGATTGGCCGCCTGCGACTGGCGCTGGATACCTCGCGCTTCACCCGCACCCTCGGCTTGCTGACCGGCAGTGGGGTACCGATGCTGGACGCGCTGCGCATGGCGACGGGCACGGCGGGGCTGCTGCCCCTGCGCCAGGCGCTGGAGCGCGCCGCCTCGCGCGTGCGCGAAGGTGCCGGCCTGGCGGCATCGCTGGCGGAAAGCCGCCTGTTCCCACCCGTCACCCTGCGCCTGATCGGCAACGGCGAGCGCGCCGGCCGGCTGCCGACGATGCTCGACCAGGCGGCCGACCACGAGGCGACGCTGCTGGAGAACCGACTGGCCACTTTCGTGGCGATCCTCGGCCCGGCGATGATCCTGCTCGTCGGCGTGCTGGTGCTGGCCATCGTTCTCGCGATCCTGCTGCCGATCTTCGAGCTCAACACGCTGCTTGGCTGAGGGTCAGTCGCGCCGACGCTCCGCCGTCCTGTGCAATGTGCCTTTTGCTGCCGCCAGGGCGCCGAAATACAGGACACCGAACGCCATCAACCGGTGCGGCGATTCGACCCAGACGCCGCTGCCGGCAATGCCGAGTGTGGCGACCACCTCCGGCGACAGACCTAGACGCGGCAGCGGCAGGAGCAGCGTCAAGACGACTCCACCCAGATAGAGCACCACGGACAGCGCCCACAGTTGCATCTGCCAGGTCGCTTCTTCCTTGGTCATCGCGCGTCCGGGCAGCACCCGCAAGAACTTGGCGAGCAGCAACCAGCCGATGACCAGCAGCGGCCACCACTGCCCGAATGCCAGCATCAACATCGCCGCGAAGGCGAGGTAGAACAATCCGACAGCGGCGATGAACTGCAGGCGCTTGCGACGCGCCGTGTCGGGATCGAGGGCGACGCCGCCCAGCATGCCGCCGGCGTGCACGGTCAGGAACTCCACCAGCATGATCAGCAGGCCGGTCTCGACATGGCCGTCGCCGAATATGTCCGGCTGCAGCCATAGCATCAGGAAATAGCCGGCCGTCAGCGCATCCGGCAACGCGCCGGCCATGCGCCGCCACGTCACGGGGCCGCTGGGAGGACTGTCCATGTGGACAAGAATAGCGGCACCCCGGACGCGCAGGCACGCGTCCGGGCGATTCTCCGGCAACGCGCGCGACCACCCGGGATCGCGCGCGGTCGTGCCGACCGGATCAACCCTTGTCGAACACCAGGTGGCCGTCGCGGGCGGCGACCTTCACCGTGTCGCCGGCCAGGTAATCACCCGCGAGCATCTTCTGCGCCAGCGGATTCTCCAGCTGCTGCTGGATCGCCCGCTTCAGCGGCCGCGCGCCGTACACCGG
>CAZYHP010000022.1:0-4454 GCA_964647135.1 uncultured Rhodanobacteraceae bacterium
GGCACGCCGGCGCAGCGGCGGACGGCTACACTTCGCATCCCGAATCCAGCGCGACGATCTGCCGTGAATCCGATTCTCCTGAACGAGCTGCCGCCGGCGCCGGATGCGACCCGCGCTGCAGTGACCGCCCTGTGGCACGCCGATGAAGCGGCCTGCCTGGCACCGCTGCTGGTGCAGGCCACCTTGCCGGCCGACGAACGCGAGCGCGTCCTGGCGCGCGCCGCGGCGCTGGTCGAGGCGGTTCGCGAGCGCGCCAGCCAGGCCTCGGCCGTCGAGTCCTTCATGCGCCAGTACGACCTCTCCAGCGAGGAAGGCGTGCTGCTGATGTGCGTGGCCGAGGCGCTGCTGCGGATTCCGGATGCCGACACCGCCGACAAGCTGATCGCCGACAAGCTGAGCGAGGCGGACTGGGACAAGCATCTGGGCAAGAGCAGCTCGGTGCTGGTCAATGCCTCGACCTGGGGCCTGATGCTGACCGGCCGACTGGTGGCGCTGTCGGAAGACACGCGGCGCAGCTTCAGCGGCGCATTGCGGCGCCTGGTCGGACGCAGCGGCGAGCCGGTGATCCGGCTGGCGGTGCGCCAGGCGATGAAGATCATGGGTCACCAGTTCGTCATGGGCCGCACCATCAAGGAAGCGCTGAAGCGTTCGCGTGACAAGGACAATCGCGCCTACCGGCATTCTTTCGACATGCTCGGCGAGGCGGCGCTGACAACGCGCGATGCCGAACGCTATTTCAGGTCCTACCAGGACGCGATCCGTGCCATCGGTGCCGCCGGTCCGTATGCCGACATCTATGTCGCGCCCAGCATCTCGGTGAAGCTGTCGGCGCTGCATCCACGCTACGAAGTCGCCAAGCGCGCACGCGTCCTCGCCGAGCTGGTACCGAAGCTGCTCGACCTCGCCCGCCTGGCGCGCGACCAGGGCATCGCCCTGACCGTCGACGCCGAGGAAGCCGATCGGCTGGAGCTGTCGCTGGAAGTGATGGAGCCGGTGTTCGCCGATCCGGACCTGGCCGGCTGGAACGGTTTCGGCCTGGCAGTGCAGGCCTACATGAAGCGTGCGCCGGCGGTCATCGACTGGCTGGCCGAACGCGCCCACCGTCACGGCCGGCGCTGGTGCGTGCGCCTGGTCAAGGGCGCGTATTGGGATGCCGAGATCAAGCGCGCGCAGGAGAATGGCCACGACGGCTATCCGGTGTACACGCGCAAGTCGAACACCGATGTGTCGTACCTGGCCTGCGCGCGCAAGTTGCTGGCGGATCCGGCCGCCTTCTTCCCGCAGTTCGCCACGCACAACGCACATACGATTGCCTCGATCGAGCATCTGGCCGGTGATCGCCAGTTCGAGTTCCAGCGCCTGCACGGCATGGGCGACGACCTGTATGACGCGGTGATCGGCGACGGCGATCGCGGCCTGGCCTGCCGCGTCTATGCGCCGGTCGGCAGCCACGAGGACCTGTTGCCTTATCTGGTGCGACGCCTGCTCGAAAACGGCGCCAATACCAGCTTTGTCAACCGCATCGTCGACGAGACGCTGGCAGTCTCGGACCTCGTCGCCGATCCGGTCGGCGTCGTCGCCGGCAACGAGCCGAAGGCGCATCCGCACATTCCCCAGCCGGCCGATCTGTACGGCGCCGGCCGCCGCAATTCCCGAGGATTCAACATGGCCAACGACGCCGACCTCCACGCGCTCGCCACGCAGATCGCCGCCGCCGACCAGACCTGGACCGCGACACCGCTGGTGCCGGGTTTCAAGGCGGGCACGCCGGATCGCGACGTCACCAACCCGGCCGACCGCCGCCAGCGCGTCGGTGCCTGGCAGGCGGCCGACGCGGCGCTGGTGCAGCGCGCGCTGGACATTGCCGTGAAGGCGCAGCCGGCATGGGATCGCGGCGGTGTCGAGCCGCGCGCACAGGCGCTGCTCAAGGCCGCCGATCTCCTCGAAGGCCGTCGTCCCGAGCTGATCGCGCTGTGCGTGCGCGAAGCCGGCAAGTCGCTGACGGCAGCGATTGCCGAGGTCCGCGAGGCCGTCGACTTCCTCCGCTACTACGCACAGCAGGCACGCGAACAGTTCGGTTCGCCGATGACGCTGCCGGGCCCGACCGGCGAGAGCAACCAGCTGCGCCTGCACGGCCGCGGCGTCTTCGTCTGCATCTCGCCGTGGAATTTCCCGCTGGCCATCTACATCGGCCAGGTCGCCGCGGCGCTGGCCGCCGGCAACGCGGTGATCGCCAAGCCGGCGGAACAGACGACGCTGACAGCGCATCTGGCGACGACGCTGCTCCACCAGGCGGGCGTGCCCGCCGAGGTCCTGCAGTTCCTGCCCGGCGACGGCGGCACGGTCGGCGCGGCCCTGACCAGCGACGCACGCGTCTCCGGCGTCGCCTTCACGGGCTCGACTGAGACGGCCTGGGCGATCAACCGCGCGCTCGCGGCCCGCAATGCGCCGATCGCCGCGCTGATCGCCGAGACCGGCGGCCAGAACGCGATGATCGCCGACTCGTCCTCGCTGCCCGAGCAGGTCGTCAAGGATGCACTGGTGTCGGCCTTCGATTCCGCAGGACAGCGTTGCTCCGCAGCGCGCGTGCTGCTGGTCCAGGACGACATCGCCGACAAGGTCATGACCATGCTGGCCGGCGCCATGGCGGAGCTGGTCGTCGGCGATCCGGCGAACCTGTCCACCGACGTCGGTCCGGTGATCGACGAAGACGCGCGCCGCACGCTGCTGGCGCATATCGAACGCATGCACGGAGAAGCGCGTCTGATCCACGCCGTCGAGCTGCCGGCGTCGGTCAGCCAGGGCTGCTTCGTCGCGCCGCACGCCTTCGAGATTCCCGCGCTGTCGGTGCTGGAACGCGAGGTGTTCGGTCCCGTCCTGCATGTGCTGCGTTACAAGGCGCGGGATCTGGATGCGGTCATCGACCAGGTCAATGCCACCGGCTACGGGCTGACGCTGGGCGTGCACAGCCGCATCGACGACACCGTCGAACATATCGTCTCGCGCGTGCGCGCCGGCAACTGCTACGTCAACCGCAACCAGGTCGGCGCCGTGGTCGGCGTGCAACCGTTCGGTGGCGAAGGGCTTTCCGGCACCGGACCCAAGGCCGGCGGCCCGCACTACCTCGCGCGTTTCGCCAGCGAACGCACTGTCACCATCAACACCACGGCGGCCGGCGGCAACGCCAGCCTGCTGACCCTGGACGCCTGATGTCTTCCGATTCCGCACCCAGCGCACTGGCCGCGGCCCGCGCTTCCGACCTCGCGCGCCTGCGCGAGCAGTTCGCCTTCGAAGGTAGCGCCACCAGCGCCTACGCGCTGGCGAAGGGGCTCTGGCAGAACGGCCTCTACGACGAGGCCTTCGAGCAGTTCACGCGCACGCGCGACATGGCCCCGCGCGCGCCCGACGCGGGCCTGTCCTTGATCCGTGCCGCCATCGCCCTGGGCCGCCTGCACGACGCGAAGGTCGCGCTGGAGCAGGCGCTGGCAAACGATCCCGACTTCGCCATGCTGTTGCTGCACAAGGCCCAGCTGCTGGCGGGCCACGATCCCGCCGCGGCGCGCGACGTCCTGGCGCCCTGCCGCAGCGAGCCCTTGTGCGCGCTGTTCCATGACGCACTGGACGCGCTGTCGAACGGCCAGCCGGTGCCGACACGCAGTTTCGACGATGCGCACGCGCAGGCGATGTGGTCCGGCCTTGTATGGCTGGCGGCGCAGCAGCCGCGGCCGCGCATTGTCGGCACTGCGGCCGAACTTCTGCGTCTGGGCGTCGAAGCGGCCACGCTGGAGGGCCTGGTGCTGGAATGCGGCGTGCAGTTCGGGCGCACGCTGGCACAGCTGGCAACGTACTGCGGGCAGCGCTGCCATGGTTTCGACAGTTTCACCGGCGCGCCTTCGACCGGCGAGGTGGGGATGGACGATCCGTTGTCCACCGGTGGCGTCGTGCCGCAGCTCGAGGGCGACATCGTGTTGCACCCAGGCTGGTTCAAGGACACGCTGCCTGCGTTCCTCGCGGCGCAGCAGGCGCCGATCCGGCTCCTGCACATTGACGTCGCCGATGCCGGCAGCACCGGTGACGTGCTGGACAGCGCCGCACCCTGGCTGCGCGAAGGCAGCGTGATCGTGTTCGGGCACCTGATCGGCTTTCCCGGCAGCGAGGCGCAGGCGTTCAGCGCACTGCAGGACCACGCGGCGCGCAGCGGTCAGCGCTGGGACATCCTGGCCGGCGTCCTGCTGGGACGTGAGGTCGCGTTGCGGGTGACGGCGGCCGGCTGATCCGGCGCCGGTACAACGGCCGGTGAGGGCATCGGCTTTTCAAAGGCATTGCGGCCGATATTGCGGCGTGCCCATGCCGCGTTGCCACTGCGCGCTTCCAGGTGCCGTGGCGTTCGAGTGGCCGCAAGTGGCGGCCTCGATTGCCCCTGCCGCATTCGTTGCATTCGTTGCATTCGTTGC
>CAZYHP010000022.1:4554-14741 GCA_964647135.1 uncultured Rhodanobacteraceae bacterium
AAGTGGCGGCCTCGATTGCCCCTGCCGCATTCGTTGCATTCGTTGCATTCGTTGCGCCTCGCGGCGCGTCACGCGGTCACGCGGTCACGCGTCAAGCCGTCGTCAACGACGCACGCGCAGAAAGGACGTCGCAACGACCTCAGCGCAGCGCGACCCTGGAACGCCGCTGAAGTACGCATGTCGCCGGCCGCGGCGCAATCGCCGCCATTGCCGCCGATGAAGTCGCCGTTCGCCAGCCGGCCATCGGAATCGTGCAGCGTCTGCGCCGTCGCGGCCCGGGAGATCGCTGCCCGCATCCATCCCGCCACCCACTTCGTCATGCGCCTCCTCCCGGGTTTGTGTGAACATGAAGACTGCAGAGGCAACCCGCGGGAATTCCACGCCACGCCCATGAACCCGGCACGATGAAAGACCTGGAGAAAGTGCAGCGCGAGCGGATCGCCCAGGCGTTCCTGCCGGATCGCTGGCTGTACTGGTACGTGCGCAGCAAGCTGGGCAGCGATCCGCTTTATGGTGGCGTCGCCGCCGCCTTGGGCGGCACGGCGGCGCCGCTGCTGGATGTCGGTAGTGGCATCGGCCTGCTCGCTCACGCGCTGGCCGCGTACGGGCTTCCGCTGGACTACACCGGCGTCGACAACGATGTCGGCAAGATCGAACAGGGCCAGCGCGCGCTCCAGCGCGTGGGTTTGACGCGGGCGCAGCTGATGGCGGTCGACGCGACCGCCGGGCTGCCGCCCCATCAGGGCAGCGTGGCCCTTCTCGATGTCCTGCAGTTCCTGCCGCCGGCGGCGCAGTCTCCCCTGCTGGCCGAAGCAGCGTCGCGTGTCTCGGCCGAAGGCCGGCTGGTCATCCGGACCGGTCTCGCCGACGGCAATTGGCGCAGTCGCGTCACCCGCGGTGTCGACGTGCTGTCGCGCTGGCTGCGCTGGATGAATGCGGGTCCGACGCGTTATCCCAGTCACGACGGCCTGGCGGCCGAACTGTCATCGCTGGGACTGGTGCCCACGTTTACGCCACTATGGGGACGCACGCCGTTCAACAACTGGCTGGTGGTTGCCACGCGGCCATCGTCCGGTTCCGGAAGCACGGTGCCGTAACCGCGCGCGGTGAGCTCCTCCAGCAGCGCAGACGTTAGGCGTGGCAGCCGTCCGGGCGGCAATCCCTGGTGCAACATCAGGATCGCACCGGGTTCGATGGCGCGGATCAGCCGCCGCAGCACGCGTGCATCGTCGCCGTCCACGGTGTCGAATCCGCGGCCGCTCCAGGAGACGCGATGCAGGCCGTTGCGGCGCACGACCGGATCCAGCCAGGGATTCGTCAACCCGGCCACCGCCCGGAACCAGCGCGGGCGCTCGCCGGCCAGGCCGGTCAGGGTGTCCTGCGTCGTTCGCAGCTCGCGTTCGAAAGCGGCCGGCGACAGCATCCAGAAGCGGCCGGCCGGATGCGTCATCGAGTGGTTGCCGATGCCATGCCCCCCTGCGGCGATACGCCGGACGAGCGCCGGGTGTCGCGCCCCGCGTTCGCCCACCAGGAAGAAGGTCGCGCGCGCCTGGTAACGCTGGAGGATATCGAGCAACTCGGGGGTTTCACTGTCCGGGCCGTCGTCAAAGGTCAGCCAGACCACACGTTCGCGAGTCGGCAGCTTCCGCAGCACGGGGCCGAACAGCGGCGAGTGCGGCCACAAGGAGCCGTGCACGACCAAGAATGCCGCCGGCAACAGTGCGAGCAGTGCCCATCGCCATTCGCCAAGGATCACCAGGCACGCGGCAGCGAGGTGGCCGAGGAGGGCCACCCACAGCGTCGCGCGGCGCAATACCGACGGCGATCGGTAGCCGCCCGCTTCGACGCTAGATGTCGGCATCGGCAAAGGCCGCTTCATCGCTTGCCCTTGCAGGCACCGGCGGCAGCCGGTTGCCCGCCGGCCTTGCATGCCCTCGCCTGATGCGCCGGACGATGCGCACGGAAGGGTGCGGGTCGAGGGCCGGCGACGGGGCGCGCTCGCGTTCGGGAAAACCGCCGGAACGGCGTCGCATCGCGCAGGCACGCTGTGCTGTCTGTGGCAAGAACGTCCTCCGGATCATCATGGCAGCCTGGTCGACCGTCGCTCCCGGCACGTTACAGGCTATTCGCAGCGTGGCGAAGTTCCGCAGTGTGGCGGATGGGGCAGCGGGCGGCGCGCTAAGCTAGCGCCCATGTACTTTGACCATTATGGGCTGGCCGAGGCGCCGTTTTCGATCACGCCGGATCCGCGCTTCGTCTTTCTGTCCGACCGGCATCGCGATGCGCTGGCGCACCTGGTGTATGGCATCGCCCAGGGCGGCAGCGGTGGCTTCGTGCAGCTGACCGGCGAAGTCGGCACCGGCAAGACGACGCTCAGCCGCCTGCTGCTTGAACAACTGCCGGACAACACGCGCGTGGCGCTGGTGCTCAACCCGCGCCTGAATCCCGTCGAGTTGCTGGAAGCGATCTGCGAAGAGCTGCATATCGACATTGGCGAGGCACGTGGCAGCAGCAAGGCACTGGTCGACGCGCTCAACCGCTACCTGCTGGACGCGCACGCACGCGACCTGCGCGTGGTGCTGATCCTGGATGAAGCGCAGCAGCTGTCCGTCGAATCGCTGGAGCAGGTGCGCCTGCTGACCAACCTCGAGACGGCAACCCAGAAGCTGCTGCAGATCGTCCTGCTTGGCCAGCCGGAGCTGCGTGAACTGCTTTCGCGTCCCGACCTTCGCCAGCTCGCACAGCGCATCACCGCGCGCTATCACCTGACGCCCCTGGACAGCAGCGAGACCGGCACCTACCTGCGCCATCGACTCGCCGTCGCAGGCCTGCGCCGCTCGCCGTTCACGCCCGCCGCCGAAGAGGCGGTCCACCGCCATTCCGGCGGCGTACCGCGGCTGATCAACGTGATTGCCGAACGTACGCTGGTGACCGGCTATGCCGAGGACCGCAGCCAGCTCGATGCACGCGTCGTCGACCGTGCCGCCGCCGAATTGCTGGACCGGCCGGCGACACGGCGTTTCGGTCGGCCTGTCTGGGCGGTCGCCGCGCTCGCCGCCATCGCCGTGGCGGCGCTGGCGGTCGCGGCCTGGAACGGTTGGTCGAAGCGTGGCGCCGATGCCGTGCCGGCAACCGGTGTTCCCGCGCCTGTAGCGGCCGTGGCGGAAACCGGGCTGCAGGCCGCCGAGCCGGCCGTGGCAGCACGGGCGCTGCTGGACGCGCATGGCATCGAAGCCGCGCCGAACCTCGTCGAACGGCTGATCGAATGTTCCTTCCGCTTGCAGCAGAACCTGTATTGCGCACGCAGCCGCGGCAACCTGACGCAGCTCGGCCTGCTCGAGCGCCCGGTGTTGCTGATCCTGCCGCAGGACGCGGGCGATGCCGGCGTCGTCCTGACCGGCCTGGACGCCGAGCGCGTCGCGGTCATCGGTGCGCAGCCGCAGGTGCTGTCGCGCAGCCGTCTGGAATCGATGTGGCCAGGCGAATATGTGGCGCTGGTGAAGCTGCCCGCTGCCGTCAATGCCATCCACAGCGGGCCGCTGCCGGCCTGGGCGCGCCCGGCACTCGACCGGTTCGAAGCGAACCGATCGCTTTCGGCGTTGTCAGACCAGGATGAACGCATCCGCCGTCTGCAGCGCCAGTTCGGTGTCCGCGCCGATGCCGTGGTCGGCCCGGAGACGTGGTGGCTGCTGTCCGCCCTGCTTGAGGGCGGCCCCCGCCTGGGGCCACCCGACCGGCCAAAGTCCGGCCAGCCTATAGAATGAGCCCATGTCCTCGATCCTCGATGCCCTGAAGAAGTCCGAAGCCGAACGCCAGCGCGGCGTTCCGCCGACCCTGAGCACGCCGATCCTGCGCCATGGCCAGGCGACGAAGCCGCAGCGACCGGCGTGGCTGTTGCCCGCCGTTGCCGCCGTCGCGCTGGTCGGCGCCTGGGCGGGCGGTCTGTTCAGCAGCGGCGACGAGGAGGCCATGCCGGCATCCGAGCCGACGGCTGCGCAGACCCCCGCCAAGGAGTCGCCGCCGGTCGCCACGGCGGTTCCCGCGCCGGCGCCCGCGGTGCCGGCCGAGCCCGCGCCGGCCGTTCCGGAACCGCCCGTCGCCAGTGCGGCGGCGCCTGAGGTGTCTGCGCCCGACGCGCAGCCGGCCCGCCGCGTCGGCTTCGGGCCATTCCCGGCCCGTCCGACGACGACGCCGGATCCGGCGCCCGCGCCGGCGCCCGCCCCTGCACCCGACGCCCAGGCGGCGAGCGGTGAGGCGGTTGCAGTCCCGGCGGACCCACAGGTGGCAACGGCAGCGCCTGCGCCCGCTCCCGCAACCGCGGCACCGGCACCGGCTGCGCCGGTACCCGCCGCCACGACAGCCGCAGGCAGCAGCACGCCGACCTACAACGAGCTGCCGTACGCGGTGCGTCGCGACATCCCGCCGATCGCCCTGACGCTGCACATGTACAGCACGGACCCGGAGCGGCGCTTCGCGATCATCAACGGCGTCCGGGCGCGCGACGGCCAACCCATCGAAGGCGGGCTCGAGGTGGTGGAGATCCGTCCCAACGGCGTCCTGATCCGTTTCAAGGACACCGACTTCCTTTTCCCCTCGCGGGGCTGAGTCCGCCGGGACGGCCGCGGTGTTCGTCCACGTCAACGAGCGATCCCGCGGCCGGCTGCGCTGGGCGACGCCGCTGTTGCTGGCGCTCATCGTGTTCGCCTATCTATGGCTGGCGAACATCGGCGAGGCGCGCTTCTACAGCATCGTGGCGACCTGGGGACTGGTGCCGGCGCGCCTGTTCGACATCGGCGAAGGCTGGCTCGACTACCTGGCCGACCTGCGCCCGGTGGTCCTGTTCAGCGCCATGCTGATCCACGCCGACCTGCTGCACGTGGTGAGCAATCTGCTGTTCCTGTTGATCTTCGGCCTGGCGGCGGAGCGGCGCCTCGGCAGCGGCCTGTTCCTCGCACTGTTCCTGATCGGTGGCGGTCTTGCCAACCTCGCGACCGCGCTTTCGATGCCGGACCGTGTCGGCGCGATCATCGGCGCCAGCGGTGCCGTGTCCGCCATTGTCGGCGCCTATCTCACGCTGTTCCCGCGCTCGCAGCTGGGCCTGGTGATTCCGCTCGGCGCCTTCCTGGAATTCGTGCGCATTCCGGCGCTGTGGCTGATCGGCTTCTGGATCCTGCTGCAGGTGCTGATGGCCTACCTCAACCCGACGCTCGGTGCGGTCGCGTGGATCGCCCATGTTGCCGGCTTCATGGTCGGCGTCCTGTTCGCCATGGGCTGCCGCCCCGCCGTCTACCGTCGCATGCGGCGCATGCGCGGGCTGTAGCGGTCTCGACGATGGAGCGGCTGCAAGACGGCAAAGACCCGCGTATGGCTCCTGTGATGGTCGTCGTCTGTCCAGGCGCTCGTGGTGCTGTCGACCGGGGCCGTCGGCGTGGAGATTCCGTGGGTGAGGGCCATCAGCGCATTCGCGATCACTTTTCCGGGCCGGCCAGGCTCCTCCACCCGGGCGCTCCTGGCCTGGCGGCGACCGCCCCCGCCCCTAGGGCGGCGAACATTTCAGAGGGAAACCCATGTCCTCACCGAGCGCTCTTGCCCTGACTGGTTTCATCGCCTGGACACTGCTGGTCGTCGTGCTCATGGAGGTGCTGCGCGCGCGACTGGTTCTTGCCGGCCGCGTCGCCGCGACCGACATCCGACCGGACCACGCCGGGCTTTCTCCCTTCATGCAGCGGCTGGCACGCGTGCATGCCAACTGCGTCGAGAACCTGCCGGTGTTCGGCGGTCTGCTTCTGGTGGCGCTGGTGACGGGTCGCCATGCGCTGACCGATCCGCTGGCATTCGTGTTCCTGGGCGCCCGCGTGCTGCAGTCGCTGGTGCATCTGGCGTCGACCTCGCAGCCGGCGGTGTACCTGCGGTTCACTGCGTTCGTGGTGCAGCTGGCCATCGGTGTGTACTGGGCCCAGGCGCTGCTGACCGGCTAAGCCGGGCCGGCGGCGTCGCCGGAGCGGCTGCCTCCGGCCCACGACTGCCGCAGTCGGTGACCCGAACGCCGGGCGTCCTCACTCCATGATTTCGAAGTCGTCCCGGAACAGCCAGTCAGCGACGAGGACGTCCGGCTCGCGGACGATGTCGAGGTTGGCGTAGCCCGGCACCTGTCCGGCGCCCCAGTACAGTTCGACGGTGCCGGGCAGCCCGCCAGGCAGCGCGTGCGGCTGCACGTTGTGCAGTCCAGGGCGGTCGGTGTGTTGCAGGCGCGGCTGCCAGGCAATGCCGTCGTGCGAGCGGGTCGAGAAAACCTGGAAGCCGCCATTGGCGACGCGCGACCAGAGAACCACGAAGCTGCCGTCGGGCAGCACCAGCGGCAAGGCATCGTGATTGTTGCCATCGCTGGTGAGCGGTCGCGCCGGCGCGGACCAGTCGTGCAGGTCGCTGCTGGTCTTCACCCACAGCGAGACGGGATTGCTGCCGGTCTGGTAGACCAGCAGGCAGGTGCCGTCGCTGTCACGGCAGGCGATGCGTGGCAACGCGGCAGTCCCGGGACTGACCTGCGTGCGCAGGTTGTCCCAGGTCGCACCGTCGTCGTCGGAGACGGCGATGTAGGCGGCGCCACCGAGGCGGTGGTAGGTGATCACCAGAGTGCCGTCATCGCGGCGGATGACATGCGGGTTGATTTCGCCCCCACCGGCCCAGCCAAGTTCGATGGCCGTGGAGGGGGAGAAGCTCAGGGCATCGCCGGAGGTGGCGCGATGGATCCGGAACACACCGCCGGCATTGCTGAGGTGGAACAGCGACCAGGCGTCCTCACCGGTCTGCACCAGGGCGGCATGACGCTCGTTGCCGGCGGTGGCGACGACGGTGGCGGGCTCGCTCCAGGTGTCACCGCCATCCTCGGAGCGCGTCAGCCAGAGGTTCCCGCTGGCGCCGCTGTCGAGACGCTCGAAGACCAGTACGCGCTGATCCGGCTGCTGCCAGGGAATGGCGACACTGGCCTGGTAGTCGTTGCCGGGTCCCGGCGCCACGGACTCTTCGGCCATGACGACAGCGGTGGACAGTACAAGGGCGAACAGGGCACGGGTCGGTCGCAGCATCTCGGCCTCCTGTTGGGCGTGTGGATTCCAATGCGCAGTACGTGGGATCGGGCGCTTCCGGATCATGCCGCGCTCAATGCGGCACCGTACCCGGGAACATCGCCGCTTCCGGCGGAACGCCGCTGTCGATGGCGCGGCGCATGGCATTGATCGTCGTCGCGTAGTCGCCGCTGTTGAAGATCGCGCTACCGGCGACGAAGGTGTCGGCACCGGCTGCGGCGATGGTGGCGATGTTGTCGACATTGACGCCGCCATCGATCTCCAGGCGAATGGCGCGGCCGCTGTCGTCGATACGGCGGCGCGCCTCGCGCAACTTGTCGAGCGCGCCCGGAATGAACGACTGGCCGCCGAAGCCGGGATTCACCGACATGATCAGCACCAGGTCGAGGCGGTCCATCACGTGGTCGAGCCAGCTCAGCGGCGTCGCCGGATTGAAGACCAGTCCAGCCTGGCAACCGCTGTCGCGGATCAGTCCGAGCGTGCGGTCGACGTGCTCGCTCGCTTCGGGATGGAAGGAGATCAGCGAGGCACCGGCCTTGGCGAAATCGGGCACGATGCGGTCGACGGGCTTGACCATCAGGTGCACGTCGATTGGCGCGGTGACACCGAACTTCCGCAGCGCCTGGCAGACCATCGGGCCGATGGTGAGGTTGGGGACGTAATGGTTGTCCATGACGTCGAAGTGCACCCAGTCGGCGCCTGCTGCCAGCACGCGCGCGGTGTCCTCGCCGAGGCGTGCGAAGTCGGCGGAGAGGATGGACGGTGCGATCACCGCGGACTGCTTCATGGCGCTATCCCGACGGACGGAAGGAAAATAGACAGAGGGTTTGTGGTCATCATTTCATGCCACGTGCGGATTTTATGCGCTCGTAGGCGGCCAGGATGTCCTGCGTGCGCTGTTGCGCCAGGTGCACCGCTTCCGCTGGCGCACCGCGCGCGGCGAGCTTGTCGGGATGGTGCTCGCTGATCAGGCGACGGAATGCGCGACGGATCTCGGCTTCGCTGGCGCCTGGTGTCAGGCCCAGTTCGGCGTAGGGATCGCTGTCTGCGTTGCCCGTGCCGGCATCGCTGCGGCCGCGCCGGCGCAGCAAAGCCTCGAGGGCGGCTTCGCGCAGGCCGAGCATCCAGGCGTACTTGCCCAGCAGGCGACGTTCCTCCGGATGCAGCTCGCCATCCGCCAGCGCCATGTCGACGAAGAGGGTCATGAACAGCCCGCCATGGCGACGCGCGTCGCGCAGCATGGCAAAGGCGTCGCTGACGTCGCGCTCGTCGCGACGGCCGGCATTGAATGCCGCCACGGCGGCATGGCGTGCGCGTGGGTCCAGATGCAGGCGCGCAATCAGCGTTTCGCACAGATCGATCTCGGCCTGGCTGACCTGGCCGTCGCTCTTGGCGAGGCGGCCGAGCAGGGTGAACACCGCCGGCATGATCGCCTCGCCGCGGCCGGGTGCGAATCCGCCGAGCAGGCGCGGCAGCACGCCGCTGGCGATCAGCCAGCCCAGACTGGCGCCGGTCACCGCGCCGATCCAATGCCGCAACAGCAACAGGCCGACCACCGCGCCGACCAACGCTGCGAGGGCGTTCACGGCGGGGCGGCCGAAGCGGCAGGCTGCGCCGCGAACCAGTCGGCCAGCGCTTCGCGGTCGACCGGCCGGATCGGTCCGAGCATCGCCCGCATCGGTGCATGGTCGCGACGGCCGTCGAGGTATTCCTCCATCGCCGCCAGCAGTTCGCTGCGCTCGCGACCGGCGAGGTCCGGCGTGTTCTCGGCAACGGCGATGCCGTCGCGGCCATGGCAGGCGGCACACAACCCGAGCTGGCTCGGCGCGCGCTCGGCGGCCGGCTGGGTGGCGGCCGTCGAGGGGACCGCGTCGGTTTCTGCAGGCGGCTGTCCGCAGCCGGCCACCGTCAGCCACGGCAGCAGCAGCCAGCCGACATGAGGACGGGAAACGTGGGCGGGAGCGCGTCTGGAAACGGTCATGATGGCCGCCGATTCTAACCGCACTACACTGTGCGCCCCGCCCGCCAGTTCAGCGAACACCATGCCTTCCGTGCTCTACCAGTCCGACCTGCCGGGACTGGACCTGGTCCATCGCGGCAAGGTCCGCGACGTCTACGCCGTCGACGCGCAGCGCCTGCTGATCGTCGCCAGCGACCGCCTCAGCGCCTTCGACGTGATCCTGCCCGATCCGATTCCGGGCAAGGGCGAGATCCTGACCACGCTGTCGAATTCCTGGTTCGCGCGCACCGTGCACCTGATGCCCAACCACCTGACCGGTGATGCGGTGGAATCGGTGCTGCCGGCGGGCGTCGACGTCGCCACGTATCGGCTGCGCAGCGTGGTCGGCAAACGACTGCGCATCCTGCCCGTCGAGGCGATCGCGCGCGGATTCCTGATTGGCAGCGGCTGGAAGGACTACCAGGCGACCGGGTCGGTCTGTGGCATCCGCCTGCCCGCCGGCCTGCGGATGGCCGACGCACTGCCGGAACCGATCTTCACGCCGTCGACCAAGGCCGCCATCGGCGACCATGACGCCAACATCGGCTTTGACGAAGTGGTCGCGCTGATCGGTGCCGATCTCGCCGAGCGCATCCGCGATGCGACGCTGTCGATCTATCGATTTGCCGCGGCGTACGCCGCCAGTCGCGGCATCCTGATTGCCGACACCAAGCTGGAGTTCGGTGTCGACGAAGCCGGCACGCTGCATGTCGCCGACGAAATGCTGACGCCGGACTCCTCGCGCTTCTGGCCTGCCGACGCCTACCAGCCCGGCCGCAATCCGCCGAGTTTCGACAAGCAGTTCGTCCGCGACTATCTGGAAACACTGGACTGGAACAAGTCCGCACCGGGTCCGCGCCTGCCCGCCGTCGTCATCGCCGGTACCGTCGCGCGCTATCGCGAAGCCCTGGAGCGCCTGGCCGCGCCGCAGGGCTGAGCAGCGCGATACCCGCATAGCGCGACTGACCAGCAAGGGCGCAGCTCGTCATTGCCGTGAAACCGGGAATCCGGCGTTGCTGTGCGCTGACGCCACTGGATCCCCGCCTTCGCGGGGATGACGAGCCAAACTCGGTGCGGAAATCCTGCATGGCGAAGTTCCCTTG
>CAZYHP010000022.1:14841-33232 GCA_964647135.1 uncultured Rhodanobacteraceae bacterium
CGACATCACACCGCGACATCACACCGCGTCGGAGCATGGAGGCCGCGCCGACACCGTCGGGCGCTATTCGCGAAGCACTGGAACGCGTGACCCTGTTCCGACAACCCTGGCGTCCGCTCCATCTCAGCGAGGGCGTGATCGCATCCAGCGACAATTCCGAGCGGGTCACGCGTACGCCCGGGCGCTACGTGGACCTGCTGTTCCATTCGTGTACAACCGGTTCCGTCACAGGGACACCGGAAGAGTCGTCGTGGCCAGCAGGAGGCTACGTCATCCTTCGGCGCGGGCCGGTGCCCGCCAATGCCGTGGATCCGTGCCTGGCCGTCATGCCCTGGCAGGGGAATTCCGCTACCTCGCCATCGCTGGCGGTCGTATGCTTGCGGCTTCACCGCAGAAACGACCGCCAGCCATGGAAGCCGAAGCCACCCGCGCCATCGACCGCTATTTCAACCACTACGCGGCGGATCACCAGAATGGCGCGAATGTGCTGATCCACTGGGTCTGCGTGCCCCTGATCGTGTGGAGCGTGATCGCCGCACTGTGGGTGATTCCGGTGCCGTCGTCGCTGTTCCGTCCCGGGCTTTGGGCGGGCATGGCGATGCTGGCCGCGGTGCTCTGGTACTACCGCCACTCGCGCGTCCTCGGCCTGGCCATGGCGGTGGCGATGGTGGCGCTGGGGCTGGTCACCGAACTGCTGTTCCGGCAACTCGGCGGACGCGGCCTCCTCTACCTGGCAGCCGCGGTGTTCGCCGTGTCGTGGATCGGCCAGTTCGTCGGCCATGTGCTTGAAGGAAAGCGCCCGTCATTCTTTACCGACATCTTCTACCTGCTCATTGGACCGGCGTGGCTGATGGGCAAGACCCTGCGCCGCATCGGCCTGCAGTTCTGACCCGGCTGGACGACACCGACGGCCATGCAACGGGCCCGATCCGAATCTGAACGAAGGGCCGAACGGCCGTCCTCGCCGTCCGTCGGGACTGGCGCGTCTCCCGCACGTCTTGCGTTTAACCTGTCAGTCGTCGCGCGCCATGGGCGCGCCGCGACGGCACCCGTTTCCCCGCCGGCGAGAACCGGTGAATTTGCCCCCCAAGTGGAGAATCACAATGACATCCCGCATCCTAGCCGTTGCCATCGCCGGCACGCTGCTCGCCGGTTCGGCCCACGCCCAGACGTCGATCCGGCTGGGCCAGAGCGTCAACGGCACGTTGACGTCGTCCACCCCGAAGGCCGATGACGGCACGCCCTTTGACCTGTACACCTACCGCGGTCGCGCCGGGGATCGGGTCCGCATCCGCATGGATTCCGCGTCGTTCGATGCCTATCTCGCCGCCGGCACCGTCGCCGGGCCGGGTTGCTCCGAGGATTGCGTCTACAACGACGACGGCGGTGGTGGCACCAACTCGCTGCTGACCGCGACCGTCCCCGCCAGTGGCGTGCTGCAGATCCGTGCCAATTCGATCGGCGCCAGCGATGCCGGCGACTACACCCTGAGCGTGACCGAAGCGCCGCCGGCGCCGCGCCCGAGCCTGCGCCAGGTCTCGATGAACGCCCCGGTGCAGGGCAGCCTCGGCGAAGACTCGCCGCGCGACGAGAACACGGATCAGACCTACGACATCTGGCTGGTGAAGGGCCGCGGCGGCCAGACTGTTCGCATCAGCCTGGACGCCAGCGATTTCGATCCGGTCCTCGGCTATGGCAGCTGGAACAACGGCCAGTTCAATGAAACCAACAGCGATGACGACGGTGGTCCTGGACTGAATTCCCGCCTCACCGTCACGCTGCCGCCGAGTGGCGAAGCGGCGATCAGGATTGCCGCCGTCAGCGGTGCGGCCAGTGGCGCCTTCACCGTGACCGTGGGTGAACCACCGGCCCCGCGTCCGGTCGTGTTCCAGACGGCGAAGGTCGGCGAGGCGATTCGCGGCAAGCTCGACGACAGCGATGCCTTCACGCCCGATGAGGAGATCGCGTTCGACGCCTATCGCATCGAAGGACGTCCGGGCCAGCGCGTGGAAGTCCGCATGGACTCCAGCGATTTCGACCCGATCCTGAAGTGGGGCGTGTTCGAAGGCGAAACCTTCCATCAGGAAGCACAGGACGATGACGGCGGCGGCGGCACCAGCGCGCGCCTGATCGTGACCCTGGATGCCGACGGTGAAGGTCGCCTGGTCGCCGCGTCGCTGGATGGCTCGAAGGGCAACTACACGCTGTCGATCGTGACCGCCGCCCGCGGCAGCCAGTAACGGCGGCAGGCAGGGACGGGGCGTCCTCGACGCCGCGAACCTGAGTGCCGACTGACCACAAGGGCCGGATTTTCCGGCCCTTGTGCGTTCTCCGCGATTTCTCCACGTTCGCTTCGATGTTGGTGGTCATTGTGGCGACCACGGGCAAGCGGCCCGGATGCAACACGGAGAAAACACCATGAACAAGCTGATGATCGCCACCACGCTGGCATTGGGACTGGCTACCGGCTTCGCCGTGGCCCAACCGACGACCGCGGAACGCGGCGAGCGTACCGATCGTGCCGAACGCTTCGAACAGAGGCTGGACCGCCGCGTCGAACGCTTGACCACCGAACTCAACCTCACCCCGGCGCAGGCGGAGCAGGTCCGTGCCCTGTTCGCCGAGCAGGCCACGGCCCGCCACGCCCTGCACAAGCGTCACCGTGAAGAAAGCCAGGCGCTGCGCAACGAAGGCCAGGTGAAGCTCGGCGATGTGCTGAATACCGAGCAGAAGGCCAAGCTCGACAGCCTGATGGCCGAGCGCCGCGAGAGCTGGCACGGCAAGCGCGGTCACCGCCAGGGCCACGGTCACGGCCGCGGTCATCGTGGCGCGATGCGCCAGACGCCCACGCAGGACTGAGCCGTCGCGTCGGCACTGCAACAGCGAAGGGCGCCTTGGGCGCCCTTCTTTTTTCCGCTATTTCGGAACCAGGGGCGCGATCAGCGTGTGCTCGAAGGTGCCGACAAAAACAGGCGCCGAACCCGGGTCGCCAATGACCTGCACGGCCCCGGCCATGCCGTTGCCACCCGGGCTGCCGTGGTTTTCGCAGTAGAACCCGTAATCGCCGACGCCGAGGAAGGTGACGTTGCAGTTCTGCGTGCACGTCACCGAACCATCGTCGTCGAGTTTCAGTGGGTGGAAGCCCGTCGCGGCGAAATCGACGGTCTGGCCGGGCATGATCTGCACACTGGCCGGGGCGTACTCGAAACCAGCGATGCCCACGGTGCCGGCAATGCCGGCGGCGAATGCGGCGGGTGCGGCCAGTGCGCCCGCCAGGGCCAAGCACGAACAGACGTTCATCCTTCCCTCCTGTTCAACCGGCCGGCGGCCGGCAGGCGCACGCTACTCCCAGGCCACCACGGCCGACAGTGCCGTGGCGGGCGCGCACAGGACCGATCAGGCGCCGCGCAGGCGCTCGAGAATCCCTTCCAGCTCGTCGACGCTGTGATAGCGGATCACCAGCTGTCCCTTGCCTCCGCGGCCGTGGCGGACGCTGACCGGCGCACAGAGGCGTTCGGCGAGCTCCTGCTCCAGCCGCGTGATGTCCGGATCCGCCAGCGCGGCGCTCTTGCCGTCGGCGCGGCTGCCGACCGAAGTGGATGCCGCCGGCGTCCCGCGGGCAGCCTGTTCGAGCTGCCGGACCGACCAGCCCTCGCTGGCGGCCTGTTCGGCCAGGCGCACAGCCAGTGGCTCCGGCAAGGTCAGCAGGGCACGGGCATGGCCCATGTCGATCCGGCCGGCCTCGACCAGGTCACGGATCGCCTCGGGCAGATCCAGCAGCCGCAGCAGGTTGCTGACGGCGGCACGCGAGCGGCCGACGGCGTCGGCGGTTTCCTGGTGCGTGAGATCGAACTCGTCGATCAGGCGCTTGAGCGCGGTGGCTTCTTCCAGCGGATTGAGGTCCTCGCGCTGGATGTTCTCGATCAGCGCCATGGCGACCGTGGTGCGGTCGTCGACGTCGCGGACCAGGCAGGGCACCTGCAGCAGTTCGGCCTGACGGGCGGCACGCCAGCGACGCTCGCCGGCGATGATCTCGTAACCACCGGCGTGCGGACGGACGATGATCGGCTGGATCAGGCCCTGGGCGCGGATCGACTGCGCCAGCTCTTCCAGTGCCTCGGGTTCGAAGTTGTGGCGCGGCTGGTAGCGGCCCGCGTGCAGGCTGTCGATCGGCAGTTCCCGCAGTTCGCCCTCTTCGACGACGGCATCGCTGTCGGCCGAGCCATTGCCGGTCGCCGGTCGCACCGCGCTGCCGCCGAGCAGGGCATCCAGTCCACGGCCCAGGCCGCGCTTCTTCGCTACCGCCATGTGTTCGTTTCCTCCTGTCAGCCGTGCGCGGCGGCGACCGGAGCGGCCACCTCGGCATGGCTGTCGCGCTCCCGCTTCAGGACTTCGCCGGCCAGGCCCAGATAGGCGATGGCGCCGCGCGAGTCGCGATCATATGCGGTGATCGGCAGCCCGTGGCTGGGCGCCTCCGCCAGGCGCACATTGCGCGGAATGATGGTGTGGTAAACCTTGTCGCCGAAGTGCGCGGCCAGCTGTGCGGAGACATCCTGTCCGAGATTGTTGCGACCGTCGTACATGGTACGCAGCAGGCCTTCGATCTCCAGCCGCGGGTTGGTGTGCGCCTTGATCGCCTCGATGGTCTTCATCAGCTTGCTGAGCCCGTCGAGCGCGAAGAACTCGCACTGCATCGGGATCAGCACGCTGTCGGCCGCCGTCAGGGCATTGATGGTCAGCAGGCTGAGCGACGGCGGGCAGTCGATGAGGATGTAGTCGTAGCGGTCCTGGACGGACTTCAGCGCGTTGCCGAGGCGATGCTCGCGCGCGAGGCCGTCCATGAGCTTGATTTCAGCGGCGGTGAGATCGCTGTTGCCGGGCAGTACGTCAAGCCCGGTTTCGGTCCGGACGATGGCGTCCTGGATCGGCGTCTCCTCCAGCAGCACGGCGCAGCCGTTCGGCGCGTCGGCATCCTTGTCGATGCCGGCGGCCATGGTCGCGTGTCCCTGGGGGTCCATGTCGACGACCAGGACACGACGATTCATCTCGGCCAGGGCGGCACCGAGATTCACACAGGTCGTGGTCTTGGCGACCCCGCCCTTCTGGTTGGCAATGGCGATGATGCGGCTCATGGCCCGGTGTTCAGGCGGCTGCCTCGGTTGACGGACCGGCCATGATGATGGCATGGCGCTGCTCTGCCAAGTCCGGTACGTGCAGCGGCAGTACCGCCTCGACCCGGACATCGTCCGGCAGGGCGGCGATCTCGTCATCCGGGCGGCGACCCTTGAGCGCAAGCCAGCGGCCGCCGGGTGCCAGCAGATGACCGCTGGCAGCCACGAAATCCGGCAGGCGGGCGAAGGCGCGGGACGTCACGGTATCGAAACCGTCGCCGCCGTCCACCGCCTCGACCCGGGCCTGCTCGACCCGGCAGCGCGCACCCAGGCCGAGGACACGGACCGCCTCGCGCTGGAAGCGCGCCATCTTGCCGTTGCTGTCGATCGACAGAACCGTCAGGTCAGGCCGCGCCAGGGCCAGCACCAGGCCCGGCAGGCCGGGGCCGGCACCGACGTCGGCCAGTCGGTCACCGTGCAGATGCGGCAGGACGGCGAGGCTGTCGAACAGGTGACGGACCAGCATCTGCGCCGGATCGCGCACCGCCGTGAGGTTGTAGCTGCGGTTCCAGCGCGCAAGCAGGGCCAGGTAGGCGAGCAGGTCGTCGCGCGCGCGCGCCGGGATGTCCAGCCGCATGGCCGAGAGGCCGCGCTCCAATTCCGGTGCCAGGTGGGAGAAATCGCTCATGCGCCGCAAGTATCGCCCGACTTGCGGGGCAGGTGCCGGCGACGGTCCGGCGGGTCAGGCGGCTGCGCGGATCTGCGTGCGCGCGACCAGGATCCCGCGGCGGCGCAGGCGTGCGTTGAGCGACTGCTTGAGGGCGTGGTTGAACGCCTCGGCTGGCTCATCGGCATGCTGCGTGAGGAATTCCGGCAGGAGTCGATCCAGCTCTTCGGCAACTGTTTCTTCCAGCCGGCCGATGGCGGGCGCGGCTTGCGGCGCGTCGACGATCTGGAAGTAGACCCGACCCTGGACATGCCAGGTGCCCTCCGCGGAGACCGCATGATCGTCCAGCTCGACGCTGCGCCCGATGCTGGCTTCGCGGCGTTCGATGCGGTCGAGGACGGGCAGACGCCAGTACGAACCGGGACCGAGGACCTTGTCGCTGCGCTGCCAGCGCCGCAGGACCGCCACCTGGCCTTCCGCCACCTGGACCCGGGCAAGCCACACCAGCGCGAACGCCAGGGCTGTCAGGGTCGTAAGGACGGGAGCGAGGAGGGACATGGGAATATCGACCGGGCCGTGTATCCGATAAATCTTCTGTGAATCGGTAGTTTACCGCGTTTAACTGAACTTGAAGTGACTTTTTTTACGCTTTCTTAATGACCTGCCACCCGCCTGTCCCTCAGCCAGATGGCGGGGATCCCGGGAACTCGCCTCGGCGGCCCCGGTCGACCAAGGCATCCTGAGCCGATGCCGGACCACCCTGTGCCCCGCCTGTTGATCTCCTTCGTTCACCGCCACCGCCATTTCCTGGTCTTTGTCGCCCTGATGGTGGTGTTCCGCAGCTCGTTCGCCGACTGGAACGACGTCCCCACGACCTCGATGGATCCCAGCATCCGCGCCGGCGACCGCATCCTCGTCAACAAGATGGCCTACGACTTCCGGCTGCCGCTGGTCGGCACGCGACTGTGGCGCACCGGCGAGCCCCGACGCGGTGACATCGTGGTCTTCGAATCGGCCGCGGCGGACACCCGGCTGGTGAAACGGGTGATCGGCCTGCCCGGCGACACGGTCGCGCTCGTCCACAACCGCCTGCAGATCAACGGTGAGCCGATCGAATACGCACGCCCCGCCGGTCGCAGTGACGACGATGTGGCCGTCGAGGTCCTCGGCACGGTTCGCCACCCTGTCCGGCGCCATCCCCGTGGCGGCCATCTGTCGTCGTTCGCCGCGGTGACCGTTCCCGATGACCACTACCTGGTGCTCGGCGACAACCGCGACAACAGCGCCGACAGCCGCGTGTATGGCCTGGTGCCGCGCAGCGAGCTGGTCGGACGCGCCGGCGCCGTCGTGTTCTCGCTGGATTACGACAACTACTGGCTGCCACGGGGGAACCGCTTTTTCCTGGCGCTCGACGCCGAGGCCGACGACGCCTGAGCGCACCGCAATGTCGCGGCGGACTGACCACGGTCAAGCGGGCCGGATGCCGTTGCGGGGATAATGGGGGCATGAGCTATCCACTGACCCGCCTGCGGCGGATGCGTCGCGACGATTTTTCCCGCCGGCTGATGCGCGAAACGCGCCTGCATGCCGATGACCTCATCCTGCCGGTGTTCGTCCATGACCGACCCGGCTGCATCGATGTGCCGTCGATGCCCGGCGTACAGCGCCAGGACATCGACGCGCTGCTGCGCACCGCGGAGCAGGCCGTTTCGCTGGGCGTTCCGGCGCTGGTGCTGTTCCCGGTGGTCGGTTACGACGCGAAGAGCCTGGACGCCGCCGAAGCCTGGAATCCCGACGGCCTGGCGCAGCGCGCCATCGCGGCGCTGAAGGCGCGCTTCCCGGAACTGGGCGTGATCACCGACGTCGCCCTCGACCCGTATACGACGCACGGCCAGGATGGTCTCGTCGACGAGGACGGCTATGTCGTCAACGACGCCACCGTCGATGCGCTGGTGCGGCAGTCGCTCTCGCACGTCAAAGCCGGCGCCGACATCGTTTCGCCCAGCGACATGATGGACGGTCGCATCGGCGCGATCCGCGCCGCGCTGGAGCACGACGGCCATGTCAACGCCCGCATCCTCGCCTACAGCGCCAAGTACGCGTCGAGCTTCTACGGCCCGTTCCGCGACGCCGTCGGCTCCGCCGGAAATCTCGGCAAGGGCAACAAGTACACCTACCAGATGGACCCGGCGAACAGCGACGAAGCGCTGCGCGAAGTGGATCTGGACCTGTCGGAAGGCGCCGACATGGTGATGGTCAAGCCGGGCCTGCCCTATCTGGACATCGTCCGCCGCGTGAAAGACCAGTTCGGTGTACCGACGTTCGTGTACCAGGTCAGTGGCGAGTACGCGATGCTGAAGGCCGCCGCGCAGAACGGCTGGCTGGACGAGCGTGCCTGTGCGCTGGAGGCGCTGGTGTCGATCCGCCGCGCCGGTGCCGATGCCATCCTGACCTATTTCGCGCTGGACGCCGCGCGCTGGCTGCGCGAAGCTGGCTGAGTCAATCCGGGAGGCCATTATGGAAGCACCCAGCCTGCGCGACGACGGTGTCGCCCCGCACGTCCGGCGCTATGCCCTGTTTGGCCATCCGCTGACCGGTTCGCGGTCGCCACGCATCCATGCACTGTTCGGCGAACAGCGTGGTATCGGCCTGCACTACGACCTGATCGAGGCGCAGGCCGACGACCTGCGCGAAAAGCTCGCACTGTTCGAGGACAGCGGCGGCCTGGGCGCCAACATCACCACGCCTGTGAAGTCGGCCGCGGTGCCGTTGTGCCGCGAACTGGCGCCACGCGCGCAACGCTCGGGTGTCGTCAATGTCCTGCAACGTCTCGAAGGCGGCGGCTGGCGCGGCGACAACACGGACGGCGAAGGTTTCATCAATGACCTGTGCCGGCGCAAGGAACAGGACATCCGCGCCCGGCGCACGCTGCTGCTCGGCGCCGGCGGTGCGGTGGCCGGCATTCTTCCCTTCCTGCTCGATGGCGGCGTCGGCGAAGTGGTGATCGCGGCCCGGCGGCCGGAGCGCGCGGACGCACTGGCACTGCGCATGCGCGAACCCGGACGCGTCCACAGCGTGTACTGGAACGACCTGGGCGAGCATGGCCTGTTCGACCTGGTGGTGAATGGCACCTCGGCCGGCAAGCACGGCCAGGCGATCGACCTGCCGATGCGCGTGCTGTCCCCGCGCGCGATCGCCTACGACCTCAATTACGGCGAATTCGCCAGCGGCTTCCTCGGCTGGGCACGCGGTGCCGGCGCCATCGAGGCCTTCGACGGCCTCGGCATGCTCGTCGACCAGGCGGCGGTGTCGTTCGCGCTCTGGCACGACGTCGAGCCCGATGCCGACGCCGTTTACAGCGTCCTGCGCGCCAGCGGCTGAGTGCCAACGGCCGTCATGGAGTGCCGGCCGCGCTGCGGCGCCTGCTGCATCGCGCCGTCGATCAGCTCACCCATTCCCGGCATGCCGGGCGGCAAACCCGCCGGCATTCCCTGCGTGCAACTGACCGCCGACCTGGGCTGCGCGCTGTTCGGTCGTCCCGAAAGGCCCGCCGTCTGTGCCAGCCTGCGTGCCGAGCCGGCGATGTGCGGAACCGGTCGCGAGGAAGCACTCAGCTGGCTGCTCGATCTCGAAGCGGCGACGACAACGCTTTGATCGCCACGTACGCCGGGATGAGGCAACTCGCGCTGGCAACTTTGCGCACGCGCCAGGCAACCGTTGTGCCGAGCGCATCGCGGTTCCCGGAATTCGCTGCATGCAACGTGGCCTGTCCGCACAGGGACAGGCCGCCACCCATCGTTGTTCCGCCGCCGCCGGGATGTCCCCTTACAGCGTTTTCAGGTGCTCGTCGCGCAGCGCCACCAGCAGCGCTTCGCCGTCATCGCCGACGCGCATCTCGCCCCAGCGCGCAGGCTGGTAGCGCGCAGCCTCGCCTTCGGGGAAGAACCAGGCATTGCTGACGATGCGGACATCGCCATCGCGGATGCGATAACGAAGCGCGAGCTCGTCGGCGGCACGCGGTTGCGCCGTCGGCTGCACGCGCACGAACGCCGCGCGCTGTTCGGCGTCGCGCCGCAGGATGACATAGCCGTCCGAATGCCGGTTGTCTTCGCCAGACGGCACTTCACGCGCCAGCGCGAACGCCAGCGCCATGTAGTCACCCTGCATGAGCGATCGCGGATCGACGGGCGCGAGTTCCAGCAGCACCGTCTCGCCTTCACGCACCAGGCGTTCACGGCTGACGATGCCGACGTTCACCACCGCCAGCACCAGCGCCAGTCCGCCGAGCACGCTCCAGCGCCGCCCCTTCATGCCGCCACCCGGCGCGCGCGCGCCCTGAGGATCAGATGCAATGCCAGCACGACGATGCCGGCGATCGCCAGCGCCAGCGACTTGGCGAGCAGCGTGTCGCCCATGTGGTAGTAGTACCGCAGCAGTGAAATCCCGAGTGACACCAGGCTGACCAGCAGCAGCACGGATGCACCCATCGGCACCGCGACCAGCAACAGGCTGAGCGACAGCGTGACGCCCGGTGCCCAGCGCCACAGCCAGGCCAGCACGACGGTGGCCAGGAACAGACCCAGCGTGGTCGCCAAGCCCAGGGCGTCGCGTCGCGGGATGACCAGCACGGCGGCGACCACTGGCAACGTCGCGGCACTCGCAAGGCTGAGGAGCTGCATCGCCAGGATGTCGCCCCCATGGCCATAGCCCGTCAGCCAGTCGCCGAACCAGGCCGCGGCCAGTGCGAGACCCGTCATCGCCCAGGCAAATGGATCGATCGCGTTGCGCGGCATGCGCGCCGGATCGCCGTGGATGCGGAGCAGCCAGGACGCCAGCGTCACCCATACCAGCAGCGCCTGCACCATGGCCAGGCGCTCGGCAGTGAAGCGCTCGTCGACCAGCAGCCAGAGCAGGCCCATCACCGCGACACCGGCGCACAGGAAGCGATGCAGCCATTGGTTGGACAGCGCGAACATCACCGCAGCCAATACGGCCATCACCACCGCCACCACGTTGCCGGAGCCATCGCTGGTGAGGCCAACGCCGAAGCCGATGACAAGCAGGCCGGCGAGATTGCCGACCGTGCCGCCCTGGCGCTGGAACTCGCCGCGTCCACCGCGCAGCCACACCAGCGACGCGGCGGCCAGGATCGATCCGACCAGCATTGGTGCGACGCCGTGGCCGCTGTTCCAGTCGATGGCGGAGAGCACGAAGGCGAGCAGCAGCGGCACGGCGATCCAGGCGCCGACGCCGCTCAGCAAGCGGATCGGCCAGGGCGTGGTCGCGTCGGGATCCAGCACCGGCGCATCACCGGTGACCAGGCCGGCATCGCGAAGCCGTGTCCACAACGTGTCCGCGTCACCGCCGCTCATGGGCCCATCCTGTGTGGAGCCGGCGCAGCCGGTCGCTGGCGAACGCGATCTGGCCGAGCACGGCGAACGTCATCAACAGCAGTCCGCCAGTCGCCAGGTCGAGAAGGTCGAAGACCAGTCGCGCCAGCAGCGCGGTGACGACCACGATGGCCGACAGGGTCGCCACGGACAGCACCGCCAGGTCACGCCGGCGCAGCGACCAGGCCGCGACGACCAGCGTCGCCAGCAGCCACACCAGCACGCCAGCGCCACTGATGTCGCGCCAGCCGAATACGTCGACCAGTGCCGCCAGCGTCAGCGCAAACAGGCCGGCCGTCGCCAGCAGTCGCGGGCCCAGGCGCCCGGCCAGACCTTCGACCCGGCGGCCGACGAACAGCCACAGGGCGGCGAGGGCGAGATTGAACAGGCCAACGACGAGGTTGGTGACCGCGCCACCGCCGGTCCACTCGACCATCCACAGCAACACGCCGGTATTGGCGACCAGGGCCCACAACAGGCTCATCGCTGGACTCTGTGCGGCCAGCAGCCAGGGCAGCAACAGCATCGCCCAGGCCGCGAACAGTTGCCAGGTATCGGCACCGGTCTGCCAGGTCTGGCCGACGAGGGCCAGCAGTCCACCCAGCAGGAGGCCGGCCAACAGCAGGGCAGCCTGCCCGGCCGGTCGCGCCAGACCGTAATACCAGGCCGCCAGCGTCGCCAACACCAGCAGCGCCTGCAGGCCGAAGATCCGCGCAAAGCGACCGAGCTCTTCCCAGTTCGCGGCCACGAAACAGATCACCGCCGCGCCCAGCAGGGCCACCGACAGCCAGAGGCTGAGCCGTTCGAGCACACCCCGCCAGGGGGCGCCACTGGCCGGTGCGTCGACCAGCGCATGGGCGCGTTGCCAGGCCTCCGCGTCGAGGTGGCCGCTGCCGCGCCAGTGCGCCAGCAGGTCGAGCTGACGGGTTCCCTCGTGCCACCGTGCCCAGTCATTCATGGGCCGATGGTAGGACTGGACTTGTGGTCCGCGATAGGGGGGCGACGCTGTCCCGGGTCAGGGATGCGCGAGGTAGCGGTTCTTCAGGTCGATGTAGTTCCGGGCCGAGTAGTACAGCGCCTCGATCTCGACATCGCTGAGACGGCGCACCAGCCGCGCCGGATTGCCCAGCCACAACTCGCCGGGACCCACGACCTTGCCGGGCGACACCAGCGCGCCGGCGCCGACGAAGCCATGCCTGCGTACCACGCAACCGTCCAGCAGCGTGGCATGCATGCCGACCAGGCAGGCGTCCTCGACCGTGCAGGCGTGCAACAGCGCGCCGTGGCCGACCGTCACGTCGGCACCGATCAGCGTCGGCGTGCCGCCCGGGGTGTAGGGACCGTCGTGGGTGACATGGACGACGGTGCCGTCCTGGATGTTGCTGCGCGCACCGACGCGGATGTGGTGGACGTCGCCGCGCAGGACGGTGCCGGGCCAGATCGAGACATCGTCGCCGAGCACGACGTCGCCGATGACGTGGGCGCCGGGGTCGACATAGACACGCGCGCCCAGCGTGGGCAGCGTGCCGGCAAAGGGACGGATATTCATCGCGCCATTGTACCGGCCGACACCGAAGCCCTGTCGGCCTGGCAACGGCCGCCGACGCCGGCCAGCGCGCTGCCGCCGGCCCTCGGCCCGTCGGCTACACTCCCGGCCATGAAAATCGCCAGCTGGAACGTCAACTCGCTGAAGGTGCGGCTGCCGCACCTGCAGCAGTGGTGCGCGGACGCCTCACCGGACATCCTGGCCCTGCAGGAAACCAAGTCGGAGGATGGCGCGTTCCCGCTGCCGGCCATCCAGGCGCTGGGCTACCACTGCGTATTCAGCGGCCAGCGCACCTACAACGGCGTCGCCATCCTCGCCCGCGAAACGCCGACGGATGTCGTCACCGATGTCGCCGGTCTCGACGATCCGCAGCGGCGCTTCCTTGCCGCCACCGTGGGCGGCCTGCGCATCGTCAACCTGTACGTCGTCAACGGCCAGTCCGTGGGCAGCGAGAAGTACGCCTACAAGCTGCGCTGGCTGGAAGCGGTCACCGCGCAACTGCGCGAGGAACTTGCGCGCCATCCGGACCTGGTCGTGCTGGGCGATTTCAACATCGCGCCGGAAGATCGCGACGTCCACGACCCGGAGGCCTGGCGCGAGCAGATCCTGTGTTCGACACCGGAGCGCAACGCGCTGCGTGCGCTGCTCGACCTCGGCCTGCACGACAGCTTCCGCCTGCACAACGACGAGCCCGGCCAGTATTCGTGGTGGGACTACCGGCAGGCGGCATTCCGTCGCGACCTCGGCCTGCGCATCGATCTGGTACTGGTCAGCGAATCGTTGAAAACCCGCGTCGCCGAAGTCGGCATCGATCGCGTGACGCGCAGCTGGGAACGCCCCTCCGACCACGCACCGGCGTGGGTGCGACTGTCCGACACCGCGTCATGAGCCACCGCCCGCTCCTGCCGCAGCTCGGCGAGTCCCTGGACAACGAGGAACTGGACGAACTGCACGCCTTGCTGCTCGCACGCAACGGCGAGGACGGCGTACTGCTCGACGGCCTGCATGGCCTGGTGACGGCACTCATCGTCGGTCCGCAGCCGGTGGTCGCCAACGACTGGCTGCCGGTCGTGCTCGATTCCGATCAGGGCTTCGACAGCCATCTGCAGGCCGAACAGCTCACCAGCCTCTGCCTGCGCCTGTACCACAGCGTCGAGCAGGGCCTGGAGCACCTCGTCTACGAGCCGATCCTGTCCGAATACGACGACGCCGACAACGGCGAGCCCGACATCGTCGTCGATGCCCACGGCTGGTGCGCCGGCTTTTCGATGGGCGTCGACATGCGCGCACACCTGTGGGAACCGCGCCTGCGCTTCGATCCGAAGCTGATGGAGATCATGACGCCGATCATGGCCTTGGCCTTTTCGGATGGCCTGTTCGAGGAATACACCGATCCGCGCTGGCCGGCGCTCGACGACAGCGAGCGCGACAGCTGCCTGCAGATGATCCCCAGCGCCGTCATCGACCTCTACCACTACTGGCGCGAGAACCCGCCGCAGCTGGACACCGCCGTCCCGGTGCGCGCCAAGCCGACGCCACGCAAGCGTGGCGGCCGTTGGGTGCACTGACGCCGCGGCGCGGCCAGCTCAAAGGCGGTCGCAGCGGTCGGGGCGAGCTGGCATTGGTCCTTGACGACGGTGTCGGCGGTGTCCCCCATACACACGAATCCGCTTCGGCACCGACAGGAAGGGACGTCCGTTCCCGTACTTTGAGTACGCCCACTTCACCATTGAATTGCCGTTTGTGCGGCGGTGGTATTCAAGCTGGAGGAAATCCCTGCGTTGTCGTCGATTCATGCCTGGGACCTTCCCTACCTTCACCCAGGCCCGGGTGCAGGACGCAATCCGGGCGCTTCGCCGTACGTGCCCGCTTGGCGGTGCCTGTGCCGGGCCCTACTTCGCTTCGAAGCTGCTGGCGAAGAGGGCGTCGGCTTGCAGCCGCAATGGCACCGGCGCGGACAGTGTCTGGAAACGGCCGCCGTCGTGCAGGACGTCGGCGTATACGGTGACGTCGCCATGGCCGGCGGCGGTCCATGTGGCCTGCCAGGGTGGCTGGATTGCGCTGGCGACGAGGGCCTTGTCGATGCGGTAATCCACGCGCTGGATCTGCGGCAGGTCGGTGGAAATCGCAAAGGTCACCATCTGGCCTTCGTCGATGACGCTGCCCGAAGCCGGTGATGTCAGCAGCAGTTGCGGCGCGGCGGCGACGGCGGGTTCGTTGCCGTCGATCTGCAGCAGGAACGCGATCAGCTGCGACCTTTCCGATGCCTGCAGCGTGGCCACGTCGCCGTGTGCACCGTCCAGGTTTCGATCCAGCAGTACGGCTTCCAGGTCCGGCGCCGAACCGTCGTGCAGATACGGCGCGGATCCGGACAGCCCGCGCAGCGTCGGCGTATCCAGCGCGATCAGTTCCTCGCCAAGGCGCTGTCCGCTGGCTTCGGTCAGCGTGCCGACGTCGTGCCGGTAGCCCTGCGGGCTGTCGGTAAAGGCCGGACCGGCATGGCAGCGATGGCAGGCCAGTTGTTCAAACAGCTGGCGACCCGCCACGCCATCCGGCGTCAGGCTGCCGTCGGCCTGGCGAAAGGCGGATCGGTCATCCTGGTCAAGGCTGGCGACGTAGGCGGCGAGGGCATCCAGTTCCGCCGAGAAACCGGCTTTCGGCGGGCCCAGCGGATGATTGCGGCCTGACGCGAAGTAGTCGGCGTTGGTCATGAAGCCCAGGCCCCCGAACAGGTTGCGGATCGGCACCTCGAAGTCCTGGATCTCGTCGAAGTTGCCGGTCCAGTGCACCCGGCCACGCCCCATGGCGGCGGACCCTCGAAGGCTGGTGGTGTTGCGCAGGCCTTCGCCCAGCTGGGTGAAGTCCCAGACGCGACCGTCGCCGCGACCATCGAGATGGCAGGCGGCGCAGGAGAAATAACCATCCTGGCCCATGCGCGGATCGGTGGCGTCATGGAAAACGCGCTTGCCCAGCAGCACCTGTGCCGGCAGCGGCTCATGCGTCGCCGACACGATCTCCGCGAGCAGCGGGATCGGTCCGGCGCCATTCTGCAGGTGACCGGCGACATCGAAGACACTGACCGAACGCGACAGGACGTTCTGCACCCACAGACGTCCGGCCTGGGCATCGAATGCCAGGCCGCGTGGTGCCGCACCGACGTCGAGTTGCGCCAGCTGCGCGCGGTTCCAGGGGTCGAGCACGAGGACGCGTGCGTTGCCGTCCTGTGCCGCAAACAGATGGCTGGAACCGGGTGCCAGCAGCAGCGCCGATACCCTGCCGGCATTGTCCAGGTCCATGCGCGCCGCCGTCGATTCGACTGCGGCGCCGGTATCGATGCGACCGAGCAGCGAACGCAGGCTGGTCTCGAAGGTCAGGGGTTGGCCTTCGCGGAACAGGCCACGCAGCATGTTGTCCTTCTTGCCGCCGTACCAGAGATTGATCCCGTCCTCGGCCAGCGCCAGCGCGCCGATGTAGTTGGGCAGGCCGCGCGCGGCCGTGCCCGAATCCGGCGACGTGGTGTCCAAGGGCAATGCGATCACGTCGGCGGTGGCAAAGGCCGGCAGCGCGATGCGCCACACCGTGCCGGCCTCGCCATGGCTGACCAGGCGGCTGACGAACAGCGCGCTGCCATCCGCCCGCATCGTCATCGCCTCGATGTCCGCTCCGAGCGCGATTTCACCCAGCATCTGTCCCGACGCGGCCAGGCGCCGGACGCTGCCGCGTCCCGCCAGCGCGACATAGGCCTGGCCGGCCGGATCGAAAACCAGCGACACCGGTCGCGAGCCATAGCCCAGCTCGATGCGCTCGATGACCGTGCGCGTGGCGGCATCGATGCGATGAAGGGCGTCATCGCCTTGTGTCACCACCCAGACCTGCCCACTGCCGTCGATGGCGAGTGCGGAAGGCGCCGGGCCCACTTCAATTTCCGCGAGGACACCCAGCGCATCCGCATCGAGCACGGCCACTTCGCCGTGGTCGGGATTCACCAGCCAGACTTCACCCCGGGTCGGATGCACCTGGATCGATGATGACCGCGGCGAGGGCGCCGTCATCGGCAGCCGCACCACCATGGGCAGTGTCGCTGCGGCCAGTCCGAGCGAGGCATCGCGGACCTGGACCAGCACGGTGTAAACGCCTGCGCGGGTGTAGGCGTGCGTCGCGGTGTGGACATCCAGCCACTGCGTGCGCGGCGTGCCGTCTCCGAAGTCCCAACGGTACTGCAGGTTTCCGGGGACGGTCGAGGTGGCATCGGCGATGAACTGCACAGGCGCCGCGACCGCCACGGGCGTTGCCGGCGTACTGGAGACACCCTGCACCGTGACCTGCGCGCAGAGCGGCGCGCTGGTCATCAGAAACCCGATGCAAAGCCAGCGCCGCATCACTGCCGCCCCTTTGGTCACGGCTGGAAGCCGTTGGCGAAGATCAGGTCGGCATCGATGGTCGGTCCTGTCGAGAACAGGAAGCTGTATTCGGCGAACCCGTTGCCGGCAACGTCACGCACGCCATCCTGCACCAGCGTCAGTTCGTAGGTGGTGTCCGGCGCCAGCAGCGCGTCCGGTACGACATGGATGACGTTGTAACTGGTGTGGATCACGACCGTCGGCACGGGCTGGCCACCGACCGGGCGCAGGCGGATGTTCTGGCTGGTCACGGTCGGCGAATCCAGCGTGTCGTGCACGACGAGCCCGATGGCCGTGTGGCGTGACTGGTTGACGGCATTCGGACGTGGCAGGTGGTAGCCGACGGTCGGGCGTCGCGTATCGCGCGTGGGCTGGTGCGCGAACAGGTACGAACGCGAACCGTCGGTTTCCGAAGACGAGGCCAGCACGAGGTGGCCGAGCGGAATCCACTGGAAGTCGCCGGCACAACAGGGCGTCGGCGTGAACACCTGCTCGACCTGGCGGGTTTCCATGTTGTACTTGGTGCCGCGGCCGAAGCGACCGGCGAAGGCGAACTCGTCCTGGAAATGCGCGTAGCGTCCCGGCAGATCGTCGTAGGGAATGGTGAATGCGAGCTCGAGGCTGGTCGGATCGCTGAAGTCGATGACCAGCGTATTCGCATTGGCCTGCGGCCCGTTGCTGTTGTCGCCGAACATCAGCACCAGGTAATGCCGCCAGACCTGCCAGGCCGTCGTGTACTGCTTGTAGTTGCCGATCAGGCGATCGAGCAGGACAGGCTGCGCCGGATTGCCGATGTCGAACACCGCCACGCCGTTCTGCGAGTCGGACGGCGTGAGGAACAACAGGTTGCCGATGCGGAACTGGTTGGCGCCGTTGGTCATGCCTGCAACCTGGCGAACGTTCACGTTCGACACAGGCGGCCACCAGCCCACGCGCGCGTCGATGACGTTGTCGCCGAAGTGGTAGGGATAGGTGTCGATCCAGTTGCCCGGCCAGCCCAATGGCGGTTGCGCGCGGAAGCTGCCGACATCGGCGGTCTGCTGCGTCGGCGCGAGCATGTTGGACAGGTTCTGGAACGGACGGGCGACGTCGCCGATCTCCGGAATCGAGTATTGCCGCCAGAACACATCGCCGACCTTGTTCCAGACGTGTCCGTTCACGCCCACGCTGTGCGTGCGGACAAGTTGCGGAGCGGCGGCGTTGGAAATGTCGTAGGTCCAGGTCGCCTGGCCTTCGACGCCGCCCAGGTACAGGTAGCCGCGATGGAAGGTGGTGAT
>CAZYHP010000023.1:0-31351 GCA_964647135.1 uncultured Rhodanobacteraceae bacterium
ATGCGCCCGACACGATTGGCAGGTGGCGACGGGACGACCGGGTTGTTCGGTCAAACAGGGGGAGAGCCGTATTCCCTTCCCGGTATGGCGGCAGACATCGGAGCTTTACGCCACGCACATCGACCCCCGGCTTCGCCCCGCAGTCACGGGTGCGGCAAGCGGGGGTTCGGCCTTCGATGAGTGACGACTCTATTCAAAGAACAACGCCTGCCTGATTGAGCATTTCGTCCGCAACCATGCCGGTTCGGTCCGTCGATTGGGGTTCAACAATTCAGCAATTTTGTGTCGAGTCATTTTGCGCCGCGGCCGAGCGGATGATTTGGGTGAGCCTAGGCGATGTGGACAATACGCAGACGGTCTTAGAGATGTTATGACCGTTCTCACAATGGCGTCGTAATCATCTTGCTGTTTGATGCATCCGCACATACAGGGCTGTTGTAGACACGGGAGTTGAATACACCTACACTAAAAGCCGGTTGCCCGTTCTATAAAAGAGTCAACTCTAGATCGCGCAACGTGGGTGCCCCATCTGGCGGACGATCGCTTCCTGGTGGGGGACTTGGGGGAGGGCATTCAAGGGGGTTTCTGTTGTGGCGTTGTCAAAGTATGTTGTGACGCCGTTGGCATTTTTGCTGACGATGCTCGTGCATTTTCCGGCAATGGGGGCGGAGACGCACATGGATGGCCTGGACCTGCCGGTCCTCGTCGATACCGACGAGCGTCGTGGCGTGGCGACATTCCGCGGCCGTGATGGCCGCCTTGTGACCTTGCGTGTCGGTGATCACGACGCTGGCAGCGGCATGCGCCTGGACATGGTTGGCGCATCGGTCGTCATCGTCGAGCACGTCGATGACCGCGCTGCCTCGCATCAGTGGCGATCGCGGCTGCGTATCGAGCGTGAAGTCGACGGCGGTCGTGTCACACGCACTACGGACCGTCCACCCCCTGAAGAGACCCGACTGACCGAGTCCTGGCGCATCGATGCCGGCCCGACCGATCCTGCCGTGTCCAGGAAGGAGAGGGGGGAATGAGCCGCTCGTTCGCTCGAGGCGCGGCAGCCACGTTCGCCTGGTTGACGTTGTGTGTTCTTTCCGTCGTGGTGGCCAGAGCCGACGTCGTTCTTCTCGATGTCAGCGACACGGGCCGGGCAGTGGAAGGCGACTTCGCCGCAGCACCGGGCGATCTCCTTGGAAACGTCCAGGTCGTGGAATATCAAGGAGCTTATCGGGCGAGGGTCGACGGCGATCCCGTCGATCGCGCCGTCCGACAGGCGATCGGTCAGGCGTTCTACGAAGTCCAGCCCGACGACTACGATTTCCTGTTGGTATTCGCCGATTTTCCGGTGGATTTCGGCGGGTTCAACGGCTTCCATTTCCAGGTGGCCAACGATGTCGAGGGCATTGGTCGACCGATTCACAGCAGTGCGGCTTCTTTTGCCAGCCAGGGCCGTCTGCTTGGATACATCGATATGGGTGAAGGCTTGCGTCTGCCCAAGTTTCCGGGCGGGAACGAGTACGACCAGCTGCTGGACACCTTGATGCACGAAATCATGCATCAGTGGGGCGTGTACGTACGCTATCACGACGACAGCGGCCAGCCCAACGCCTCGCTGCTGGGGTCGGACGGAAGCCACTGGTCGTTCTTCGCCGACACCGACGCCTCGGTCATGTACGGTGCGCGCTGGCAGGAGCAGGGCGCGGGCCGCTTCCGCGCCATAGGCATCCGCGAGCGCTACAGCCCGCTGGACCTGTACCTTTCCGGTTTCCTGCCGGCGGACCAGGTGCCACCGATTCAGCTGATCCGCAGCTTGCAGGGTAATCCCTCCGACCTTCCGCGCCTCGGTGCTGTCGTCGAAGGCGAGCGCGAGTCAATCAACATCGACCGCATCGTCACCCAGGAAGGGCCGCGCATGCCTTCGTATCCGCAGGCGCGACGGGACTACCGCGCTGCGCTTGTTCTGCTGGTCCGGCCTGGACAGCCCCCACGACCGGAAATGTTGGGTCGTATGGAAATGCTGCGCATGCAGGCGCAGACCCGGTTTTCCGCGTTGACCCTGGGGCGCGGTGTGCTCAATTTCGGTCGTCCCCGCGCTGCGCCCGGCGCTGATGCCGGCGCGCCGACAAGCATCGGATCCGATCTGGCCCTGCGTGCGGACGCTGATATCGACCTCGCCGGCAGTTGGCTGCTGTCGCGCCAGTTCGCCGCCGGTCACTGGCAGGACAAACCCGCCACGCGCACCTTGGATACCGCGCTGGCGGCCGCGGCACTTCGTTCGATCAGCGACGCCAACGCCGATGCCGCCATAGGCTCGGCGGCGGCGTGGCTGCGCAACGCGGACCGCAGCAACGTGGAGGAACAGGCGCAGCTGCTGCGCTCGCGCCTCCTGAACGCCGACGATGCTGCGCTGGTCGTCGGTGCGCTGGCCGATGGCTATCTCCTTGACCGCGGGTGGGGCTTGAACGGCGGATTCGAGGCGTCGACCGTTGACACCGCCGTTGCGGTGGAAGCGCTGTTTTCGCACCTGGCACTGGCTTCCGGTGGATTCCCGCCGGACGAGCTGGCCAATTGGCGCGACGCTGTGCCGGCGCAGGCACGTGGCAATTGCTGGACCCTGCATGCCGGGGACGGTCGTTGCCACCTGCTGGCCAGTGCGCGCGCCCTGCGCGCCCTTGGCGCGGCAGGATTTGTCCACGCTGATCTCGATCCGGCGGTGGAGCGCCTGTTCGCCTGGCAGCGTTCCGACCACGGTTTCGGCGAGCAGGACAGCAGCGAGGCGGAAACGGCCGAAGCGCTGCTCGCACTCAACGCCATCGGCGCGCCTCGCGACCTGCGTGTGCTTCGCGCAGAACTTTACCTGGCTGGTCGCCAGCGCAGCGACGGCAGCTGGCAGGGCAGCGTCGCCACGACCGCCAAGGTCATCGAGGTGCTCTCGTTCGCGGCGCGGCCGGACTTGCGCGTGCGCAGCGCCGTCATTGAGGTCGAGTCGAACGTGCAGCCTGGCGATCGCGTCGGCTTGCGTCTGGGCTTTGACAATGGCGGCGCCGTCGCCGCCGCGGGCAGCCGCCTGCACGTCGCCTACGTCAACGAGGACGATGCGCAGATCGCCGGCGTCATTGATGCGTTCACGGCGCTGCCGGCCCTGCTGCCGATGCAGCGCGAGGAGATGGTCGGCGACTGGGATACCAGCGGCCTGCCGCCGGGCGGCTACCGCGTCGACATCGTGCTCGATGCTGACGGCGACATCGATGAAGTCGACGAAAGCAACAATCTCGCCCAACTACGCGTCACATTGGCAACGCCGCCTTCGCAGCCGGATCTGGATATTGCCCCCGGCACCGCGGCTCTGGCGCCGAACGTCGTCATCCAGATTCCCACGCAGTCGACGCTCACCGCCACCATCCGCAACCGCGGCGCCATCGCTGCGTCGGCTGTACGCGTTCGTGCCAGTCTGCTGCGCGGCACCCAGGCTATTCCACTCGCCGAGACCGTGCTGCCTGAACTGCCGCCGATGTCCATGGTGCCGGTGGAGCTCGCACTGACCATCGCCCACGTCGACGCATCCGAGGTTCTGCTCGAAGTCGACGCCGACAACACCGTCCCCGAAGCCAACGAAACCAACAACAGCCTGCGTCTGCGCCTCTATCGCGAGGCGACCGTGGACCTGGCGGTCGTCGAGACCGATCTGACCTGGACGCCTGCAACGCCAACAGCTGGGCAGGACGTACGGCTCACTCTCGTTGTGCGCAATCGAGGCACGGAGGTATCGCCGCCGACGCGCATCCGGATCCAGGCAGGCAGCGATAGTACCGCTCCGGTGCTGTTCGATCATCTCGCGCAGATTCCTGCCAACGCCTCCAGAAGTTTTGCAGCCAACTGGCGGCCGGCGTCCGCCGGACTCCACGAATTGCGCGTGGATGTGGATCCGGAGGATCTGGTCCCCGAGATCGACGAAGGCAACAACATCGTTGTTCGCGAGGTCGACGTCTCGGCGTCAACTCTGCCGAACCTGACCATTTCCAGCGCCGACATCGTGTTGGCTCCGGATACGCCCCTTCAGGGTCGCGCCCTATCGGTAGGAGCGTTGGTCAGAAACACTGCGTCGATTGATGCGTCAGCGCTCAAGGTCGGCTTTTACCTTGGAGATCCAGAGAACGGCGGACAGCGGTTCGCCGAGTCCATCATCACCGGGGGGATCCCTGCGGGTAGTGAGCGGCAGGTCGAAGTCACGATGGAGGATCTGGCCCTTGGAGGCGAGATCGTCATCGCCGTCCGCGTCGACGACGGCAACGAGATCGACGAGGTGGACGAAGGGGACAACCAGGCCATCCAGGTGCGCATGAGTCGCTACCTGCCGGATCTGGTGGTACGCGAAGGCGACATCCGACTCGATCCTGTGGTTCCGGTTCCGGGCGAATCAAACGTCGTGCGCGTACGGATCGCCAATGTGGGGCAGCAGCCTGCCGGCCCGTTCCTAGTGTCGCCGCTGCTGGGGCGCCCAGAGTCCGCGGGTATTCCTCTCGCTGCCCCGCAAGTGATTCCCGCGCTGGAGCCGGGAGCTTCAATCGACCTCGACTACATCTGGGTGCCGCAGGAGGAGACCGACCACACCATCGTCACGATCTTGGCAGATGCCGAAGACGCCATCCGCGAGGTCAGCGAGAACAACAACCGCGCTGAACTGCCCTTCGATCTGGGTGATCCAGACTTCTTCGTCACCCACCCACACTTTTCTCCCAATGGAGATGGGGTGAAGGACAGTACGCGGATTGTCGCGCGATTTGATGTCCCGGAAACAGTGGTCGTGCGCATCGTGTCCGAATGGGACGAGGAGGTGAGGCGCTACGACGGCCCGGAGCTCACCGAAACCATGCTCGCTCAATTGGACTGGGACGGCCTCAAGGATGATGGTCGCCGCGCGCTGGATGGAGAATACCGGACCCTCATCGAGCGTCCCGACGGACGACTCATCCGCGCCTCGCGTGTCGTGCTCGACACCAACCGCCTGCCTTTGCTTCTTGCTGCTGGAACGGAGTTCGAGTGGGCAACCACACTGGCCTGCAACATGGATTTTGCCGATAGCGAAAATCCAATTGTCCAGGCAACCGACAGCGTTGGCGGCGGCGTGGTGGCAATGGGGCGTCTGTACTCCGATGTTCAGGGAAGTCTGTTCGAGATCAATCTGGATGGCAGGCCGCCACGACTGCTGGTCTCACCGTCCGAACTGATGATTGGTGGTGAGCAGTGGACCATCCGTCAGTGGCGGACAGACATCATTGAGTCGACCGTCGTGGTTTTGGCCGAGGCGCCTTCAGGCTGGCCGAGGCGTTTCAGGTTGTTCCGTCGCCCGCTGCAGGGTGCTGGTTTGTCCATGCTGGGTCCGGAAAATTCGTGGTCGGAGTCGCCGCCGGAATTGATGGGCATTTCGGGAGCGGGCGACATCGTGCTGCTGGGATCGGACAGGGTGTTTCGTCTGGAAGGCCCAGGATATGACGTATGGTCAGATCTCGAGATCGAATACAGCCTTGCATCGAACCATTCAGCCCTTCTTTGGGGGCATGACTATTTCGTTGCGCGGATGAGGTCCAACAGCGACTCGCTCGACTACTGGGTCAAGGTGGCACTTGATGGCGAGATCGAGGCTATTAGCATCGCGGAGCTCCGAGATGAAAACGATAGGGAGTTTCTGTTCAACGTCGACCTCGTCGTCGACCGCGGGAGAGGCACCGCCTACCATACATCCGGCCATCTCCCCGATGGTGGCCAATATGTTGAGTCGTTCGATCTGTACACCGGAGAACGGCGGCGACTGATCGACAGTACAGAGAGCGTTGGATCCAACTTCACGATTACCTGGTCGCCAACCGGCGATCGACTGTACGTGTTTGATGGAAATCGCGGCGCCCTGAAGCTGTTCGATCCATCCCTGGAGTCGTGGCACACGGTCGCGGTGCTGGGAGATTTTGTCTGGGAAGATGCACCGCCTGGCTCGGATAATCAGTTCTACTTCGATAATTTCCGGTGGTCGGATGACGGGAGCCATCTTCTGTTCGACTACGTGATGGCGTACCCCGAGCCTAATGTGGGTGAACACTATTGGGCGAGGCAAAGTACGACGTTCATCTACCGGCCGTCAGACACCAATGCCGCGCAACAGATCATTGCCCGTGATGGGCAGTTGGCATTTCCGCCGTTTCCTGCCGAGATGGAGGATGTTCTGGGTGGTGGACTCTCAGAATTCCATGTCGAGGCGTGGCTGGGGGGCGAGCCACAATTTCTGCTTAGAGACACTCATCCTTCCAGTGGCTCATTCCGTCCGCATGGCGTCACGCCAGTGAGGGGGTTCCGCACAGGCATGTTGCTTGGCGGGCGGGCCGGGATCCTGATCCATCACGATATCGCCGCGCAGGTCGCCATGTTCCGGTCCTACGGGAGCACGGCATGTACCGGTGAAGATCATGTCGCTGTCCGGTCGCTGATGAACGCCACTGCCCGGCTTTCTCTCGATTACACCGGTGCCTATGGGGCTTTCGAGATCGGGCTCCTGGCCGCCGACCTCCACGTGGATCGCTACGACGTGGAATACCGACGGCTGGACGGCGAATCGGAGGCCTGGAGCGGGATTATTTCCGAGCGTCGAAATGTCGTGGACGAGGTGGTCTCCTACTGGTCACCGGCCACGCCGGGACAATATGAAGTCCGCCTGTCGGTCTACGACAAGGCAGGCAATGTCGTTCGCGACCGGCGTACTGTCAGCTCGTTCAATGAATCCGTACTAGGGACAGTTCGATTGACTGAGCGCTTCCTTTCGCCCAATGGAGACGGCATCAAGGAAACCACGTCGGCGCGGTACATGGTCTATCGCCCGACCGACGTGCGAATCGACGTGCGAAACATGCTGGGTGTGGTCGTCCGTACCGTGAATCTCAGCTATCCGACGCCGCCGGAAGACATCCAGGAGTGGGTCTGGGACGGTCGCAACGACTCAGGGATCACGGTGCCCGATGGCGACTATCAGATCGTCGTTGCCGGAAGGGCGTTGACAGTCACGGTTGACACGATTCCGCCAAGCGCCCGATTCGACTGGTTGAGCTACTTGCGGGCGTTCAGGCTCTACAGCGACCTCCAATGCAACAGCCCAGATTCCCCGGGTCGGGATCCTCGTTACTTACCCCGCTTAGGGGACTGTAATCAGCGGCCCTACAAAACGCCTGCGGTGTCGAGCGTAGCGGATGAGCATCTGGTCGAGGCCTTCATCGAGTTTGCGCCCGCGGCTGGGGGCCAGGCATGGGACGTGGTCGATCACCTCATTCCACGCGTGCCCGGCCTGATTGAAGATCATTCGCCACATCTCCTCCTCCCTGACCATCAGGATTTCGTATGGCGCCTTTCTTCTATTGATGCGGCCGGCAATTCCAGCATCACGCCGCTATCGTGGTCGCCCGAGCTGTTCCTGTCGGGGTATGTTCACTACCAATCGGAGCTGGAAAGGCGATCGAACTGGGCTGCACGTGTCATGGCCTTGGCTCTGGATCCGTTTGCACCGGACAATGTAACGATTCCTCGTGACCCCGCCAGCTCAGGGCGGAAACTCTATCGCGCCGGGCGTGAAGCATCGCTTTATCCGGTGGACCATGATCACGTCGTACTGTTCGTGGCGGATACCGGGCGTCTGATGAACCAGTCGTTCGGCATATGGGTGGCGCCTGATCCGGGCGTACCAGACAATATCCCCATTCAGTGCGACGAACTCCCCGGCCTGCCGTGGCAACAGGTCGGATTCTCGGAGCTCGACGCCACTTCACTGGATGCGACGCTTTCCGGGCAAACCCTGGCCGCGGCGCGTATGGGTGCCGCGGAAGGATGGCGAATCCTCCAGGTTCATAGTCAGCATTTCGACGACAGGGTGCCCTACGTGATCCAACTGGTGCCGCAGGGCAGGTTGCCGGGTCAGGGTTGTGATGTTCTGGCACTGCGTTTCACTGCCGCCGAGCAGTTGTTTTTGCGAGCGGGCACCGACCCCTCCAGCTACGTTGCAGGCGTCGAGGACCTCAAGAGATACGTCGAGATCCTGCGGTCCGAAAACGGGCAGGACGTGGCGATCGACCTGGCCGCGGTTGCATCCTCAGCGAACTGGGAAGTTGTCGAAGGAAGGGTCCAATGGACGATCCAGAAATGCGTCGAGAACGAACTTGAGATTTATGAAACATTCGCCACGACTTCGTACTCCATCCAGGGGGCGGACGTCCTGTTCGATGCCAGATCCGTCGACTACGGCCGGTTGCCGTATGGCGTCCGTTCGGCTCGCCCCTATGGACTCAACTTGACGCTTCGCAATCGGTGGACTGGCCAAATCGTGCAGTACCAATGGGGACAATCTACTCCGTCGTGTTCCGTGAATACGATTCAGCCGCTTCTTTGTGAACTGACGGGCTCGACACGGCTAGAGATCCGGAATCAGATTGTTGGAAATCCAGCTTCCTTTCAGCATCGCATTCAGGCTTTTCCGACAGGAGGAGGGCAGCCCACAACGCTCTCGGGGCAGCCTTCGGAGAACGGCACCTTCACCGTCGACATCACAAGCCTGGAAGCGGGCCCACACCGGATGCAAGTCGATCGCCTGACTGCCAATGGTTCTTGGGTGCACGTGGTGGACCGCGACATCACGGTCGACAGGGAAGCCCCCGTCTTTCTGTCCCTCGACCCCGAACCCCGGGTGGTTCGGCTGTGCCGAACAGGTCGACCGGGAGAAGCCAGCTGCCAGGTCACGCCCGTCAATGCCAGGGCCTCCGTGAACGCCGTCATTGGCGAGAACGAGCACCTTCGTTCCGCCAGGATCATTTACCGATCGGAAGGAAACGGTACCCTCCGCCGGTTGTCCAACAACTCGAGCTTTGTTCCCATGTCGCCGACTCAATACCTGTGGGCGGGAAGCAAAAATTATTCGCAGCCGGCCTGTGATTCGAACGGTTTCGGGTCCGGGGACGTGGAGCTATTTGTCGTTGCAGCGGACTGCGAGCTGGAATCAGATCCCGTGGCGGCGGGTATCGCGCTTCAGATCGACGATGGCGTGGAGCTGTCGGACCCCATGATCAACGATTTCGCGCATTTCGACTTCTACGTATCCCATCCAATTGGTGGTCCCGATTCGGACGAGCGTGTCACCGTTCCCCGCGTGGCTGTGTCCGCAAGTGCGGATATCCCTGCTCGCTTTTCGTTTGCTCTGGACGAGCCGGCAATGGTGCACGCCGCGGTGGTGCCATTCGTACTCTCAGATGGCGTGTGGGTGCCTGACGGTGCCCCGGTGAAGACAATTCATGACGGCCCGGTGTTGGCCGGACGGACGGAATTCATCTGGGACGGCCGGGATTCCGACGGGCAGCAGCTTCCCGATCGCGCGTACGTGCTGCAGCTGACTGTGCTGGACGATTGCGAGCATCAGGAAGTCGTCAACTTCCCTGTAAGGGTTGACGAGTCCGGCCCTGCCATTGATTCGTTCGTACCTCAAAGTGGGAGCATCCTGGCGCCGCTGGAGCCAATCGAGGCGCGGGTATGGGACCCCAGCCTCGGCACGATGGATATCGAATGGCGCAAGGACGTGCCGGGCGAGCCCTGGCAGATGATTGCAATCGGGCTCCCTGTCTCGGAACGCATCGAACCGCTGGTGTCGCAGCATCTGACGACATGGCGCACGGTGGATGTTGAATCGGGCATCCACCTGCTGCGTGTCCGTGCGACCGATACCTTGGGACATGTGTCGGAGGTCGTCTCGACCGTGGAGATCCCTTCAACGGTGCCTTTGCTACTGGATGCCGGCGTTTCGCCGATTGTCTTCTCGCCCAATGATGATGACCTACTGGACCTGGCGAGCATTGGCATTCACCTGGCTATGCCAGCCTATGCCAAGGTGGATGTTGTTCGTCCGGGCAGCGGTGAACTGGTCCATATCCTTGCCGATGAGCAGCTTGTGGAGAACCGGCCAAACTGGTTCTGGGACGGGCAAGACGATTCGGGCTCGGATGCGCCGGATGGTCGCTACGAGGTCCGTGTGACCGTCCGGAGCGAGCAGGAGCCCAGTCTCGTGCAGTCCGTCCGAATGGCCGTCACCGTGGATCGTGTCAGTCCCGGGTTGCAGCTTGTCTCGCCAGGAAGTGCCTTCAGTCGCGGCGAAGGCCCTTTGCAGGTTGCCATTGGGGATCCGCATCCGAAGGCGTACCTGATCCAGATGCAGGCATCCGCAGGTATCGGTCCGTGGGCTGGCACGCAATTCGGCGTATTCGCACTGGCCGACTTGCTGAATCTGGCCGAAGGCGCGCACCATCTTGACGTCCATGCCGTCGACCTGGCCGAAAATGCATCCTCGGCGCAGTTCGAATTCGTCATCGACCGCACCCCGCCTGTCGCCGTATTGCTTGCACCTGACACCGACAGTCATTTCGGAGTCGTCGGCGGGCCGGTGGCGATCACCGGTCGTGCCACGGACGCGCATTTCGCCGGCTATCGTCTTGAGCTGCGCCCGGAGTCCGGGGGCGCCGCGACGGTGCTGGCTCATTCTGATACCTCGCTGAGTGGCGAACACCTTTTCGACTGGGTGCCTTCGCAGCCAGACGGGTCGTATCTGCTCACCCTCATTGTGACCGACCAGGCCGGCTGGGAGAGCGTGGCGCAGGTGCCGGTCGTGGTCGACAACACGCCACCGGTCGTTGTGATGGACCAGCCCGAGGACGGCAGCTTCGTCGCCATGCCCGTGCGTGTGGAGGGTACCGTCACCGACGCCAACCTTCGCACCCGGCGCGTCGAACTCGCCGAAGCCGGCGCGGGTACGCCTCAATGGAGCCTGCTGCACGAAGCCGAAGATATCGTGCAGGATGGTCTGCTGGCTGAACTGGCTGCGCTGCCATCCGAGGGCCGCTTCCATCTTCGCGTCTCTGCCGTGGATCGCGCCGGCAACCGCACCGAGCGCATCTCCACGGTCGACATCGATACGGTGCCACCCGCCACGCCACTGCAGCTGACGGCCGACCGCCTCGGCCATGACGGTGCCCGCTTGCACTGGCAGTCCGTGGACATCCCGGACCTCCATGTCTATCGTCTGTATCGCGACGGTTTGATGCTTGCTGATGTGCCTGCTGGCAGCACGCGCTACGACGACCTCGTCGTGCCCGACGGCGAGCGCGTCTACACCGTAAGCGCGCTCGATCAGGCCGGAAACGAATCGCCGCCAAGCAACCCCGCGCGGGTGCGCATCGACACGACGCCGCCGGAAACGCGCCTCCTGCGTCCTGCTGCGGGGGAGCGTGTGCGCGGCGACGTGGAAATCTGGGGCACGGCGCACAGCGACGACGACTTTGCGCTCATGCGCGTCAGCGCCTTGCCGACCGGCGGCGGCGTCATCGAGTTGGCGCAGGGCACCCTGCCATTGCGCGGGGAGCACCTGACCACTTGGGACACGCGTGCACTGGATCAGGAAATTCTGGTGCGTATCGAGCTGCACGCCGAGGACACCAGCGGCAACGCAGCCAGCGACAGCGTCGAGGTGCTGGTCGACAACCAGCCGCCGGCCGCGCCGGTCGGGCTCACGGCGTTCGTGGAGAACACCGTGGATCTACGCCTCGACTGGCAGCCCAACGTCGAGGCCGACCTGGTCGGCTATCTCGTCTATCGCGGCGGTCTGCTGCTCAATGGCGATCCGCTGAGCGATCCGCGGGAGATCGCCATCTCCGAGGTCACCTGGGTCGACGAGGGCGTCGCCGACGGTCAGCACGATTACCGAGTGGTCGCCGTTGATCTCGCGGGCAACGTCAGCGAGCCTTCGGATCCGGCAAGCGTCGGTTTCGAGGGTCAGCCGCCGTCCGTCGAGTTCGAACGCCCGGCCGAGGGCCACATCTTCGAGCACACGGTTCTCCTGCGCGTACGCAGTGAGCACCAGGACATCGTGCAGGTGCAGTTTGAGCGGCGTGCCGTCACGGGCGGCGCCTGGATCGCCATCGGTGCGCCGGTGATGACGCTGCCCTACCAGACCACCTTCGCACCGGGCGCCCTCCCCTATGGCGATTACGACATCCGTGCCATCGCCACTGACAGCGAGAACCTCACCGATCCGTCCCCGCCTGTACGCCGGGTGCGCTACAGCGACCGGACCGCGCCGGAGGCCGTGACAGACCTCGCGGCGATGGTTGACGGTGGCGACGTGCAACTGGAATGGCAGCCAGTGGAAGCTGATGATCTGGCCGGTTATCGCATCGCCCGCCGAGTCATCATCGGTGGTGACAGTGAATTTGTCGCCGACGTATCCGCGCCCGATACGAACTACATCGATGTCGATCGAGAAGATGATCGATACGAATACACGGTGTTCGCGTTTGACACCTCGGACAACCTGTCCGCTGGCCGGAGTGTATCGGCGCGCGTGCACACGCCCCGTGTCAACTACCCGTACACGCCCACAGAGGATGCGCATACTTCTGTATGCGGAACCGCCGAAGTGCCTGGCGAGGTGCAGCTTGAGCGCGAGGTCAACGGCGACGCGCAGTCGCTGCCCGCCGGGTCCACCAGCGACGAAGGCGAATTCTGCGTCGAGGCCGTCGCGCTGTTGCAGGGCACCAACCACTTGCGCCTGCGCGTGCTTGACGCCGACGGCCATCGCAGCAAGCCGGCCGCACTGGTTCTGCGCCATGGTCAGGCACCCGTCGCGCCTGACGGCGTCACTGTCGATGTCGATGGGCATGAGGTCACGCTTGCCTGGCAAGCCAACGCGGAGCCGGATGTCGTCGGCTACCGCGTTTTCCGCAATGGGAACGCCGTGCAGTCCGATGCTGAGACCGCCGAAATCGGTGTCGGCTACTACGGCTATGGCGAAAATCCGAATGGCTATCCGGCAAACCAGTTGTTCGACAGTGATCCACAGACTTACGAGTGGTTCCATGTCGACCGCGCGGAAGCGGTCTGGGTCGAACAGACCTACTCCGCCCCGATGTCGGTCATCGGCATCGACGTGGACCTGCAGGCTGCGGCAGGTGCCTCCTGGCAGCCTGTGATCGCCACGCTGTACGGATGGAGCGGCGAAGCCTGGATCCGGCTTGGTGAGGCGCGGGCGGATCAGCCCGGTACCCTCGCATTACGCCTGGCGCGGCAGTATCGCAGCGATGCGCTGCGCCTGATGCTCGGAGCAGTCGATCATGGCCTGTCACTGCAAGTGCACGAGGTCCGCATCATCGAGCGCGCTCTGCATGACGGCACGCTGCTGGCGGAAACGCTCCCCGATGGCACTCATGAGTACCGGGTATCGGCGGTCAATGCCTTCGGCTTCGAGAGCGGACGCTCGGAACCGGTCGAGGCGCGCGTTGGCGACTGGCAGCCGCCAGAGCCCGTCGTACTCTCGGCTGACCTCGATGGTGCCGACGTGCACCTGAGCTGGACGCAGAGTGTTTCCGACGACGTCGAGGCCTATGTGCTGATGCGAGACGACGCAACCTTGTCAGAGGTGCCGTCTGTTGATCCACGCAGCCACATCGACCCCGGATTGGCCAACGGCACCTATCGCTACCATGTTCTGGTGCGCGACAACACCGGCCATCTCAGCGTGCCGTCGAACGTCGTCGAAGTCGTCGTGATCCAGGACATCGGCATTGCCGCTCCGGTCGATCTCGCCGTGACTGCGGTGGAAGGCGGGGGCGCGCTCGATCTGACCTGGCAGCCGGGCGCTGGCGACGCACCGGTTGGCTACCGGGTATTCCGGTCGGAACTCGCGGGCGGGCCTCACCAGCCCATTGCCAATGTCACCGGTACGACATATCGCGACACCGGCCTGGTCAACGGCCGCCGCTACTTTTACCTGGTACGCGCGCTGGATGCGCCGGGCAACACCGGTCCGGCGTCCAACGAGGCATCCGGTGTGCCGTATGTCAGCCAGGCGCCCACGGTCACGCACATTCTGCATCCCGGACTGGGCGGCAGCACCGTCGAGCTGGCCGGTACATCCACTGTGGTCAGCGGCTGGGCCGAGCCCGGCGCGCAGGTCAGCATCCTGCGCGACGGCCAAGCGCTGGCGTCCACGCAGGCGGTAGTGTGGCGAGAGGACGACGTCCTGCCCGAGTATGAACGCTTCGTCGTGTCGCCGGACGGGCGGCACTTGTTGCACTTTACGTCAGACGACCGAATCGAGCTGCGACAGCGTGGTGAGAGCGCTGTGATCGCCGATTTTCCGGGGTGCAACGTGGCCGAATGGCTCGACGCGGAGAACCTGCTGCTCTGTGTTATTGATGGCACGGGCACGCGCCTGGTCCGCCATTCCCTCATCTCGGCACAGCGCGTGACGCTGCTGCAAGCCAATTGGATCCATGCGGCCAGCCTGTCGCCGGATGGCGGCACCGTCCTTATCGACGCCGGACGGGACGTCGATGGCGAATGGATTCGAGGCATCTGGCTCTTCGACCTCGCCGACAACACCTGGACCCCCGTCGATAGCGGCGCGTTGGTGGACCCCTATCTGTCGATCGTCAGCTGGAGTGCTGACGGCAGCCGATTCGCTTTTACCACTTACGACCAGCTCGCCATCGGCGATGTCAGCACCGCGCACATCCAGGTGCCTGGCATCATCGCCAATGGCGATCCCTTCTTCCTGCGCGACGAGCCAGCCATTCTGGTAGCCGGCGATATCGGCGCGGGCTTCGGTGTCCATCGTATCGATCTTGCAACGCTGGCCGTGGAGCGCGTACTGCTCGAAGTCGGCGCGCAAACCCGGGTGGGTCTCAGTGCGGACGGCAGCCGTTTCCTCTACGTTCTGAACGATGCAGAGATGGTCATCCGGCACTGGCCGTCGCTTGACATTGTCGAGCGGCGCCCCATGCCAGGCGACGATGCCTGGCCATTCTGGCTGGCCAATGGCGAAGTACAGCTCTCGCATTGGCCTGCGGACCGGATTGTTGCGCCCGCCGGACTGTTCATCACCGGCCCTGTCCCATTGCCCGCCGGCCTGAATCGTCTCAGCGCGTATGCGCAGCGACCAGGTGGCGGCAGCGCTGGCCAGTCGGTGCCCGTAGATGTCATTGTGCCGTTGGCGAACCGGCCCGACCTCGCCATCCTCGACGGCGACCTGCGCGCCGTGCCTGCGATTACGCCAGTAGGACAGGGTGCCCAGCTGCTGGCGCGCGTGCGCAACGTCGGACCGGCGTCCGCACCTCCGTCGCAGGTGCGAATCGTTGTCAATGCACCGGATGGACAGGTTGTGTACGCGTCGGAGCATGAGGTGCCGGCCATTTCCGCCAGCGCCTTCGCCGAGATTGCCCTGACAGTGCCGGCAACGACGCAGCCCGGGGAATACCGCATAACGGGAACAGCCGACCCAGCCAACCTCGTCGTCGAGGTCAACGAGGGCAACAATCAGTCCGTGACTGTTCTGCTGGCGGCGCGCGACGACCAGCCCGAACTCGCGCTTGACCTGTCGCACAGCAGCCTCCCACCCGGCGAACGCCTCACCGGCACAGCCGCAGCGATTGCCGTCGCGACGCCGTTCCACGGCCGTCTGGACGTGCGCCTGCTCGATTCGCAAGGCTACCTGGTCACCGAGCTGGGAGATATCGCCGTGCATCTGACACCCGGCCAGCGCGCGGCACTGCCGCTCGACTGGTCCAGCGCTCAGGTCTTCGCCGGCGAGTACCGCGTGCAGGCCCGCCTTCGCAACGCATCCGGTGCGCTGGTGCGCGAGGCCGAGCGTCTGGTCGTCGTGCGCAGCATGGCCACAGTGGCAATGGATGTCAGCCCCGACCAGGCCGAGGTGCCGGCAGGCGGCGGCCTGAGCGGCGACATCGGCATCGACTACCTCGCCGGCAACCGCATGCTTGTGGATGTGGCGCTGCACCTGCGCCTTCTTGACGAATCCGGAAACGAGCAGGCCAGCCAGCACCATGCACTCGGCAGCCTGCTTCCCGGCGACAGGGTTGTGCGCGACTACAGTTTCGCTGGGGCCGGTCTCGCGCCGGGCCTTTACCAGATCGTCGCCGAACTGCGCGACACCACGCTTCTCACCCAGGCGGCCGCCGGCGTACAAGTGCTGCCGGCCGCGGGGGGCGCAGGCCTGGTCGGCATGCTGGTACTGCCCGCGCATGCGGTACCGCTGGGCGACGCGCTCTCCATCGCCTATACCGTAGAAAATCGCGGCGGCGACGATCTGCTTGCCTTGCCGCTGCACATTCAACTGCGGCCCGCGGACCTCGGCGCGCCGGTTGCACAGGCGAGCGTGCAGATCGACCTGGCTGCCGGTCAGACCTGGCAGGGCAGCCTGTCTGTGCCCGCGGCCGCCCTGCGCCAGGGACAGTACCTGGCGATGCTCGACCGCACCGACACGGTGCCGGCGCAACGCCTGGCGCTGGGGAGCTTCGCCACTGTCGACGCCACGCCACCCACGGTTGCCATCCAGGCGCCGGCCAGCGGTGACATGACAACCGGCGCCTTTGACGTGGATGTGCGGGCGTTCGACAGCCATTCGGCGCTCGCTGCAGTGCGGCTGCGTGCCAACGATGGGCCTTGGCTCAACCTCGGCCAGGGCATCCAGGCGCCGGGCCAGTACCTGCGCCACCTCTCCGGATTGGCCGACGGCACTGTTCTGCTCCAGGCCATGGCCGAGGACGCCGCTGGCAACCAGGCGTTGTCCCAACCTGTTACCGTCGTCGTTGATGCGACTGCGCCGCTGATCGTCATCGCTGGCGTCGAACACGGTGGAATCTACAACCACAGTGTTTCGCCCACCGTCGCCATCAGTGACGCCCACCTGGCGGGCAGCCACGTCGTGCTCAATGGTGAGGCTTTTGACAGCGGTACGCCGGTGGCGGACGAGGGGGCGCAACGTCTGTTCGTCACCGCCGTCGATCAGGCCGGCAATCGCAGCAACGGCGAGGTTGCCTTCAACATTGACCTGACGGCGCCGACGGTGTTGTTTACCTATCCGGCCGACGATGCCACTGTTGGTACCGCGCAGGTCGACGTGCTCGGCTTCACCGAGCCACAGGCCGAGGTGACGCTGGAAGTGGGTGGCGACTTGTTCCAGACGACCGCCGCGGGTGACGGCACTTTTGCTTTCGACAGCGTGCCGTTGGCTGTCGGCGCCAATTTGCTGTCCGCCTACGCGATGGATCGCGCCGGCAATGTTGGTACGCTTAGTGTGCTCACCGTGTATCGCATCGAGGGCGGTATCGGAACGGTCCAAGGCGCCCTGACCCTCGACGCCGAGACGGTCTCACACGGCCAGCCCATCTCCGGCAGCCGCGTCCTCCATATCGACGGCAACGTGCCGCTCCACGACCTGCCCGTACGCCTGCGCCTGCTGCGCGGCACGGATGGCATGGAAGTCGCCGTGCAGGCCGGAACCATCGACCTGGCACCGGGCACGCCGGATGTCGCACCGTTCGCGTTCGACACCGCCGCGCTGCCCGTGCAGGCTTATCGCCTCAGCCTCGAAGCCGAACTGGACGACGTCGGCGGCACATCCGCCTGGGTCCCGCTCGACCAGGCGAAGATCGCCGTCGTCGATGTCGATCCGCCGCAGGTGCAACTGCTGCAACCGGGGCCGGGCGCGGTGGTCGGGTCGCCGCTCGCCGTCCTCGCGACCGTGCAGGACGCGCTCAGTGGACTCGATGTCGTCGAGGCTCAACTCGACGATGGCCCGTGGATGCCGCTTGCTGCGCTGGTGGATCCAACCGACGGCTTTGGCGGTGATCTGGCGGGCGAGGACGGCGCACACGTCGCGCGTGTACGCGCCAGCGACGGCGCCGGCAACGTCGGTCACAGCGCCGACCACGCCATCGCCATCGACACGATGCCGCCTGTAATCACCGTCACCGGTGTCAAGGACGGCGCGCTGTTCAACCAGCCGGTGGTTCCGGAAATCCAGGTTGCCGACGCGCATCTGGACAGCGTCGAGATCCTGCTGGACGGCCAGTCCTTCACCAGCGGCACGCCGGTTGACGGCGAAGGCGCGCACGTACTCACCGTGCACGCGGCCGACACACTCGGCCAGTCGGCGTCGGCCGTCGTTGCATTCACGCTGGACTTCACGGCGCCGTATACCGACATCCTCGATCCGGCTGACGGCGCGCAGATCACTGATCCGCAGGTCGCCGTACTGGTGCGGAGCGAGCCGCACGTCGCCGTGCATCTCCAGGCCGGCGCCTATCAGGCGCAGCTGACGTCTGACGCCGACGGTCATGCCACTTTCGCGGCGGTGCCTCTGGTCCTCGGCGACAACACGATTACGGCATGGGCGGTTGATGGCGCTGGCAACGTAGGCACCAGTGCCGTCGTTTCAGTGCAACGCGTCCAGCCGGGCGACGCGAAATTCGCCGGGCGCATCGACGACCTGCCCGCCGCCGTCGCGCCCGACGACCCGGTTGCCGGTATCTGGCACATCACCAACACCGGTAACGCCGATTCCGGGCCGATGCAGGTGCGACTGCGCCTTCGTAACGAGGGCGCCACGCTCGCCGAGGAACTGTGGACGCGCGAGATCGCCATGGGCCAGACTGATAGTGCGCCGTTCCTGTTCGCGGCCGCCAGCTGGCCGGTCGGTAGTCTGCTCGTGGAGCTGCACGTGCAGGCGGAGTCCGGCCCAGTGCGGCCCTGGCTGCTGCTGGCCACTGCGGTGGTGCAGGTCGCTGACAACCAGGTCGCGCAGTTGCACTGGCTGCAACCCGAACCCGGCAGCACCGTGCCCGGGCGCTTCACGGTCGTCGTTGGGCTCACCGGCGCGCCGGTCATGCCTGACCTTGTCGAGCTGCGTGCGGACGGTGGCGACTGGCAGTCCATGGCCCCCGGCGCGGTGGCAGGCACGTACGAACTGGCCCTGCACCTTCGCCAGGAATGGTGGCACCGCTTCCATGTTCGCGCCTGGAATGCCGCCGACCTGCTGGCCGAGCTGGACGCCGTGCGTCTGTGTGTCGACCTGGACCGCCTGTTTGCGCACGATTTCGAGCGCCGTGACCTTCTCTTCCGCAACGGATTCGATCCCGGCCCGTGTCCGGCGCCACGATTCGGTGTAGCGCAGAAACCAGAGCCACCGCCAACTCCTGGAACGAAGCGATTCGCTACCGACATGATCGACACGCGACGAATCCCCGCTGTTGACGGCCAGAATCGTCTGACCCGGGGAGGTGTGTGATGGCCCTGTCCCATAGCCGTCCGGCACGTCGCGCGGGCTTATCCACAGCCTTCCTCGCCGCCGCAGTGCTGGCAGTTATCGCCGGTGTGACCGGCCCCTTGGCCACGGCAGAGCCGAATTCAAACGCGATCCCACCGTCTTCTGAAGAGAATGGCCGAGAAGCCCGCCGCGCCTGGGTCCAGGCGCTTATTGCCGGCGATGATGCGCACTTTCGCGCTGCCCCGCATGACGCGGACGAGCAGGCCGCCCGTCGTTCCGTCGTCGCTGGTGCCAAGCGCGCCGTTGGTACGCGGGTGGAGTCGGTCGCGCATCAGCTTCGTGCACAACTCGACACAGGCACTGCGCCCGCCCGCCATACCGTCGAGGCGTTGCGTGCGCAACTGCATCTGGCCGAAGCGTCGCTAGCCGAGACCGGTGCTTTCCTCGACACCCGCCGCCTCGGTCAATCCGCGCCCCAGCGCTGGAAGTTCGCCCGACAGCGGCTGTCCGCACTGCGCAGTGAGCTCGACAGCGCAGCCGAACAGTTGGCATCCGACAGTGCCTCCGCCAAACGCGCCGCTGTCCAGACATTGCGCGACGTCCTCGACCGTCTGGACGCGCCAGACACCCGGTCAACCCTTGGCGCCCGACCGCTGCCGCTTCGTCGCCTGGCTCTTGCGGCTCCGCCGCCCACAGAGGGCCCGGGTATCGTGCCCAGCTATCTCGATCCCGACGCCACCGGCTTCGATCCTGACGACCTGACCGGCACCGACGCCGCACCGCTGCACCCGGCGATCATCGCGCAGGCGCGGGATCTCGATTTCGAGTACACGCGCATCGCCGACTTCGTGCGCACCCAGGTCCAGACCGAATGGTACGTCGGATCGCAAAAAGGGCCATTAGGAACATTGAGAAGCCGCGCCGGGAACGACGCCGACCAGGCCGCGCTGCTGGTGGCGCTGCTCCGGGCATCCAGTGTGCCTGCGCGATTCGTCGCCGGAACTGCCCTGGTCGACATCGAGGACGTCGGCGCCAGCCTTGGCCTGACTCAGCCGTCTGCCATCGTGCGCGCGCTCAACCGTGCCGGCGTTCCGCACCGTCCACGCAGCCAGGGCGGCAGCATCCGTCAGATCGAACTGGATCAGGTCTGGGTCAGTGCACGCGTCCCGTACAGCAACGTGCGCGGCGCCGCCATCGAATCCACGGGCCCGGCCTGGCTGCCGTTCGCACCCGCGATCAAACGTCACATTGTTGCCCGTCAGGCCTCCGGTGCGCCGGCCGCCGCCGGGCTCGCTATCCCGACGCTGATCCAGCAGCACCTCAGTGCGCCGCAGGCGCTCAGTCCACTTGCCGCTCTGCGCGCCGCCATCGAGGCGCACCTTGCCGGGCAGGGAGACTATGTTGATCAACTGCGCGCCGTCGTGCCTCCTGACCAGCCGCTTGACCTGCTGCCGGCCAGCCTGCCGATGGGCGTGCTCACGGTGCGCGAGGAATCGCCAGACCTTCCAGACGAGGACCATGGCCTTCTCACCGTGCGCGTGCTCGGTGAGCCGCCGGCCGTCGCCCCGCTGCTCAGGGTCGATGTTCCGCTGGCGGAGGCCACGCAGGGCCGACTCACGCTCACTTACCAGCCGGCCACGCTTGAGGACCAGGCCACGGTCAGTGCCTATGGCAGCCTGGCCGCGACCCCGGCCTACCTCGTTCACGTACGCCCGCGCATACAGATCGACGGCCAGTTGCGCGTGGTCGGGGACCCCCTGCCGCTGGGCGTCGTGCACACGCTCCAGGTCGAAGTCACCACCCGCTCGGCATCCTATGTCGCGGAACAACGCCTGGTCAGCGGGGCCGTCGCCGCGATCGTCGCCGGCCCGAATGGCGCCGCCGCCGCGCCTGAGAACGAAAGCGAAGTCCAGCCAAGCCAGGACGAAACCCTGGCCGGTCGCGTGCTGGCCAACCTGGCGCGGCGCTACATCGCCGCCTGGGACCGCGATCAGCGCGAGCTGGCCGACCTCTTCGGGGTCACTGCCGTGCAGCCGCTGCCATCGCTGGCGTTCGCACTGACCCAGCTCAAGGTCGAGCGTGCCGGCGACATTCCCTTGTCCATCGCCTTTGATGGCGTCGGTCTGGACGCTGCTGCCCGCCTCGTCGATCCCGTACTGGACACGCCGGATCCCACCGCTGAGCGCGATTGGCTTGAACTGCTTGCCGCGCAGGGCTCTTTTCTGGAACAGGCGATTATTGAACAGCAGTGGGCGACCGCCGCGCTGTCCGCCGACCAGGGCCTGGCCCTCGCGACGGAGCAGAATATGGTCCTGCACACGCTCTGGGGTCCTGACGGCACCGCGATCCTGCCCACGCTGGACCATCCACCCTCAGTGCTCGCCACCGTCCAGGCTTTGCTCGTCGAGGGCCATGAAGTCCTGATGCCCGAGCGCGAACTCGTGCTAGACCATTGGCGCGGCTCGGTCTGGCGCGCGCGTGATGGCGCTGGCGCGGTGGGTTACTTCGTGTCCGGCGGTCTCGCCGGCGGCATTACGGTCCTTCCCCCCGAGTACTGGTACCTGGAAGACCTGGCCGACCTGCTGGTTGATCCGTATTCCACACCGCCCAACACCGATCCCCAAGCCGGGACCCATCTCGCACTCTCAGCTGACTCGCAGGATCAGACCGGTACCGCAGGGCAAGTGCTGGAAAAGCCATTGCTTGCACGGCTGCTAGATGCTGAAGGTCGTCCGATCGCAGGGGCAATAATTCAGTTCCGGGTTACATCCGGCAGCGGCACGCTGCTGCACGACGAAGGTGACGGCGAGCAGCTCGAGGTGACCACGGATCGGGCGGGCACGGCCGTTGTCAGGCTGCGTCTGGGCGAGCGCTTTGAACTCGGGTCGTATCTCAACGACCCCGACGCCACGCATCCGCAACGTGTCGGTTACAACGAGGTGGAGGTGTCGGCCCAGTCGCGACTGGGCAGGGTTGACTCCGGCGAGGCCTATCGCGCCTATGCACGCCCTGGACCACCGCAGCGCCTTCGCTTCCTGCGGCGCCTATATACGATTCCACCGGCAGAGCCACCGCTCGAGCCGGAAGTCTGGTGGACAGCAGGCCTGGGATATCTGGACTATGTTGTCGAGGCTGTCGACGAGTTCGACAACCCGATCGCCAACTTGCCCCTGACAGTCACCACCGACTGGACACCGCCCACCCACCCCAGCTGCCCGAATCCGGATCTCGAGGACGCGATTCCTCCAGGTGTGTTCGAAACAGGCGCTTGCCCGGTGGGCCGCATTTCCCTGACCGGCGATCCTTGCGCTCCGCCCACCCTGGCGACGACCACCGGTCCGCTTGGCAAGTCATTTCACATTGTGCCGGGCAACGTTATGGGTTCCAGCATTTCGCTGACGGTATCGGCACCCGGCGTCACGGACCTGACGGACAGCATTCGACTGCGGGGAGACCTGAATGGGGACTGCTCGATCCGGAATGAACTGTTTTACTTGTTCGGCCACATCGTGCACGACGTCCTGTATCCCAACGGTCAGAACAGCATTCTGTTCGGAAATTCGATTGAAGCTGCGCCGCCCGGTCAGTGGTTGCCCGTACCACGCCGGCTGATAGCGGTAACCCGAGACGACGGCGATGGACCCATCCGCGATATCTCACCGCTGACGGAGCTGTCGGTCCAGTTCGAGCTGACGGATGGTGCGCAGGCTTCGCCTCTGATTGCAGTGGAGCCCGGAATCTTCGAATACAACGTCCTGATGGGACCGGAACCGGCGCGGGTCATGGGCTGGGTTAACGTCGTGACTCAAAGTTACAGCGGCACCTTCCCCTTCGAGCCCGTATTCGGCGTGCGGGCTACACTTCTGGGCGCTGATCCAACACCGGTGCCGTTGAGCGCGGTTTCGACGACAGCCGAGCCATTCTGGATCCGCACGAAGATCGAACCGGATACCTATCTGAGTGGGCCGGCTCGCCTGCGGTGGCTGGCTGGGGACGATACCGTTACGGAAACGGTGTCGCTGCATTCGGCCGGTGAGGGTGGGGTTTACATTGCACGCGGAACACCGATCGACACCTTGGTAAGCCATCGGGCCGAATTCGCCATCAACGAGGGAACGCCGTACCGGATCGAGGCGGAACCGGTACCGATTCCATTTGGCGGTGACGTCATCGGCGGCTATGGCGCGTACTACGGCGCTACGGCGGATGGCTACTTCGGCTCTCAAGGCCACCTGGCGACGCTGGTCATGCAATCGCCGCAGACGGTGGTCCTCAAGCATGAGGTGGATGTCTCGAACCAGCGCGTCTGCGCTGCGGGCGCCCGATTCGCCTTTCTCCTTACGCAGGCCGCCGAAGTGCGGTTGTCCTTCACACCGTTGATGGATGGGCAGCCGATCGGTGCGGCATCCATGTTCATGCCCCTGGACGGCGAACTGCTGGAAGCCGGTGTCCATGAGGTTGATATCCGGCCCGGAGATCTTCCGTTTGGCGACTTCCAGTTCGAACTGGAAGCCAACGCACCCACGACAGGTGATTCGGAAACAGAGACCGGCACGCTTGTCCACCAGCCGGAGCGTCGCGAGACATTGACCCTCGCCCATAGTTTCATCAAGGGCGTGGACCTGTTCGACGGGCATGCGGTGATCAGCCAGCAGGACCTGCATCTTCCAGGCCGCGGGCCACAGCTGGAAGTGACACGGACCTATGCCAGTCACAACGGTGATGAATCCGCTGGTGCCGGCCTCGGCTGGAGCCTGAACTACGATTCGCAGCTGATCCGCACTCCGTGCGACGAGATTGTCGTGACAGGCAGTGAAGGCGGCGGTATGCGCTTCGCCTTCGATCATGTCGGCGACGGCGGCGTGCATATCTATCGTGCACTGCTGGGTCACCATGGCAGCCTGATCGTGCAGGCCGATGGAAGTGCCGACTTCTACGGCAAGGACGGAACGCGTCATCACTACGGATCGCCCAGCCATCGCGGTCAGCTTCTCGACTTCATCGAGGACACCAACGGCAACCGCCTCACGCTGACGCGTACGCAGGTGGGGCGGTCCTGGCCTGTCGTAAGCGCGACGGATGCGAACGGTCGGACACTGACCTTTACCCATCGCCAGCTGACCACCGATCAAGGGCAGCCGATGGTCGCATTGGCGTCGGTGGTCGGTCCTGGCGGGCTGCGTGTGGAGTACGAGCACGACAGTCACGGCAATCTTGTGCTCGTCACGCGCACGGGTACGCCCAGCAGACAGGAGCGCTATGCCTACGAGGACTACGGTTCGATCACTGCAGCAGGCCCGGGCGGTCAGCCTCGTGACTACCGCCTGGGCTGGCGCCTGGTCAGTGCAACCAATGAGGTGAATGGAGCCTCCCGGGTTTATTCCTACGCCCTCGGATGGTCCGGGGTCAATCATGAGGACCAGGCGTGGCTGATTCCAGAGCAACGGGTTGAGCGCCTGACCGAGCCGGACAACGGGCGATGGCTGTTCTCCTACGACGGCACGCGAGGATTGCAGGCGCCGGTTGTGACGACGGTGACGAATGGCCGAAATCTGACCGCGGCGCACACGCTCAACGGTTATGGCGCGGCCATCAGTGTGTCCGATGCCATCGGAACGACAACAACCGATTGGAATGTTGCAGCCAGGCAACCTTCACAAATCACGGATGCCGAAGGTGTCACCACAACATGGACTTACGACGAACACGGCAACCGGACCAGCGAGCAGGTGTCCGGACGTGGCAAGACGATCGGCAGGACCTGGAGCTACGTGTGGCCGGAATTCTTCTCCGTACCGGGCATCAAGAATCGTGTCCACACCGAGGTTGATCACCGCGGCGTTCCTACCACGTTCGGCTACGACTCTGTCGGCAACCGGACCAGCCGCCAGCGCAGCACGCTCGCCGAATCCTGGACGTTCAAGGCCAATGGCGATCTGGCGTCGTCAACCGACGGCAATGGTCGCACGACGGTCTTCGATCAGGACAGTTGGGGTCTGGTCAGCACGGTGACCCACCCTGATGGGTCGATACGCCGGCTACGGCATGACGTCAGGGGAAGGCAGACCTCGGAAACCGACGAAGAAGGCCATACAACGGAAACCGGGTACGACGATCTCGACCGGCCCGTCGAGATCCGGGAGCCATCGACTGCGGCTGGCCAAGGCATTCGGCGCATCGTCTATGCCGATGCGGCAGATACGAAGACGGAGATCGATGCGCTCGAGCGTGCGACCGTCACGGTCCACGACAAGCAGGGCAGGCCGATCCTCATCCGCAACGCGAAAAATGACGAGCGCGAGCTGCGCTATGACGCGCACGGAAACCTGACCTACGAGGAAGACTTCGGCGGGCGGATCAGGACATATGAATACGACGCGGGTGACCGGCGTGAGCGCAGCGTGGAGCCGGAAGGACTGGTCACCACCTGGAGCTACGACAAGACGGGTCACATTCTGAGCCAGACCGTTGGAGAGGGTGTTCAGGCCAGAACAACCGAATGGGAATACCAACATCCCCTTTACCACCGAACCCTGGAGCGGCGGTCCCTTGACGGCGGATGGGTGACGACTGGTTTCCAGCCGGACAATCACGGCAACGTCGAGGTGAAAACAGATTCCCTGGGCCGCGAAGTCCGGACAAATTACGATGACTTCGATCGGCCGACGGAGGTCCAATGGCCGTTGGGCAAGCTTGTTACCTACGCCTACGACAACGTGGGAAACAGGCTCGAAGAACGGTCGAGCCTGGGTGCCGGCGAACCCGATCAGGTACGCACTTTCACCTACGATGCGCGGAACCGCGAGGTCACCCGCACCGACGCGACGGGCAATGTCTGGACAACCGTGTACGACGCGGTCGGGCGCGTCGTCAGGAAGATCGATCCACTGGGCAACACCTACGTCACCAACCATGACGCGATGGGTCGCGTCGTGGAAGAACGTGGCCCGGTCGCTGGGCAGGTCACCACCACGCAGTACGATCTCGCCGGCAATCCGGTCCTCAATACGGTGCCGTCCGGCAACGTCATCGCGTACCAGTACGACGAGCTCAATCGGCTCGAATCAACAAACGATGCGCTGGGACACGTCGAGTCTCTGACCTACACGCCCACCGGACAAGTCAGGACGCGCACGGACGGGCAGGGCAATATCACGGTATACGAGCATGACGGACTGGATCGGGTTGAACGGGAGGCCCGGCCCCTGGATCGCACGGTCGAGTGGACCTATAACGTCCACGGTGAAGTGGAGACACAGACCGACGGCCGGAGCTACGTTACGACACATACGTACGACGGACTTGGCCGGAAGACCTCGACGGCCGCGCCGGACGGAATCGGCGAAGAGGCCTGGACGCATGACCTGGTCGGCAACGTCATTACTCACACGAATCTGCGCGGGTTGACGACGACCTGGACCTACAACGACCTGGACCAGCGCGTCACCCAGACAGATCCCGGCACGACTGGCACGAGCCAGGTCTGGACCTATGACCATCTCGGCACCGTCCGGACGCACACCGACAGGCGCGGCATTGTCACCAGCACGGACTACGATGGCGAGTTACGTCCTCTGCGCGTTCTGCGTGATGGCGTCCTGCGCCAGTCGACGACCTACGACGCAGCCGGCCGGATCGACAGCCAGTCGGACGCGCTGGGCCAGACCACGTTCTTTGATCGCGATGCGGCCGGACGGACTTTGGCGGAGCGTAGGCCGGGCAATGCAAGCGCAACCTTCACTTACACGCCTGCCGATGACGTCGAAACCGCGACCGACCCTGATGGCGTCAGGACGACCTATACCTTCGACGAGCGTCGCCAGCTGATAATCGAGGAGGATGGCGAAGGGAACGCCACCCAGTACGCCTACGACCTCAATGGCAACCGTACCTCCGTGCAAAAGCCGGGCGGATCGGCCTATTCATGGAATTTCGAATTCGACGATGCCAACCGTCTGGAACGCGTGACAGGACCGGATGGCGTGGGAGCGTCTTACGGGTATGACCTGGCGGACAACCGCACAAGCCAGACCGACGCCAATGGACACAGCACCACTTTCGACTACGACGGGCTCAACCGGCTGAAGCTCATCACCTATCCCACGGTTGGCAATGCAGCCAGCGAGACCTTTCAGCTCGACGGCAATGGCAATGTCGAGCAACACATCAAGGCCGACGTCGTCACGGTGACCGCCGACTACGATGGCCTGGATCGTCGGATCAGCGAATCCTTCAGTCCGGTTGCTGCTGACGCCCTGACTAACATCACCTATGCCTACGATGGCAATGGCAACCTCACCCGGATCACCGAGTCGTTCCAGAAGAGTGAGCCGAAAGTCAGCACCTTCACCTACGACAAGCAGGACCGGCTGGAGACCCGGCGTGATCGCAATGGGCGTGAGCTGAGCTACAGCTATGACAATCAGGGCAACCGGAGGCTGCGTACCGGTCCTGATGGAAGCGTGCAGTACGCGTACAACGCCAGGAACCAGCTCACGCTGGTCACGCCGCCCGGTCAGGGCGGAATCATCGTGCAGCCCAGCGCCGCCGGGCGCCTCAAAGGCATCGTGCACGGCAACGGTGTCACAACCGAGCTCAGCCACGATGGGGCCGGACGCTTGACACGCATCGCCCATACTGCAGGGGGTGGCGTCATTGCCAGCGCCACCTACGAACTCGACGCCCGCGGCAATCGCCAGAGCGAAACCCTTGTCCAGGGTACGCAGATCCGCACGATCACCTACGGATTCGACAATGCGGACCGGCTGACCCGTATGACCGCACCCGAAGGCGAGACGATCTACACCCTTGATGGTGCGGGCAATCGTGAAACGGAGGTGCTCAGCGTCGGCGGCGCGGTGGTCTCGGCAAAGACGTACACGCACGACAGCCGTGGCCAGCTCAGGCAGATCGAGGATACGCACGGCCCGCTCGAGTCATTCGAATACGACAATGCCGGCCGCCAGGTCACAAGGACATCAGGTGCCCAGACCTGGACCCAGTCGTGGAGTGCGAAAGACCGGCTGTTGAGCCTGACACTGGGCGGCGCGCCGCCCAGCGTAGTGTACGAATACGATGCACAAGGCCAGCGCACCGCCCGCGAGGCCGACGGGCAGCGGCGACTGTACATCTGGGATGGACTCAACCTCCAGGCCGAGACCAACGCACTCGGCAACGTCCTGGCCAGCTACACACACGCGGGTCGGCAAGCCCTCACCACAAGGCAAGGGGCTGAGCGCTCGCATTACCACAACGATGCGCAGGGCACCCCGCTCGCCATCACTGCCGCTGCCGGCAACGTGCAGGTCCGTTACCAGACCGATGCCTGGGGCAACGAGGAAAACGCCAGCGCCGCACATCCGAATCCCATCGGATTTACCGGCTACCTCAAGGACCCGGTCACCGACGACCTGTACGCGCAAGCGCGCCAATACAACCCCCGCACCGGTCGCTTCACCAGCCGCGACGAACTGCGCGGCGATCCGCTCAGCCCCCTAAGCCTCCACCGCTTCGTTTACGCCCTGACCAATCCCACCGTCTACATCGACCCGGATGGGCGCGTCGGATTCCTGACAGACGTGGCTGATTTCTTCGACCGTCAGGACCAGTATTACGAGCAGACCATCAAGTCCAAGGAGACCGGCTGGTTCAGCCGAGTCGGGCATGGATTGCTGCGCGGTTTCCACACGATTGGCTCGCTGCCGTTCAGAGGACTCAACACCACCAGCAATCTTGTCGCGAACGCTTTGCCGGAGGGACCGACGTTCAACCACGTGCGCCAGCAAGCCATCACGGACCTGGAGAAGAGAACCTTCCCGCAGGTGCAGGGGGCGGTCGAGCTGGCGCAGTACGTGTACTACCAGCCCGGCGATGCGACGGCAAATGCCTTCCGTCACTCCTTGCGGTTCGGCCGCAGGATCGTACAGGGCGACAGTCACGCTTGGGCGTCGCTGGCTGGGTTCGGCGCGGAAGCGGCTCTGCCCGGCCTGTTGATCGCGCGATCGGGGCGGCTCGGTGATCTCCCTTTGCCGAGCCAACGCTCGGGCCAGGCTACAACAGGCCGAGCGGCTGATAGTGGTCAGCCTTTTGTTGTCCGAGAAGGTTCGGATGGTTCGTTAAAGATCGAGCTTTCGCCGGGAAGCGATGCGCCGTACTCGGCGCAGGCGTTTCGAGCCAGGTTGGAAGAGAGGTATGGCGCTGACAACGTGACATCAACGACGGTTCCGACTACTTCCGGGGGGAACGTGCGGCTGGCGGGACAGTCGCACCCTGATACCGGGATCGTATTCGACTCACGCGGCTTTCCGATCTTCGATGACGTTGCCGCGTTCGATACTAGGTTGTCCGTCGATTCGTTCCGAAAAGCGAGCTATACGGGCCAGATGCGATTGGCAACTCAAAATTTGCGACAGGCCATCGAGCGAGGAGAGGTGTCGGCGTCCCGTTTCACGCCGGAGCAGTTGCGACAGATCAGCAGGGGCGCTGAGAGGATCGACGAGTACACATGGCATCACCATCAGGAGACGGGGCGTATGCAATTGGTTCCGAGAGAGTTTCATAGAGAAACAGGGCACGTGGGTGGTGAGGCTATGAGACAGGGGCGATAGTGATGGCTAGCGAGCTTGGTTTGAGTCGTGAGAACAGTGAGACGATCGGGTTCGTGCTGACGAGCCTGCTTTGTTCGGCGATCGACCTGGAGGAACTCAAGGAGTGGTGCTATCACATCATCGGCGAGTTGGAAGCTGGTGAGGCGCCGGGATATCTATTCGATCTGATGGAGTACAAGGGGGTACTTGCCGGTATATATAAGCCATTGGGGTTTGTGCCGAGCTGGAGGCATACGGACGAAGACACCAATGCGCTCTATGGCATTGCACTGAAGCGTGGCAATGCGCGCTACGAATGGCCCATCGCGCCCGAAGCAGCGCTTGCCGCCTTGGCCAGTCGGCCGCAGATCGAAGAACGCTTTCGCAAGACGTTCCCGTTCATAGATTTCTAGCCGCGAAGATATTCAGTCGCGAAGCACTCCCCCCGCCCCGCTGATGCGGAGCGTTTCGTCAGCGCGCCGGCCGTGCCGGTCAGGCGTGACAGCACCGATTCGAGGATCTGTTCGACGGCGCGTTGCTTGGCCTTGGGGAGTTTGCTGAGCTGTTCGAGCTGCTGCTGGATTCTCGGCTTCGGGCCGCGCTTGCCGCCTGCCGGTCGGCGGCGGGCGGGCGTGCCGATCAATGCCTCGATCTCCAGGCTGAGCGCGTCGGCGATCACCGGCAGCGCGGCGGCCGCGATCCGTACCTTGCCGCGACGTCCCTCCGCTCTCAGTAGTGGTCGGGTTTGGAGTCCGGATTCACTGTAGCTAACTTGGCCAGCTGTCGGGCGTAGGCACCGGGCGTCAGCCCGTGGTTCCAGTATGACCTGTTGCGCAGGCTCATCGACAGCCAGCGCACCGGTGCGACGCTGCAGTCGGGGGCCGTGCCAATACATGGCCAATGGCGATCTGGGTGAGTCGTAAGTTCGTGTAGCGGCTCACGCCTTGGTTGTGGCGTACACTCCGTGGTCCTGCATCCGCCGCAACACCGCAACGCATGAAACTGGTCAAGCTGATCGCCAACCTGGGCTATGGCAGCCGCAAGCAGGTCATGGGCCTGTTCCGCGAAGGGCGGATTACGGATGCCGATGGCGAGGTGCTGTACAGCGATGACCAGGTGGCGCACGAACGTATCCGCATCGACGGCGAGCCGCTAGATCCGCCGCAGGGGTTGCTGCTCGCACTGAACAAGCCGACGGGCTACACCTGTTCGACGCGCGATGCCGGACGGCTGGTGTATGACCTGATGCCGCCGCGCTTCCGTTTGCGGCAGCCGGTGCTGTCGAGTGTCGGCCGGCTGGATCGCGACACCAGCGGGCTCTTGTTGTTCACCGATGACGGCAAGCTGCTGCACCGGATCATTTCGCCGAAGTCCGCCATCGAGAAGGTATACGAAGTCCATCTGGCGGAAGACCTGCGTGGCGATGAGGGCGACCTGTTTGCGGCCGGAACGCTGCTGCTGGACGGAGAAACCACGCCGCTGGCGCCGGCGGCGCTGGAAGTGCTGGGTCCGCGCCATGCGCGCCTGACCCTGAGCGAAGGGCGCTATCACCAGGTGCGGCGAATGTTCGCGGCGACCGGGAACGCCGTCACGGGCTTGCAGCGCGTCGCCATCGGCAGGCTGCGCCTGGATGAGCTGC
>CAZYHP010000024.1:0-29625 GCA_964647135.1 uncultured Rhodanobacteraceae bacterium
TGCAGGACACGAGGCGACCAGCCATCGGCAATGTGCAGCGAACACGGAGAACGATGATGATCCCCGGGAACTTGAAAGACCTGTGGTTCAAGCAGGACGCACTTGATGCGGCCCGCCTCCACGCACGGACTTTTCCGGACAGTTCTTTCCGCATGACGCGGGTGCCCGACGCCTATCCCTCCGGCAGGGAAGGCGACGTGCTGACCGTACCGGGAGTGATCGCGACATCGCCCGCCGCCCATCTGCCGCAATGAAGACCCTGCGCAGGATGGACATCGCCCGGATGGAAGCGGCGATCCGCAGCTGAAGCCAGCCGAGGCGCTGCGTCCGTCCTGCCACCGATCCTGCGGTTGTTGCCCGACTGATGACCTCGAACCGGGTCAGCCCACCATCCACCCCAGCCGCCGTCGCCGAACGGTGCCGGCGCAAGAAAATGGAGACGACACCATGAAAATCGTGACCAGCCTCAGTTTCCGCGGCCAATGCCACGACGCCTTCGAGTTCTATGCGAAGGTGCTCGGCGGCCGCATCACCGCCGCCATTCCCTACGGCGACGCCCCGCCGGACATGCCGATCACCGACGAGAAGTACCGGACGTGGCTGATGCATTGCTGGCTGGAAGTCGGCGATCAGGCGCTGATGGGCGCTGACATGGACGTCGACTGGGCGGCGAACATCGACAAACCGAAGAATGGCTTCGACGTCACCCTGCACACCGATGACATCGCCGAAGCACAACGCTGGTTCAACGAACTGTCCGACGGGGGCCGCCAGATCATGCCCTTCGCAGCGACCTTCTGGTCGCCGGGCTTCGGCTCGCTGGTCGACAGGTTTGGGGTGCCCTGGATGATCAACACCATTCCCGCCGAGGGCTACCGCCCGGCGTAATCCCAAGCCAGGACGTGCCGCCGGATCAGTCGGCGGCGCGCATGCGGAACCGGGGTGTCATCGCCACGTTGGCCTGGTCGCTCATCAGCTGCAGCTCGCCGTCCTGGATCATGGCGGTCAGGCGCATGCTGCGCTGGAGCAGCCCCATCGCAGCGGTCACATCGTCAGGGGCCAGATCGATCACAGTCAGGTTGCGGTGGCGCGAGAGGCCCGACTCGATCCTGCTCCACCAGATATCCGAGCCGTTGCCGCCGTAGTTGACCACCACGACTTGCCCGGATCGCGCGCAGGCCTTGCGAATGCGGCTCTCGTCCGGCTGCCCGACGAAAATCCAGCGCTGGATGTGGTCGGTGTAATCGCGCTGCCACAGGTCCGCGTCTTCTTCGTTGCTCAAGCCGCGCCCGAACTCCAGCCGCTCATCGGCGAACAAGGCAAAGGCGATCAGCCGCGTCATCAATCGCGCGGGCGTTTCTGAGGGATGCTGCGCCATCGTGAGCGTATGGAGGGCGTAGTAGTGCCTGTCCATGTCGGTGACCTGCAACTCCACCTTGTAGATCGTTGAACTGGGCGTCATGGCGCTTCCGGGCAAATGGCGGTGGGAAGGAGAACGCGTGTCGCCCAGGTCCGGCAAGCGACGACGATCAGGCTGTGGGCATTCTCACGACCCGAGGGCACGGAAATGTCGATCCACCCGTTCCGCGGGAAGCAGAGTCTAATGCCACCACCTTGGGAGTGCGGCGTGGCGCCAATCGAAGTGCAGGTTCAGCGGAGGAGCTGCGTCGCAGCCCGTGGTCCGCGGCAGGGAGCGGGACACCGGCGACGACGGAAGCTTGCCGCCGCCAGCGGGGAATCTCCTTGAACCTAAGCCGACCACGGAGCCGCACGAGAACCGGATCCGGCGCATACTGCCTGCATCCACCGCAACCGCAGACACGCGCCCAGGCGCAAAGGGAGCTCCAATGGCCAAGGGCCTGAACCAGAAAAAGCAGGAAAAGAAGAAGCCGGCGAAGACCATGAAGGAAAAGCGGGCGGAAAAGCGCGACAAGAACGCGACCAAGACCTTCGGTCCCACCTGACGTGACGGTCGTCCCTTCTACCGGGACAAAGGTGGAAGGGCGAATGGCGACGTCGGCCTACGTGTGGGTCACGTGCCCGCTCCGGGTACCTGCCAAGATTGTCCGTGGTCGCCGCCGCCTGCACCCGGCCCAGCTGGGCCTGCCAGGTCGCCGGATCAAGCTCCTGGGCGAGCGCCACGGGCAGCCGGCACGACGCCCAGCACAGGATTGCCGCTTGGGCATAGAGGCGAAGTCTCCGTCGCGACTCGATCTCTGTCCTGATGACGCTGGCAGCCGCGACGAGCGCCTGACCGATCGAATGCCTGCTCACCAGCAGGTGAACCCGGGCCCTTTTTCAACAGATCCTGTTTGCCGCAATGGGCGGGCATCCGGCCGTTGATTGCCAGCGCCGATAGTCGCACACGCCTGGCCCCGGAAAGCGGCGAGTGACGAACCCTGGCCGGGTTCCTCACCCTCGATCACGCAGCTCACCCGATCGCGACACCGGCATCCGCAAGTCCCAATCCCGCCTGCCGGCAATTGCCGCTGACATCATTTCCCTGCGTCAAATGCCGTCGAGGCCTTCGAAGCCGTCCGCGAAGAGGGTGTCGCTGCCCGGAAGACCTTCGCCCCGGAGCGTCACGGTTTCAGGACTCGACACGCTATTTTTGAAACGCACGTCCAACTCGACCTCACCCTCTGCCGAGGGCACGAATGTAAAGAGGACCGTGCACGTATCCGAAGCCGCGAGCGAGAACGGGGGAGTGGGACAGGTGCCGCCCGAAAGCACGAACGAGATGGTGGGTGGCTCGACCGCTGGACCGATTTCCAGCACGTCCATCGGCACCCGTCCAATGTTCTGGAGCGTGGCCACCCGCTCCTCGCTGATTGCGCCGACCGGAATCGCCGGAATGAAATAGATGTAGCGCGGCTGCACAACCAGTCGTCCCTGGTCACCTTCGCCAGCAAGACCGAAATTGACGGGATTGCCCGCACTCGCGGTCGCAGTCAGCGTCTGGTAGACCATGCCTACGCCGAACGGCGTGAAGGTGTAGCCCAAGGTGCAACTCCCCAGGCCGGCGATGTCGAACGGAACCGTGCCGCAGCTACCGCCAGCATATGCGTATTCCCCGGTCGCGGGCGTCAACGAGACCACAGTCGCCGGTGTGCGGCTGATGTTCTTCACGGTGACAAACAGCGGCCCCGCGGTTGTACCCACGGCCTGAAGCGGGAACATCAGTTGCCCCGGCTCGATTCGCAGGAAGTCCACTACACCCGACCCGATGAGCGTGAACTCGACGAAATTTCCGAAATCCGGAGTGGCACGAACGACTTGCGTCAGCGTCCCGAAAAACTGCGGCGTGAACGTGTATTCCAGCGTGCAATTCGCCTGCGCCGCAAGCGCAAACGGCACTTCGCCGCAGCTGCCACCGACCCGTGCAAATTCATTGAATACGGGCGTCAGGCCGACGACGTTCAACGACTGATTACCGGTGTTGGTCAAGGTCACCGACAGCGGCTCGGAGACCTCACCCACCAGAACCGGTGGGAACACCGCTTGCCCGGGGTCCGCGATGAGCGTCGCTCGAACGTCGCCGATACAGCACAGCAAGGTACTTCCGAGAAGAAACCGGATAATGGGGGACACGGGGGCTCCTGGCATTGGGTCGGGCGTGAGACTGGCGCAGAAACGTCCACGGATGACTGCTTTGCAATCGCCAAGGTGCGCGCCTGCCTGTCTTATACCACCGAACCTTCGAATTTCTCCGAGATCCGGAAATGGCCGTCCTCCGACACGGGCCGCAGGCAGGGCGCCGGATTGTGTGCCCTCAAGCGCAACAGGTCGGACACCGCACCTTCACGCTGGCGCCGTTTCCACCCGCCGCCGCGTGGTCAGCCAAACGCGCAATGCCCCGAGTGAATCGAGCCGGTGCGCGCCAATCTGTTCGAGGACGTCGCTCAGGGCAGCCGCACCCTGACCGCCAACGACCAGGGCGACCGATTGCGGCAGTCCGCTTCGCAACTGGCGCAGCTCGCGGCTGACGTGGGCGGGATCCATCGGATCGACGATCGACAAGGCGACCGTATCCGCCTGCGCCATGCGCGCGGCGCGTGCGAGTTCGTCGGCCGGAAGGCTCGGGCCGAGAAACGCGACACGCCATCCGTTGGTTCCGGCGACGGTTGCGGCGAGCATCGCGCCGAGATCATGCAACTGCATCGCCGGCGTGCCGACCACGATGGTCGGCGCCTCGTCGGGCGCCGAGGAAAGATCGGTCATCCAGGTCAGTACGCGGCGAATGATCGCTGTCGCCAGATGCTCGTTGGCGGGCGGGAGCCTGCCCTGCTCCCAGCGCGTGCCGATTTCCATAAGCAGCGGGCCGAAGACGCGATCGAGTGCCTGGTCAGCCGGAAGCTGCAAGGCCGCCGCACGCAAGGTCGATTCGAGCACCAGCGCATCGAACCGTTCCGCCGCGCCAAGCGCGTCCTGCAGATAGCGCTCAGCCGCCGGAATTTCCACCGCGGCCGAAGACGCAGAGGCGCTCGTCATTCGATCCGCGGCAACGAGTGCCTGCAGTTCGGCCGTATCGAGCGATGCCACCTGGCCGATCGCCCGCCCGGCCGCGGTGGCCTGGACCAGCAATTGCAGCCGTTCGATGTCGGCGTCCGAATAGTGGCGCTGCCCGCCGGCGGAACGCACGGGCTTGACAGCGCCATAGCGCCGTTCCCAGGCGCGCAGCAGGTCCGGCGTCAGACCCGTGCGTCGGGCGACGACGCGCACGGAATGAAGAGGCGGTGAGGAGGAGGGGGGCATGGCGGCATCGTAGGCGGTGGCGACCTGGTTGTCCAGCTATTTACGGTTCCTGTCCAACTTTTAGGGGCCTGTTGACACCAATTTGCTGGACATATACTGTACACCCGGCCTGACCATCGTCCCAATCCCTGGACAAGCGATGGACAAGGTCCCCTCTCACTCCATGCCCAGGAACTGCCATGAAACCGATCACCTACCTCTTCGCCGCTGCCTTCGCCCTCGCCCCCATCGCCGCCACCGCCGGAAACGCGGACACGAAGACCGCCGAGCGGGACATCGTCGAGACCGCCGTCGCCGCGGGCTCGTTCACCACGCTGGCCACCGCGCTTGACGCCGCCGGACTCGTGGACACCCTGAAGGGTCCCGGCCCGTTCACCGTGTTCGCGCCGACCGATGCCGCCTTTGCCAAGCTGCCGGCGGGTACCGTCGAGGGTCTGCTCAATGACAAGGCCAAGCTGACCTCGATCCTGACCTACCACGTGGTGCCGGGCCGAGTGATGGCGGCCGATGTGGTCAAGCTCGAGGACGCGGCAACCGTCAACGGCCAGTCGGTGACGATCAAGGTCGTCGACGGCAAGGTCCAGATCGACAACGCCACCGTCGTCCAGGCCGACATCGCCACCTCGAACGGCGTCATCCACGTGATCGACACGGTGATCCTGCCGCAGTAACGCCGTCAGCGACACACCCTCCGATCGCATCGGATTGCATCACGCGTCTCCCGGCTCACCCCGCCCTCCCGGCGGGGTGTTTTTTTTCCAACCGGGTCAGCGTGGTTGGCGCCACAGGGCCCCTCAACGGGAGACATCGACCCGCCACCTTCGCGAGACGGCACGCTGAACCCGGTCCTGCTCACCCCGTTTCCGAGACAACCCCATGATTGTGAAGGCAATACTGAGGTAATGCTTTGCAAACGCACCGGTCAGGCCGCCGCGTCAATCATGCGGCAGGGTAGCGCCCCTCCCAAGGAGCAGCCCCGATGTTGCAGCGTTTCGCCCTCACCTTCTTTCCGGCCCTCGTCCTGCTGTTGCCGGCTCCCGTGCACGCGACCATGTTCTGCGTCGCTACCGGCATGCAACTGCAGGACGCCATGGTCCAGGCCCAGAACAACGCCATTGACGACGAGATCCGGATCACCCAGGGGATCAAGCATCACCCCGGGATCGGCGCCCTCTGGTCCGCCACGACCAGCCACGACCTGGTCATCAGCGGCGGCTGGAACAGCAACTGCTCGTTCCGGACCGGCGGACCCACTTCGACCATCCTGGCCGGCCATCTCACGACGCTCGCCGTTCGCGTTCTCGACGCCTCGCCGACAATCGAAATCTCCAACCTCAGCGTGCAAGACGGCCTGGGCACCGCGAACTTCGGCGCCGGACTGAATGTGCTGGTTGGCGGGACCAGTGCCCCCGTGGTCCTGATCGAACACGTCATCGCCCGCCTCAACACCCACATGGACGCGCCCACCGGCGCCGCCGTGAAAATCATCCTCGAGGGCGCTTCGGCAACAGGGCAGTACACGGTGCGCAACAACATGTTCGAGAACAACCAGGGCGGCGGCCTGGAGATCTGGCTGTCGTTCGGCGCCACGGCCTACATCAACAACAACACCATCACCGCGAACCGGGTCAACCAGCAGGCCCGGCCCGCCGTCATACTCGATGGCACCGGCCTGTTCTGGGTGGCAAACAACATCTTCGCCGGCAACGATACCGCCAGCGACCTGTGGATCGGCAGCACCGCCTCCAGCATCCTGCGCAACAACCACGTCCAGACCCTGACGGGATCGCCCGGCAGCAACCTCCACATGACCACCGGTCCGGCGATGCTCGAGAGGGACGTCGGCGGCTACTGGCGCCCCGGCAACCAGTCCCCGGTACGCGACAACGGCCTGGTCAATGCGGCCGGTGGAATTGGCAGCAGGGACATCATCGGCTCCGCGCGCATCCTTGGCCTGGGCGTGGACCGCGGTGCCATGGAGCGCAGCTGGAACATCCTGTTCCAGAGCGACTTCGAACTGCTGCCGTGAGCACCTTGCGCTGACACACCGGCCTGGCAACCCCCATCGTCGATGGCGTGGTCGTGAGCCTTGATGCCGCCGGCCGGTGGCGCTTCTCCATGAAGATCGAAGTCCAGCGGGTCCACTACTGGGCGCCCGGCACAACCGCGCCGATCGCAGCCCAGCTAACCAGGGGCACGAGACGGCACTCTGACCCCTTGGTGGAATCGGCCCTGCGCGGCACGTCGTGTCGGGGAGGCGGAGCGGAAACCGCCGCCCCCTCGGAGCGCGGAACGCACTTCGACCCGCTACCATGGCCGAACCCAGCACCGCGGCGCCCATGCAATTCCAGCACAGCTATACCTCGCTTCCTGATCGGCTGTGGAAGCCGGTGGAACCGACTTCCGTTTCGGCGCCGCGCTTGCTGGTGGTGAACGAGCCACTGTCGCGGCAGCTCGGGCTCGCGACGCAACTGCAGTCACCCCAGGCCGCGGCCATGCTGGCGGGCAACGTGCTGCCGCCAGGGGCCAGGCCCATTGCGATGGCCTATGCCGGGCACCAGTTCGGCGGCTTCGTGCCGCAGCTGGGAGACGGACGAGCCATCCTGCTGGGTGAACTGATTGATGCCGAAGGACACCGTCGCGACGTGCAGCTCAAGGGCGCAGGACCGACGCCCTTCTCCCGCGGTGGCGATGGCCGTGCCGCCATCGGGCCGGTGCTGCGCGAATTCCTCGTCAGCGAGGCGATGCACGCACTGGGCGTGCCGACCACGCGTTCGCTGGCGGCGGTGGCCACGGGCGATACGGTATGGCGCGAAGGTCCGCAGCCAGGCGCGGTGCTTGTGCGCGTCGCGGCCAGTCACCTGCGCGTCGGCACCTTCGAGTATGCCGCGGAACGCAACGACATCGAGTCGCTGCGCGCGCTCACCTCGTACGCGATCACGCGGCACTATCCGGAACTGGCGGACGCCGAGCGACCAGCGCTGGCGCTGCTGCGCGCCGTCGGCGCGCGCCAGGCCGCGCTGGTTGCCGGTTGGCTGCATGTCGGATTCATACATGGCGTGATGAACACCGACAACAGCACGATCTCCGGCGAAACCATCGACTACGGTCCGTGCGCGTTTCTCGATGAGTACGATCCCGGCAAGGTGTTCAGCTCGATTGATCGCCGCGGTCGCTATGCGTTCGCCAACCAGCCGAAGATCGCGCACTGGAACCTGACGCGGTTGGCCGAGTGCCTGCTGCCCTTGATCGACGAAGAAGCTCAAGTCGCACTGGATCTCGCGCGTGCGGTGATCGATGACTTCCCGATGCGGTTCCAGCAACACTGGCTGGACGGCATGCGCGCCAAGCTCGGACTGGCCGCCAGCGAGGAGGGTGACGAGGCACTGGTGAACGAACTCCTGGCGGCGATGCATGCGGCCGGTGCCGATTACACCCTGACGTTCCGCGCGCTGGCGGATGCCGCGGACGGAACGAATGCCTCCGGCAATCATTGCATTGTCCTGCCGTCATCCACGGACTTCGATGACTGGATTGTCCGTTGGCGCGAGCGCTGCGCGCGCGACCCGCAGTCCGCCGCGCAGCGGGGTGTGCGGATGCGCGCCAGCAATCCGGCCGTGATTCCGCGCAACCATCAGGTGGAACACGCGCTCGCGTCCGCCGCCGACGGCAATCTCGCACCGTTCCATGCGCTGCTGGCCGCCGTGAGGCGTCCATTCGACGAAGACGACACGCTGCGCCCTTACATGCAGCCGCCGCGGCCGGATCAACGCGTGACACGGACCTTCTGCGGTACCTAGGCTTTTCTGCAGCACCTTGACTCTTCTGCAGTACCTGGACTCTTCTGCAGCACCTGGGCTCTTCTGCAGCACCTGGGCCCGCACTCAAATGCCGCGGACACGAACTTCCCGGTGCCCGCCGACACGCCGTTTTCCATCGATGTGATGCGGCGCCCGATCCTGCCTGATGCTGGAATCGCGGCCTCGCCGAGCCCCCCAACGCCGTCACACCCGCGAAGGCGGGTGTCCAGTCGCTCCCGCGCGCAAGCCGAAGGCAGGAGCGACACGATCACCAGGCAGAACGGTGTCCCCTTGCGCAATCCCGTGCGACGCCATCTTGCTGCATTGATGACAGGCGTAGTCATCACGCGCCGGCGTAGCCACGCCATTGCACGTAGCGCGCGACCGCCCACGCAGTGAGTCCGTCACGCTGCGCGACAGGGGTACTGCGACGACGGTCGACCTGGAATCACGTCCGTATGTCAGTGAACCCGCGCGGGCACCAACCGCACCCGGTCAAGTGGCGTCCATACCGGTTGGGCTAAGCTGGTCCTCCACGTCGCAGCGAGGATGCCACCATGTCGCAAACCTCCCCTATCACCGGCGAGTTGTCCAACAGCAAGGTCGCCGCCGTATTCGCCGATACGGCCACTGCGAGACAGGCCGCCGACACCGTCATCCGGTCACTGTCGCTCACGCCCGCGCAGGTGCGGGTGATCACCCCGGACGAGCCCTACCCCGGCCGCAAACTGGAGCCGGAGAGCCTGGGGATCTGGCGAACGATCCTCGTGGCACATGCCAAGCTGGGCATCATTGGCGCCGTGGCGGGACTGGCCATCTTCGCCGTGATGTACGCGATGGACGTGGCATTCATCGTCAGTTCGCCGATCGCGGCCGCGCTGGTCGCGCTGTTCTTCGGCGCCGTCGCCGGCTTGATGCTGGGTGGCCTGGTCTCCCTGCGCCCGGATCATGATCGCTACATCCAGGCCACGCGCGACGCGATGGCGGCGGGTCACACCACCGTGGTGGTACACGCCTTCTCCGCCGAGCAGCGCGACCAGGCGAACGAACTACTTCGCAGCATCGGCGGCGAGACGACGTCAACCCTCTAGGCATGACCGGCGGTGCTTGCTGCACCCTCCCGCAAGCGCACGCGGCTGGGGCTCCGGACAATGGACCTGCCGCGCTGACTTTACAGACAGCCGTCAGCCTGAGCTCCTTCGTCAGAATGGTCAACTCCGTTCGCCGAACGTATGCCGGCAAGTCACATTCAGGAGATGCAGATGCCAAACCCCTCAGCCCCCGATATCTGCGACGTGGCCGTGGTGGGCGCGGGTCCAGCCGGACTGACGGCCGCCACCTACCTGGGTCGGTTCCTGCGTAATTGCCTGGTGTTCGACGGCGGCGACAGCCGCGCCCGATGGATTCCCGAGAGCAACAACTGCCCCGGCTTTCCCAACGGCGTGGCCGGTACGGAACTGCTTCGCCGCATGCGGCAACAGGCACTCGACGCCGGCTCGCGAATCGAGCCGGCAAAGGTTGACCACATCGAGGCCCCCTCGGATCCGGATGGCTTGTTCCTCCTGTCCAGCGGAACGCAGAAATGGCAGGCGCGTTGCGTCATCCTCGCCACCGGCATCGTCGACAAACTGCCGAACCAAACGTGGATCACCGACGCGATCGCCTGCGGTGCCCTCCGGCTGTGTTCGGTCTGCGACGCCTTCGAAGCGCGCGACACCTGCCTTGGCGTCTACGGTCCGGCAGGCGAAATCGGCTCGCATGCCCTGTTCCTGCGCGCCTACAGCGACCGTGTGTATCTGCTACCGAGCGACGACGCCGACGGCGGTGATGACGTTCGACGCGCCCTGGATAGCGGCGTGCAGCAGCTCGCGCCGCGCGTGGTGCTGGATTTCGACGGACGCCAATGCAGTGCGACGTCAGCCGATGGCACGCGCGTGGAGTTCGACTCGATCTATCCGTTTATGGGCGGCCGCACCGACACCCGACTCGCCGTCGAGGCAGGCGCCACGCTGTCGGACACCGGCGAGATCATCGTCGACCGCCACCAGATGACCGCGCAGCCCGGCCTGTTTGCCGTCGGCGATGTCGTCAGCGGCCTCAACCAGATCTCCGTGGCCGTGGGCCACGCCGCCATCGCGGCCACCCGCATCCACGCCCTGCTGCCAATGGCGCCGCGCTGATCTCGACTCGACCCGTTCCGCCCGATGATCGGGAAAATCCGCCACCACCACACCGTCACACCCGCGCAGGCGGGTGTCCAGTGCCTCCCCGCAACAACACGGGATGCCCGCCTGCGCGGGCATGACGGGGTTTGGATGTGTCGCGTCCTTCGCCGATATCGACGCAACGACACTGGGTGCCCGCCTACGCGGGCATGACGAGGTTTGGGTATGTCGCATCCATCGCCGATGTCGACGCGCCCGCCACGTTTAGGCTACGCCTGCTGCACGACACCGCCGCTGGAAAGCAGGATGCTCTCGGTGCGTCCGCCACCACCACACCGTCACACCCGCGAAGGCGGGTGTCCAGCGCTTCCCCGCAACGACACTGGATGCCCGCCTACGTGGGCATTACGGGGTTTGGATATGTCGCGCCCATCGCCGATGTCGATGTACCCGAAACGGTTAGGCTACGCCTGCTGCACTACACCGCCGCAGGAAAGCACGATGCTTGCGAAGCATCCACCACCACCACACCGTCACACCCGCGCAGGCGGGTGTCCAGTGCTTCCCCGCAACGCCACTGGATGCCCGCCTGCGCGGGCATGACGGGCTTGGATGTGTCGCGCTCATCGCCGATATCGACGCGCCCGCCACTGGATGCCCGCCTGCGCGGGCATGACGGGGTTTGGATGTATCGCGTCCATTGCCGCTGTCGATATACCCGCCACTGGATGCCCGCCTTCGCGGACATGACGGGGGCTGGATGTGTCGCATCCATCGCAGATGTCGACGCGCCCGACACTGGATGCCCGCCTGCGCGGGCCAACCCGGAACAGGCGCGCAGACGACATGAGCCGCCTGCGCGCCGCAGACCTCAATTCAGCTCGAAGCCGTTCTTGAAGATCGTGTCGTCCGGCGCGGTCGGCAGCGGCCATACCCAGACCCCGCGACCGCGTGTGAACACGGCCAACGTGGTGAAGCCGCGGTCGATCGCCATGTCCCAGATCATCACGCGCGGCAGGCCGTTGTCGAAGCGGTGCCAGACCGGCGACGCTGCGTCGACGTTGTCGGTGTAGTACAGGCCCCAGTCCGAACCGGCGAAGACCTGGCCCGGCTGGTGCGGATTGACCGCCACGGCATTGAACGGGATGTTCGGCAGGTTGCCGCTGACATCACGCCAGGCGAACGTCGAGCAATGCGCGGTACAGACCACCTGGTAGACATGGCCCGGCGTCGACGGCGTGTTCTGGTCGAAACCGCCGAGCACGGCATAGCCGGTCGCGCCCGCGCCCGGGTTGGTCGCCGAGTCCACGTCGATCGCCACGTCCATGACGGGACGATTGGGCAGCACCGCGTTGCCGTCGGTCAGGTTGACCCAGGTGGCGCTGTTGGCGGAGCCCTGGTTGAGTCCGTGACCGTACTGCACGTTGCCGTCGTTGGTGCCGACAATCGCGACCGACGGCGTGCTCGTCGCGTGCGCAAGCTGGTTGATGAAGGAACGGTTGCCGAGCGTTCCCTTGGTCAAGTTGGGGCTGTTCGCGTACCAGCTCGTTCGCGGAATGGCACCGGTCAGGGTCTCCCAGACGCGCGTCGTGCCGGCAATCATGTAGGTGCAGCCTTGCGCGGAGGTGCAACCGCTGCCGGGCTCGTTGAGCTCGCCGTAGCGGTACAGCTCGAACGGCATGATGAAGCTCAGGGTGTCGCCGCCCCAGCCCGACGGAAACGCCGCCGACGGCGTGCTGCCTGGTCCGTTGGACGACACCACCACGGCGCCATTCTGACTCGAGTAGTACCAGCGGTTCTCAAGCACGGGCTCGATGCGCGTGAAGATGCCATCGCCGCCGTTGCGCACCGTCCATTGCGCCGGTCCTGGCTCACCGCTGCTCCAGCGCGCCCACGAACTGCCATTGTCCTGCGCACCGGCGCTGGCGCCCGGCAGTGGCGAATCGGCAAAGTTGCCGGAGATGTCACCCGAATACAGCTCGATCGAACCGATCGTCTGGTTCAGCGAGATGTAGGTCGGCCGGTTCGCGGCAGAGGTGCCGCCCGTTCCGAAGCGGATGTTGGCCGTGTAGTAGACACCACCGTCGCCACCGAAGAGCACCTTGTCGCTGTCGTAGTTGCCACCACCGCTCGGCAGGTAGGCACGGGCGTGCTGGTCGACATGGACATTGCCGTTGCCGTAGCCGCAGGTGACATTCTGGAACGTGGTCCCGCCGTTGGTCGATCGATACACATCGACGCCACTGAGCAGAACCGTCTCCGGGTCGTTCGGATCGACGGCGAGGCCGGCGTTGTACCACATCTGCGAACCACCGGCGGTGGCCGACGGGCATCCGCTCGACTGCACGCCCGAGCCGGCCGCCGTCTGCGTCCAGTTGTCACCGCCATCATTGCTGCGCCAGACGCCCAGCACGTTGCTGCTGGTCGCATGCGAGCCCATGGCGTAAATGATGTCGGGATTGCCCGGTGCGACGGCAAGCTCGATCCGCCCCAGCGTCTTTCCGCTCGGATTGCCGTTGCCCGTGCCAGCCGGCCAGCCGTTCGCGAGCAGGGACCAGGCCGCGGGCGCCGGACAGCCGGTGGCCGGAAGGGTGGCCCGGTAGACGCCGTTCGCGCCGAGGTTGGCAAGGTCGGGCTGCACCGTGGTCGGGTTGCCGCGCGTACCGACGGCGGCGATCAGGCGGACCTGCCCCCCCACGTTGTGCGCGACAAGACCGGTAATGTCCTGGCGCTGGCTCGAATGCGGGTTCGTGTAGCACGGCCCGGTCCAGTCGTCGCCGCCGTTGTTCGACACATAAAGGCCGGTCTTGGTGCCGACGACCAGCGTGTCCGGGTCAAGCGGACTGGAGACGATCTTGCCGACCGCCTGGTACTGCGGAAAGCCCAGCGATGCCGACGGCGGATAGAACGGCGTGAACACGTCCTCGCCGAGCACTTCCCAGGTCTCGCCGCGATCGAGGCTCTTCAGGATGCCGGCGGAGCCGAACGAGAACGAGCCGTAGCGCAGGTCGCCCGTACCGGCATAGACGATGTCCGGATTCGACGGTTCGATGTAGAGCTCGCCGATGGCGATGCTCTTGATGTCGGGCTGGTCGGTGACGTTGCGCCAGGTCGTGCCGGCATGGCAGCAGTTGGTCGACTTCCAGACACCGCCGCCGTCGGAAGCAGCGTATGCGGTGTGATAGCCATCGACGTCGGGGCCACGCGGATCGACCGCGATGACATTGGTGCGCCCCGAGACGATCCCGTAGCCGCCGTTCGACAGTGGCTGCGGTCCCAGGAAGGTCCATGCCGACGGATCGAGCGCGAGCGGTGAATCGGGTGAGCGCCTGGCGAGTTTCTCGCCGGCGGGCACGCCCGAACGCACCGCGAGGTCCTGCGGCTCCGCCTCGGTGTACCAGGCCGGGCTGAAGTGCATCGTCGGATAGCCGACGCGATGCGCCCAGAAATCGCCCTTCATGGGCTTCATCGGCCGCATCGGCGAGGCTTCGGCCTCCAGCTTCTTGACGTCTTGACGCGTGGCGCATCCGCCGGCGATGGCCGCGACCAGCGCGACCGTCGCAGCGGGCAACAGAACTCGATGCTGCATTGACACTCCCTCCCAGATTGACCCGCCCCATGGCTGCCAGTGATCACCGGCTAAGCCCAGGAATGAAGAGTATCGCGGCGGCGGTGTTTTTGCCGAGGTGGTTGGCGGCGATCCGGGGCGGCCGTCGGTGGCCAGGCGGTGCCGGCGAAACGGGTGTCACGCTGTTCCTGGCGCACCGGCGCTCAGGGTGCCGCCTATCGCGCGAGGCCCTGGCGCCAGGCCCAGACCGCGGCCTGGGTGCGGTCGGACAGGCCCAGTTTGCCCAGCACGTTGCCGACATGCGTCTTCACCGTGGCCTCGGCGATCTGCAGGCGTTCGGCGATCTCGGTGTTGGAGAGCCCTTCGGCCATCAGCAGCAGCACTTCGCGCTCGCGCCCACTGAGCGCGGCGACGGCGGAGGTCGTGAATTCGTCGCGGCTGCGCGTCTGCGGTGCGCTCGCGCCCAGGCGCGGGTGCAGCACGCGTTCGCCGCGCGCGACCCGCCACAGGCTGTCGAGCAGTTCGGCGCCGCCGATTTCCTTCAACTGGTAGCCGGACGCGCCGGCATCGAAAGCGGGCTGCACCTCGTCGAGACCGAGGCTCGATGTCAGCACCAGCACCTGCGTGCGCGGGCTGACGCTGCAGATCCGGCGCGTGGCCTGGATGCCGTCCTCGTCGGGCAGCACCAGATCGACCAGGGCGACATCGGGCTGAAAGCGCAGGGCCTGTTCGGCGGCCTGGCGCGCGCTGTCGGCCTCGGCGCAGACCTCGATGCCCGGCTGCAGTTCCAGATAGGCGCGCAGGCCCTGCCGCACCACGGCGTGGTCATCGACCAGCAGCACTTTCAGCGAGCCCGCACTCATGGCGTCGAACCCCGCTGCGGGAAGACCAGCAGCAGCCGCGTGCCGCCTTCGGCCCCGCTGCGCACGTCGAAGCGCGCGCCGATGGAGCGTGCGCGTTCGCGCATGTTGTTCATGCCCATTCCGTCCTGACTGGCCGCAGCCAGCCCGCGACCGTCGTCCTCCACGCTCAAGGCCCAGCCCTCCGGCTGCGCCGACAGTTGCACGCGCACGTGCTGCGCAGCCGCGTGTCGCCAGACATTGCTGAGCGCCTCGTCGTAGACGCGCAGCACCGCATCGGCGATGTCCGCAGGCACCGCTGCCGCCCCGGGCAGGTGTGCCTCGCCGACGAGTCCGCTGCGCCGCGTGAAGTCGTCCAGTCGCGAGGACAACGCCGGCACCAGATCCATCGTTGCCGCGCGCGTCGCCGCATCGGCGGCTTCGGCGCGCATGTCCTGCAGCAGCTCGGCCAGTTCGTGCTGGATTTCGGCCATCAGGCCCTGCGCTTCCTGCAGGCGCTGCTGGCGCGCGGCTTCGCTGCCGCAGTCGCGCGCCGCGGACAGCTGCAGGGACAGCGCGAAGGCCTTCTGCTTGACGGTGTCGTGCAGGTCGCGCGCCAGCCGCTGGCGTTCCTCCAGGCTGGCCAGGCGCGCACGGGCGCCGACCAGCGCCTGCACATCCGCGGTCATGCGATCCAGCGCCTGCGCCAGACGACCCAGCTCATCGCTGCTGCGATCGGCCAGCACCACGCTGAAGTCGCCGCGCGCCCAGGCGCCCGCCGCTTCCGCCATGCGCGAGACACGGCCCAGCACACGCCAGCGCAGGAACCAGGCCGAGCCCAGCAGGAAGATGACCAGATAGGCGACCGCCAACCGCCATTCGAAACTCACCGCTTCCAGCGACAACCGCCACGGTGTCGGCACGGCCAGATCGACATCGAGCCGCAGCGATGCGCGCCCGGCACGTTCGGGCAAGGGCATCGACCAGGCGCGGTGCAGCCAGTCCGGCGCTTCCTGCCGCGGTGCGGCGGCAGCGACAAGCTCGCCGGCCTCGGTGCGCAGTCGCGCCTCGAACGGATGCGGCGTCAGCTCCAGCAACACGAAGGCGGCCGAGGTGCCGAGGCTTTCGCGCGGTCTTTCCAGCCGCAGCACCAGATGCTGCAATCGCAGCTTCAGTTCTTCGGGGCGCGCACCGGCAGCCAGCGCCTCGTCGAGCGTGGTGACCTCACGCTGCAGCAGCGCCTCGACGCGACCGTCGGCCAGCTGCAGCAGCATGTTCTCGAACTTCCATCCGAATACCGCGCGTTCGATCAGCAGCAGCGCCGGTAGCGACAGCAGTATGTAGAACACAGCCAGCTGCAGACGAAGACCTTTCACACCCGCTCCGACATCCTTGGTGATCGCCGCACCCGACGCGCAGCGCCGGCCAGCATAGCCCGAGCGGGCATCGCCGCAACAACCGGCTGCACCGCCATGCACCGCCATGCCCCACCAAGCGCCGCCATCTGCCAGCCTGCGCCGCCATCCGCCATCGACATCATCCTTGAGGTGGATGTCAGGCCCGGCACGCACTTCTAGACTCCGCGATCGTTTAGCCGAACTGTCTGGACCATGCGCCTGAAGCCCCTGCCCCACGCCCTGCTCGCCGCTATCGCCCTGCTTTCGTTGCCGCTGCCTGGCAAGGCATCCGACGACGCATCCATGGATACCGGCGACGATGCCGGCATCTACAGCAGCGATGAAAGCCGCGAACTGGACATGATCGAGGTCGTTGCGCAAGGCACCGTCTCCGATGTGCCGGACACGCTCAGCACCGACCAGATCAGCTGGCGCAAGAGCCCTGGCGCGCAGGTCGACGTGCAGGACCTGCTGGCCCGCATCCCCGGCGTCGGTGTGACCGGCCAGAATGGCGCCTTCGAAACCTTCTCGATCCGCGGCAGTACCGCCAACGGCATCCTCGTGCTGCTGGGTGGCATGCCGATCACCGCGCAGCGCCGCGCCGGCGTGCCGATCTCCTTCGTCGAACCGGGCCTGCTGGGCAACATCAGCGTGACCCGCGGCCCCTCGACCGTGCATTTCGGTCCGGGCGCGCTGGGTGGCGCGGTCTCGATCGAACCGCACTGGTTCGATGGCAGCGAGATCACCGCCGGCTACGCCGATGCCGGCGACGAAACCCTGCTGGTGGCCGGCCACGGCAACGAGTCGTTGTCGATCGGCATCGCGCGCCGCCGCGCCGGCGACAGCGAAGCCGCCGACGGCACGCCGCTGAACACCAGCTACCGCCGTGACAGCGCCAGCCTGCAGTGGCAGCGCGCCTTCGGCGACTTCCAGTTCGAAGCCTCGCTGATTCCCTCGCGCACCACCGACATCGGCAAGTCCAACAGCCGCTTCCCGCAGCGTGACTCCACCTATCCCGAAGACCGCCACACCCTCGCCAGCCTGCATCTGAGCCATGCGGGCGGATTCGACCTGCGCCTGTCGGGCCACGACCAGTCGCTGCTGACCTGGAACCAGCGTCCCGGCTCGCCCGACACCTGGGCCTACATCGAAAGCACCGACTACGGCCTGACCGCGCAGCACACCTGGCAGGCCGGTCCCCTGGCCTTCAATGCCGGCGTCGAGTACCTCGGCCGCCGCGACGTCAACGGCTACGACGCCCAGCAGACACTGTCCAATCGCAACTACAGCCTGCGCAATGCCAGCGAGAACGTGTGGTCGGCCTTCGGCCTCGTCGACTGGCAGCTGGACGACCAGCTGAAGCTGGAGGCCGGCGTCCGCACGAGTCGCGTCAGCCAGTCGCAGGGCGGCGCCAGCTCCAGCAGTTCCGACACCGCCTTCAATCTCGGCGCAATCTGGAAGCTGGATTCGAGGCAGCGACTCAGCCTGAACCTCGCCTCCGGCTATCGCTTCCCGACACTGGAGGAACGCTTCTTCACCGGTGTCACCCCGCAGGGCGAGATCGTCGGCAATCCGGACCTGGGCTCGGAGCACTCGCTGGGCATCGATCTTGGCTACGGCCTGAAGCTGGGGCGCTGGCAGGCGCAGGCCAACCTGTGGCGCACCGATGTCGACGACCTGATCCAGCTCTACGAGCTCGCACCCGACGTCAACGGCTACACCAACGTCGGCGAGGCACAACTGCATGGCTTCGAGCTCAGCGTCGGCGTGCAGGCCACCGAGGCGCTGCAGCTGTCGGCCAGTGCCGCCGTCGTCCGCAGCAAGAACGAACTGACCGGCGAGCCCTTGTATGGCGCGCCGCCGGTTACCTGGACCTTCGACGCGCGCCATGCGCTGGGCCCGGGCTCGCTGGGCCTGCTCTACCAGCACCGCGCACGCATGGACCGCCCCGGCTTCGAGGAAGTCGAGCGTGCATCGGTGGACCTGGTCGACCTCGACTACAAGCTGCCGCTGGGCAAGCACTGGAACCTGCAGCTGTACGCCCGCAACGCGCTGGACAAGACCTATTTCGCGACGCCCGACGAGCTGTCGGCACTGGCACCGGAACGCAGCGTCGGCTTCAACCTGCGCTGGTCCAGCCACTGAGTTGAAACGCCGGCGCCTGCCTGCTCCGAAACGCCATTTCACGGGCAGGCGCCGGCACCCCGCTTCCGGCGCGGCAAGGCGATGGATTGTTGCCAGCAACGACCGGGGACGTCGCCGCTACCTTGAAATTGTCCCTGACACCGTTTCCGCTGACACCGTTTCCGGTTCTCTTACGTGAGTCGATGGATCGACAAGCTCCGTCACGCCAACGTCTCGAAGAAATCGATAGATTGGATCGTAGAACGCGGGCGCGCGGGTGGGGTCGGCTTCATCGCCTTGCGGCACCACGATCACGGTGCCTTGCCGGGCGCGGGTGAGCAGCACGCGGTAGGCGTTGACGAGATAGGCCCGACGGTCTTCCTTGTGGATGTTGGTCCAGCGGTCGCCTATGAAGCTGTGGTGCGTCCACGCATTGCCAGCGTGGCGCAGGTCGCCATCCCACACCACGCAGGTCCAGTCGAGCTCCAAGCCCTGCACCTGAAACTCGGTGGCGACGTCTTCGAGGTAGTAGGAGGAACGTGTGTCCTCCTTGCCTGCCAAGAACCAATGCACGGGGTCGACTTTCACGCGCACGTCGATGGCGTGCGGGCGCAGTCGCTGCGCCTCGGAAGACACCACGATGCCGTAGCGCTCGCTGCCCCGCGCTCGGGCGCGCAGCCACGTCTTGGCCGCCGCGAGGTCGCGCGTGACACGGAGCGGGAAACGGGCCGTGGCCTCATGCAACAAGGCCCTGGCACCGTCCACGTCAAGGTCGAGCAGGCGATTGACGAACTCGGAGTAACGCTCCGATCGGAAAGAGCGCACCGAGGTGGCCAGATGTAGCGACGGCGCCTCGTGCAGTTTCCCGCGGGCCTGCACCTGCGCCTTGAGCGCGGCCACGGTGGCGTCGCCCAGCCCCAACTCAGGCGAGACATACACCTCCCATTTGGGAAACCGGCGCTCGATCGAGACCAACCACTCGGCAATGCCGGCCTCGCCGGTATTGATCTCCTGCCCATTGCCAACCAAGCACACCACCACCGCCCAGGTAGAGTGGCGGTCGAGGCAAGAGATCAGGAACTCCGGTTCCGACTGCTCAAAGCCCGGCTGTTCGCGTTTGCGCTGCATAAAGCTGGCCGTCTGCTCGCGGTTCCACGCGCGCTGGGCCTCGTCAAAGATTGCGACATGATCGTCCGGAGGATTCGGGTCCGCGAGGTAAGCGTCCCGAAAGTGATGGACTGCTTGAACAAAAGTCTTGACCTCTCGCAACGCATCCGACTTCTTAACTCGATTGCCTTTTTCTTTCTCACGCCTGACGCGGTCTCTGGCCAGGGCCTCTTGCAGCACCTGCACCAAGGGGCCGTTGCCGGACAGGTACACGGCATGGAGCTCGGCCTCGGCATTAGTGCTCTGGGTGGCGACATCCAGCCCGACCAGCGTCTTGCCCGCCCCGGGAACGCCCGTCACGAAGCAAATGGCCTTGCGCCTCTCCTGGCGAGCCCCGGCAATTACCTGATTCACGAAGCCCGAGGTCTGCCCGAGGTTGGCGGCATCACTGCGAGAAATGTCGGCCACGTCGTGCCGGGCATAGAGCGCCATCGCCGCCTCGACGATGGTGGGCGTGGGTTTGTAGCGACCGCGCACCCACGTCTCGGCATCGATGGTTGGGCCCTCGGCCAACTCCAGGGCCAAGGCGATGCCCTGCCCCAGCGTCTCCGGTGTGCAGCGCATCGGCAGAAACAAGTTCGGCACCGCGGCGTCCATCGCCGCCTGCACGATGACAGCGCCAGCCTCCGTCGCCACGAGGATCGGCACCACCGGCACGCCGTGGCTGGTCTCGTGGAAGTGCTTCAGATCAAGTGCGTAGTCGACCACTTGATCGAGATCGGCGGTCAAGAAGGCCGCGGCCCCTACCTTGAACTCGATGACAAACACTGCGCGATGAAGGACAAGCACCGCGTCGATGCGTCGACCAAGGCGCGGCACGTCGAACTCGAGAAAGAGATGCCCCTCGAAGCCAATGGGTGCCAGAGCCTCGCGAAGACATTCGATGCTTCCCTCCCATGCAGCGACTTGAGTCAGATCGACGTTGAATGCGGAGCGCTGAATCAACTCACCGAGCACGGCACGCGAGTCGGCGACCATAAACTCGTCAAGCGGTCGTCCATAACCGTAGCGGCGATAGCCGTTGGAAGAAGTCTGCGCAGAGTCCATGGCGCCTCCCGAACCGGCGCCCAGGATAACCGGGCGCCCACCAGAAGGAAGCGGGACCCACCTATTCCGCCGCTACTCGACCCACCTCATACAGCGAATGGCTGATCTGCCCGAGGCTGCGGGTCTTCACCGCTCCGCTGCGGTGAAATTGTCCCTGACACCGTTTCCGACACCGTTTCCGCTGCTTCCTTCAAGGTACCTCGAAGCCGTCCTCGAACACCGTGTCCAGGAATTGGCAGTCCAGCCCCTCGAAGCAGATCCGGTCGAATCCGGACAGGAAATCCAACGCCGCCGCGATCTCGACCCGGTGGTAATAGGCCCCGGTCTGGCAGGCCCCGTCGAGGATGAACGAGGACACGCCTAGGACCACCGGTTGCGATCCCGTGGCAAGGAACAGCGGACCGCCGCTGTCGCCCAGGCATGGCTGCGGTTGCCCGGCCAGGGTGCCGCCTATCAGGTAGTTGTCGTCGATGGCACCGATCGGCGTCGTCGCGTGGCGTTTCAGGCCGGTCACGCCGGCGCCATTGTCGCCATAGCCGGCGATCCTCGCCGAGGTTCCGACCTGGGACGGATCGACGGGGGCCATGCGCAGGGCCATCACCGGCGCCTTCGCTGACGATGCCAGCCGCACCAGGGCAAGGTCGAAAGCGAGCGTGTCGGGATGGTAGGCAGGGTGCCGGTGGATCTCCCCGACGTCGTAGGCGTGCAACGGCTGGGCCGCGTCGGGGCCCACCACGAACCGCGCCGGGAGGAAACCGGGCTGGTCGGTGCAGTGCGCTGCGGTCAGCACCAACTCGGGACCAACCAGCGTTCCGGTGCACACCAGCTGGCCATCGGCGGTGACCAGGGCGCCGATCGCCGGCCACTGGCTGGTCAGGCTACCGCCGACGATCCGGCCGGGATTGCCGGTCGCCAGCGAATTGGTGATCGTGGTGGCCAGCAACAGGGCGAGCACGCCATGGCGCAGAGGACGTCGCGGCGCGCAACGGGGATCCGGATCGGCATGCATGGGGCGAGTCCTTTGTGGGCGTTCCAGCCCGGACACAAGAAACGGCCGAAGATCTGCCATCGCTGGCCGGTGCCGGATGCTGCGCCGCTTACCCGCCCCGGTCAAGGCCCGGGTCCGGGGAGCCAGGCTGCCCGCGCGCTTGCGCCTGGCCAGTTCCAGGCGAGCGCGTCGTCTTCAATGTCGAGCGCGCAGTCGGGTAGCCGCCGTGCGCGAGCCGCGGCGCCCCCTGCAACCGGTTGACTGCCTAGACGCGGTTGCCGGACTCAGGCCCGATGCTGGCCCCGCGTTGGGTTCTGATCTTCCCTGCCGATCACCCCCGAGTCGGTTTCCACCGCCATTGATGGATCGTTCGAAGCGCGCCTGGGCGGCCGCGCTTGCACCACCCGGTTGCGGCCGGTGGCCTTGGCTGCGTACAACGCCTGATCGACGCGCTGCAGCGCCAGCTCCCATGTTTCCCCTTCAGGGTCGACCTGGGCAACGCCGAGGCTGGCCGTGATCTTCTCCACGGCCGGCGGATGCCAGCCACCCGCGGCGATCACGCTGCGCAGGCGCTCGGCCACGATCCCGGCTTCGCGAAGATCGGTGAAGGGAAGCAGGACCAGGAATTCCTCGCCACCGACGCGGAACAGCAAGTCGCTGCCGCGCAGTGCCGGCGTCAGGATGCGGGCAACCCCTTCGAGCACGCGATCGCCGGCGGCATGACCATGCTGGTCGTTGACCTGCTTGAAGTGGTCGACATCGATCGCGATCAGCGACAAGCCGGCATGCTGTCGCCGGGCCATCGCCAGTTCACGCTGCGCGAGTTCATGCAGCGCATGGCGATTGAGCAGGCCGGTCAGGGCATCGTGGCGGGCGGCCTCGCGCAGATCCAGCTCCTTGCCGCGAAACACCAGCACCACGAAAGCGATGGTCAGCACGAAGGCGAACAGCATGCCGCCGAGGAAGACCAGCACCTGGAACAGGTGCGGGTCGAACGAGCCGGTCACCGCTCGGGAGACCATCAGCCAGCCGCCGCGTATCGCCAGAAACACAGCGAAGGACAGGAACACCGCCGCCGCTGCCCGCCGATATCGGGTCAGCTCCGGCGAGCGCGCGCGCCAGAGCAGCGCGCCTGCTGCCAGACAGGCCGTCACCATCAGCAGGCTTTCCGCCAGGAATGCGCGCGGAAACTGGCGGTATGCCGGCAGGACGAGCAGGGCCAGCATCAGCGGCGGCAGCCCAAGCGCCCACCACCACGCCGGCCGACCCAGATGGCGCTGCACACCGAGCAGCAGCAGAATGTGGCCGCTGGCGATCAGCGCGTTGGCGATACCGCCAGCCAGCCAGGGCGGCAGCCCCGAACCCAAGGTCAGCAGCAGGTGGCCGGAGAGATAGCCCAGTCCGTACACCAGCCCCGCAATCGCCCAGATCGACAAGCCCCGTTCGCGCCCGCCAGCGGTGCGCATGCCGGCCATCGTCGCGGCCAGGATGAAGCCGCCGACGCAGGCGACCAGTGCCAGTGTCTTGGGGTCGATCTGGTTGACCATGTCGGCGACCTGTGCAGCTCCTCCGCACCCGTTCCCAAGTCTGCCGCCACTGTACCCCCAAGTGATGCGACCGCGGTCACAGGATATGGGTGCCACGGGCAATTCACACGGGAATATCCCGGCCCTGGTCAGTCGTCGTGCCGTGCACTGGCGGACTGGGTGGACGACCCGGTGTGCGGAGCCCGGCGAAGCGGCCCGTGCGGGCCTCCACCCATTCGCGGAAACGATCGGTGCCGAGGGCCTTCTGCTGCTGCAGGGTGCGGCGAATCCCGGCAACCGTCGCATCGCTCATCACCGGGTCGAAACGGGATCGATAGGCGCGGGATCGCGATGCCCGTTCCGGCCGGAGCGCCAGATAACGGGCGTGCGGCGTTATCAATGGATTGGGCACGCCTTGCGCATGGCGGCGAAGCCTGACCGCGGATAATCGCCTGGGCTGGCCACCATCCAGGCGCGGACGGGATTCAACCCGATATACCTCGAGCACCACAGGAAGTAGGCCTCTGAATCAACAAGGCAAGCCTTGTAGCGTCCCTCCCACAGTGCTCCTGTCCGCGCGTGCCGGCCATTGAACAGGCCGACAACATTCCGCGAGAACATATGGATCATCCGCGACCCCGCACGGCGCTCTCCGGCGTCATCAACAGGTGCACGTGACTGCTCATCACCACATAGGTTTTCGCGCGTTCGGCCGCCTCAAGGGCGCCGGCGTCCAACCTGGGACAGCAGGCCGAGGATGACCAGAAGGAGCACAGCGAGCAACAGCAGCGCTCGTCCTTCGGTCGCGATCGGGTGCGGCGGACCGCCGCCGAGATAGCCGTAAACGTCGGCGACGACGCTGGCAACCGTGATCACGGTAAGGGCCATGACAAAGCGGTTCAGCCGCCCTTGGCGCTCGGCCTCAGCAGCGCGCGTCTCCTCGGCCTGCACGTCGTGCAACACGGCGCAGCGTTCCTTGATCGCTTCCAGGCGCTGGCGGATCGCCGCTTGGCGTTCGAAGTGCGCGAGGTACGCCTGGTAGTCCGCGCTAGCGGCGACAGCGCTGTAGTCGCACTGGCCCGCGACGGCGAGCGCGAAGATGCGCAGGCGATTGGTGGCGCGGACGCCGTCCGGCGCACTGCGGCCGTGCAGCTGATCCTCGACCTGGGCCTCGAGCTGGCACGAAGTCAGCCTCTCAAGTCCTTCCGTTGCTGCCAGGAAGGCCAGGCTGGTTTCGATCAGGCGCATGGCAACGGCAACTCCGCGCAGCGCCTGTTCACGGCCACCCGCGTCCGGTGCCGCGACCAGGGTAATGCCCGACCAGTCGAACAGCAGGGTCGCACCGCTGGGGAGGGTGATCGTCTCACGCGCGCCTCCGCGCACCAGCGCGGAATGAGTGGCTTCCACGTCATCGTCGCGTGAAAGGCACAGCGCAATGCTGGTAAAGCTCGTGAACAGATTGGACTGCTCGCCCTCGTCGTCGGATTCTGGCTGCAGGCGCTGCGGCTCGGGACGCCGGGTGAGCGCCTCGATGCCTTCGCGGCCCGGCCGCTCACCCTTGCCGATCCGCGCTCGGGTCGCCGCGAGCACCGCGTCCGAGACGCGCGGATCGTAACCGGCGTACTCGATAGCGTCTTCGATCGCGGAGAGCAGACCCGGCGGCAGGCCGTCGGCTCCCTCCAGACGCAGGGTAGCGACACCCACGCCATAGACCACCACCTCAAGCGCGGCTGGGGGATGCGCCGCCAACCAATCGTGTGCCTGTTGCGCGATCGCCGCTGTGTCGTCCTCGGTTCCGCCTCGGCTCGCATCGACGGCCAAGCGCTCGAGCGCGAGCGTCTGCCAAAGTCGCAATGGCGAGTCCGGCGCATGGGTCAGATCGAGGCGATGTCCATTGCCGAGCGGATTGCCAAGCCCACTGCTTGCCTGATCGCGTGGTGCAAGGCCGGCGGCAGCGAGTGCGCCATCGCCCAGTCCGAGCGAAAACCCCAGATCGAAGTAGGTAGTCAAAACCAATCGCACCCGGAAAGCCTCCATCGAATGCCGATGGGAAATGGTAGGCGGCATGTTCGCGCGCCGTCAGCTTCAGCGAACGCATCGACACAATTCGTGACATTCCCTGGGTCGAACCGCAGGATGGGATCACCGGGCCACCGCCGCGCGCAGCGTGCCAGCGTTACCCTGGGGGGCGCGCAGCGCGCTGGTGGTCTGACCCGAGCTGCCCGCCGCCGAGCAGACCGCCGTCAGCCTGCTGTCCAACACGCTCGGGGTCTCGGCCATCGAACACTCGGCGGCCATGCTGGCCGCGCCGCACCAAGCGCCGCTCCGCGGGTTGGCGCAAAGCGCGTGCCCGGTCGAGGCCAGCCGCTACACCGGCGAGTTCCGCGGCCCGCCGATCTCGGGCGCGGCGACCTTCGCCGTCGAGGACGGCATGTGCATCGGCACCTTGGCCCTGGACGGCGACGCCAAGGCCTGGTTTGACGACTTCCCCCAGAAGGATGCCCCCACTGCGCCTGATCGGCCTGGATGCGCGAGGCGGCCTGTCGCGCGCCGCGCTGGTGACTCCGATCGGTGTCTACGACCTACGCGCCCAGGGGCACAGATGACATCGCGCGGCGATGGGCAGCCAGTCGGAGATGCGGCTGAGGTTCGAGGGTTTGCCAGGGGACAGCAGGTAGGCGACCGAAGATCGCTATCCATGCGTTCGTCGATTGGGTTCCGATGCGTGCATCAGACAGGTGCCCGCACTTGGTACACCGGGCCCTCGGCGCACTTGGAACTACCGCGCGTGGCTCGTCGACCAGGTCGCCGATCAGCACTCTCCCCTGCCAGACTAATTCGGCCGACCCTCCCAAAGAACGACCCTGGACCTGTTCGTTGACTGCAAACTGCACCTTGGCTCCGGCTTCCCAGACTTCAACAGCGGCGGACGCATGTGTCGCGAGACCCTGACCTGCGAATGGTGCCAGGGACAATTCCGCACGAACAGTTCGGGTCAGGAACGATCCGGGTCAAGGTCAGCCGTGCCTTGAGCCGGCGGGCTCGCGGGGCGGCCCGCTGCGCGGAGTCCGGCGAAGCGGCCTGTGCGGGCTTCGACCCATTCGCGGAAACGATCGGTCCCCAGGGCCTTCTGCTGTTGCAGGTAGCGACGGATCTCGGCAACCGTCGCGTAACTCATCACCTCGTCGAAAAGGCTGCGGTAGGATCGCGATCGAGTTGCCGGATCCGGCCCCAGCGCAAGGTACCGGACGTGCGGCGTGATCAATGGATTGTGCGCGCCTTGCGCATTGGCGGCGAAGCTTGACCACGGATAGTCATCCGGGCTCGCCACCATCCATGCGCGGACCGGATTCATCTCGATATACCGAGAGCAGGCCAGGAAGTATGCCTCCGAATCAACCAGGCAAGACTTGTAACGCCCCTCCCACAATGTTCCCGTCCGCCCATGCCGGCCATTGAACAGGCCGACATAATTCCGCGAGAACATATGGATCATCCGCGATACCGCCCCGGCGCTCTGCGGCGTCAACAACAGGTGTACGTGATTGCTCATCAGCACATAGGCGTGCAACCGGCAATCGAATCGCAGCATCGCCGCGCCGAGGCATTGCAGATAGCGCTGGCGATCATCGTCGTCAAGGAAGCACGGCAACCGGTTGTTGCCACGCTGCACCACATGCTGCGGCACGCGGGGAAGGTCGAAGCGAGGTAAACGGGCCATGCCCGCATCATCCACACCCGCCCCGCCTCAACCCATCAGAATTCACTGCCGATCCACCCCGACAACTCCGACATCACCCCCGGAATTGTCCCTGGCACCGTTTCCCGTACATCCCGTAGGCAGCGACCACGAAGACTTTCTGGACCAAGGCCTTGTGATTCCCTACTACGCGCTCAACTTTCAACCAACCAACTATGCCGCCAACTACATGCTGGCGTTTTCTGCACAGGTCATGATCGACGGGCAGCTGGTTGCCCAGTCGCCTGCGAACATGTTTCCCTTTAGGTGGTAGCCGTCACGCCTCGTGCCGGACGTATTCATTACGTACCATGGCGCCATCCATGCGGGTGTAGATCTACCGCTACGTCGACCAAGGCTATCCTGCCGGCCGCCAAATGCGCCAAATGCGCCAAATGGGGTCAGGTTCATTTCCTCGGGAGGCCGGCAGCGTCCTCGGAAAATGAACCTGACCCCATTTTTCCCGCACCGAGACATCTCGAAAAATTAACCTGACCCCTTTTCTCGCTCGAAAAATGAACCTGACCCCTTTTCTTCCCACCCTGTTACCAAAGTCAGAAACGCGCCAGCAGCCTATTAACCAAATCGATGAATGATCCGGATGGGCCCATCTTTATTGAAAGATCGCAAATCTGATTCATCGAATACTTAGGCGGCACTCCTTCAAAGTGCGAATAAATGGCTCGAAGCAGGCTCTTTCCCCTTAACCATCGCCACGCGTCCTCAGAAGTATCGAGCTCAGCAAACGGCGACACCAGCTCGACACCACCAACCTCTCTGGCAGCGTGCTCGGTTAGCGACCCATTCTCAACGATCTCGGAGATATCCGTAGACAGCGAAACTGTCTTGTCTACAAGGATATAGGTCTGCAGCCTAGATCTAAACCAGTGTGCGAACTCGCTAACGAGAGCGCTCAGGGCGCCTGCGCCCTCACCAGCTAGGCGACTAATCACGGCTCTATCTAAGACGTCATTCTCAATTGAGTACCCAGTCGTAAGCACGTAGTCCTCGAAATCGCTGGGCGGTTCTACCACGCAGAACTCGTCCCGATCTCTCATGAAGACCACAGTTGCGCCAGTTAGCGCGTCACGCCGGACGTAGACCCAATCTAGCGTCGCCTTGCCACCCACAGGCAGAACATCAACACCTTTAGATATCAGCCGCTCTCCTATTGATCTAAGGATGCTCTGATCGCCCTTTCCTTCTACCAGAAGCGTAGGCAATCTGGTGCGACAAAGGTAGCTATGCAGCTCTTCGGCCGTCATCTCAAGCGACGCGGGAGACATATTCAATCGCCTCGATAAGAACTGATTGCAAGCTCCCTGTCTGCGTACTTTGAGTATATGAAAGGCGAATGGGTCGAAACAATAAACTGATTACTCCCCTGCTGATCCAGGAGAGTAGGAAACAATCTCCTCTGCCAATCTGGATGCAGACTCAGCTCTGGCTCGTCGATAAATATCGGAGATTCCGAGGCAAATGCATTGTATACTAAGAAACTAAGCATTTGCTTCTCGCCCGCGGAAAGAATGTCAGAGTCGATCGCCTTTGCTGCGTCACCAAGAGTAAGACCCTTAAGGTTCACACCCTGATAGCTAAAAAGCCCGGAAACTAGATCAGAAAGAACATTAAACGGTCGAAGGTTGGTCTCTCGGAATGAGTCAACCTCATTCGCCGCCGCTCTGATTTTAAGCAAGAGATACTCGCTTTCTGAACTCTCGACCGCACCTTGCTCCCAATCCCGAATGTCCTTCAAGATCGTTGCGCTGAAATCAGAGTAGCGCTTATTAACACCCTCTGAAATCAATGCATAACGTTGCGTGAGCAGAGTCGCAATGTCGTCTGTCGAAACGGCGCACACAAACTTATGCGATCCACTAGACAGCTCACTGCTTATCGCCTCCAGCTGAGCTCCTATTCCTGATTCGGACGGAGCAGCGAATAGAGACGTTGCGCCACGCCCGCGTGCACGCGTCTTTGATATCGAGTATCCGCCCTCTATTCTTCGAAATGTGGGGAAGAAAATAGAACGATCCGAGTAGGAGCGAATCAGTGCGCTCAGATGATCCTCACCGTCTTCAACCACATCGCCATCGCTATCAATGTGTACGGGATCAGAGAAATGTCCACTCTCTGAATTCTTACCGAGTTCGCTTGGCTTAAAGATATACGCTATGTCTCCGCCGGACACGCGGTCCAAACGGAGGTCAAACGCGTCTGTAATTAGTCGACAGCTCTTGAACTGGATCTCCCGCCGAACACGGATGGTGCTGCCCGAAATGAGATACCAAGCCAGCTTGAGCGCCGTCGTCTTACCTGACCCATTAACGCCGGTCAAGATATTAAGGTCATCGTGAAACTCGAAGGCAAAGTCCACTCGCTTATTGAGCCCGTTAACCTCAAAGCTTCGTATCTTCATTTTCCGATATCCGAGTTATCACAGAGGTTCCGAATTACATATTCCGCCGATACTCCCCCCCCACCTCATACAAGGCATGACTGATCTGCCC
>CAZYHP010000025.1:0-29471 GCA_964647135.1 uncultured Rhodanobacteraceae bacterium
TGTCCCTTGCAACGGGACTGCATCTTCGCTGCGGGTCGTGCACAACAGCCGTCAGTCAGCCGTCAGTCGTCAGTCGTCTCCCGTCGCCGGCCCGCCAAGGACGCGGCGATCGGGCGAATGCCTGGATGAGGCCGTGTTGCTTGCCGTGATGAGGGCCGGCGCAGTGCAGACAACTGCAGAAGCCATCGCCGCGGACTGGCGGCCTGCGCGGCGACAACGCATGTCGGCCGGCTGTGTACCATGGCGGGATGAATCCCAGGCTGTATGCCGAGCTGCACCGGATGGCGGTCCGCCTCGTTCCGACCACGGCGGATGCCGAGGATCTGGTGCAGGACACGCTGCTGGCGGCCGTGATCGCCGGTCGTGCCGAACCGGCCTGGCTCTCTGGCGTGATGCGAAGGCAGGCACTGTTCAAGGCGCGTGGCGAAGGCCGCCGCCGGCGTCGTGAAACAGAAGCGGTCGCGGCGTCTGCAAGGGTCGTCGATGCAACGGATGGCGGACCGACCGGCGAAGCCGCCGACGCCCGCCGCCTGCTGGCGCCGCTGCTGTGCGCGTTGCCCCGCGCCACACGACAGGTGGCGGTACTGGCGTTGCACGGCCTCGACGGGCGCGAGATCGGCTGGCTGCTGCGCCTGACGCCTGCCGCCTTCCGGCAGCGTCTGACCAGCTTGCGCAAGGCCATCTCGTGCTGGCCGGCCGTGACATGCGACGCGATTGATACGGCGATGGCGTGCACGGGCGTCTCCCGCTACGTCGCCCTGCCGGTCGGCCCGCTGCGTCGCGCGCTCAAGGCGGCCATGCGGGGCAATGACGCCGTGGGCAGCCACGACCCCGACGGCCACCCCATCCTGATCAGCCGCGGCCCTCACACTTCCGTGCCCGTCGGCAACGGATAAGGGACGGCAGTGTCGTGCAGGTCTGACGACTGCCGCCTTCCAATCACCTATCAAGGACACGCCCATGCTGGCCAAAGCCCGACTGGAAACACTCGTCTTTTTCGTTGCCCGCCTCGATCGTTCGGTGCCGTTCTATCGCGACACCCTGGGCCTGGAGGTCGAGGTGATCGACGGCCATGACGGCCCCATGGCCATGGCCCAGGCCGGCGCGGTCATGCTGGTCTTCATTCCCCGCGAAGCGAAGACGGGCGAAAGTCCGATCCCCGTCTTCAGTCTCGACGGCGGCATCGATGCCTGCGCCGAGGCGCTGGCGGCCAAGGGCGTGGAGATCGTGGTGCCGGTCAGCGAGGCGCCCGATGGGGGCCTGACGCTGGATTTCCTCGACCCCGATGGCCATGTGCTGAGCCTGCACCAGGCCGCCGACCTGCCGCGTCGTTGAGGTCGCCCATCCATCGCGGAAGTCGCGTGCGCGCCACGGCGGTGCGCGCACGCGCTATCGTGATGCGATGAACGACCCGTTTCCGCAACGCATCGTCTGCCTCACCGAGGAAAGCACCGAAACGCTGTACCTGCTCGGCGAGCAGGATCGCATCGTCGGCATCTCCGGCTTCACCGTGCGGCCGCCGCAGGCGCGCAGGGAGAAGCCGAAGGTGTCGGCGTTCACCAGCGCCAAGGTGCACGAGATCGAACGGCTGCAGCCGGACCTGGTGATCGGGTTTTCCGACATCCAGGCCGACATCGCCGCCGAACTGATCCGTCGTGGCATCGAGGTCTGGATCAGCAACCACCGCTCGGTGGCCGGCATCCTCGCCTACATGCGACGGCTCGGCGCGATGGTCGGCGCCGACGACCGTGCCCGCGAACTGTGCGGGCGCGCGCAGGCGCATCTCGACGCCGTGGCGGCGCAGGCGGCCCTGTTGCCGCGACGCCCGCGTGTTTACTTCGAGGAATGGGACGCGCCGAACATCAGCGGCATCCGCTGGGTGTCGGAACTGCTCGCCATCGCCGGCGGCGATGACGTGTTTCCGGAACAGGCGCGCGAATCGCTGGCCAGGGGCCGCATCCTCGCCGATCCGCTGGAACCGGCGCGGCGAAAGCCGGACATCGTCATCGGTTCGTGGTGCGGCAAGAAATTCCGGCCCGACCATGTCGCCGCACGCCCCGGCTGGTCCGACGTGCCCGCCGTGCGCGACGGCGAGCTGCACGAAGTGAAGTCGGCGCTGATCCTGCAACCTGGACCCGCCGCCGTGTTCGACGGCATCGACGCACTGGCGTCGATCATCCAGCGCTGGGCTGCGCGCCAGCGCTGATTCCTCAGAATCCCAGCCGCTTCTCGGCGACGATCCACAGCGTCGCGCTGAGGCGATTGACCGGCCACATGCGTTCCAGTCCGCGGTTGAGCGGTTGCAGGCCATCGAACAGGCGCGCCAGTCCGGGTCGCGCCAGGGGATCCGGTGGCGCGACGGGCAGGACCTGGTGATAACCGCCGCGCAGCGGCAGGAAGCCCCGATGCAGGAGACGTTCGCGCATCGATGCCAGGCGATAGCGGCGCGCGTGCGCGTGGTCGGGCCAGCGATGGCGCGCGAACCATTCGCTGAGTGAGCCGGCATTCGGCAGATGCGTCACGACCAGCCGTCCCCCGGGGCGCAGCACGCGCCAGAGTTCGTCCAGAGCCTGGCCGTCGCGGGCGACATGTTCCAGCGTGCCGCCGGCCAGCACGGCATCGAAGCTGTCGGCGGCATAGGGCAGGGGCGTGGCAAAGCCGACCTGTGCGTACTGCAGCCCGAGCTTTGCGTACACGGTGGCGTAGGTTTCCACCGGCACCACGTCGCAGCCCCACAGCCCGAGTTCCTCGCCGCGCTCATGGCGCGCAAGCCAGCCAAAGACGCCGTCGCGGCAGCCCCAGTCCAGTACGGTGCCGGCGCCCTCGATGGCGAAGCGCACCTTCGACCACGCGTGGGCGAGTTCCTGGCTGGCGGCGCCGGCAGCGCGCTTGCGCTCGAGATAGGCATCGCCATCCGTAGTCACGCCGGCATAGAACGCCGCGAGGGCCGCCGCGGTGGCGCGGCTGTCGTAGCGCGATGTCGCGCTCATTCGCCGATGAGCAGATGTTCGAAGCGCACCGAAATGCTGCGACGGGCGCCCTCAGGCGTGACCTCCAGATCGAAGCGGAGGTTTTCCTCGCCGCGGATGCGGAATTCGCCGATGTAGTAGATGGCGTCCTGGTCGCGCAGTTCACGAAGTTCGATGGCGTTGCGCTGGCCGGTGAGGCTGCGCACATGCGCGACCACCCGCGCGGCGACCGCCTGCGGCGTCGCCTCGTCCTGACCCTGTCGGAGGACGGCGACATTGATCAGCGCCAGCGTCCCCGAGCGCGTGATGCCGTAGCCGCGTGCCACGGCGGCATCGAGCGCGGTGGTCGGAATCACGTTGTAGTGCACGGTGTATTCGCCGTCCGTGTGCGCGCGCTCGGCCATTGCCGGCAGCGCGGCCAGCAGCGCGATCAACACGAATACGGCGGCGGCAATCCTGGACCTTGTCATGGTGTTCTCCGGTGGCCGGGCGACGGGCGACTCAGGCGCCGACGGCGAGTCGTGCGGCGACGTCGAACAGCGGCTGCACGATCAGGAGGCGCAGCACCTGAACCAGCAGCAGCGCCAGCATGGCCGACAGGTCGAGGCCGCCCATGGACGGCACCAGGCGACGGATCGGTGCCAGCAGCGGCTCGGTGATCTGGTAGATCAGCGGCACCGCCGGATTGCGGTTGTCGACCGGCACCCAACTGAGGATCACGCCGAGGAGCAGTGTCCAGAACCAGATCCACAACAGCAGGGAAACCATGTCGGCCAGCGCCGCCACGGCGGCTGCCGCAAAGGGCAGGGTCGCGCCGACCATCGCAGCCGTTGCGTAGAGCTTGAGCAGCGCGATCAGCCAGATGACCAGCACGCCAGCCAGTTCCAGGCGACCGATGGGCGGAATCGCCCGGCGCAGCGGACCGATGACCGGTTGCGTCGCCTTGTGCAGCAGCTGGCAGATCGGGTTGTAGAAGTTCGCACCGGAGGCCTGCAGCAGCACGCGCAGCAGGAACACCACCATGGCGAGGGTGAACAGCGCGTTGACGATCAGTTGTCCGGCGTTGCCGAGGTAGCTCATGGCTGTGGATCCACCGGTCGGGACAGTTCAGCGCCGCGGCGCGTCGCGGCATCGATGGCACGCTCGACGCTGGCGTTGAAACCGCTGTCGTCGAATGAAGCCATGGCGGCGGCGGTGGTGCCGCCGGGCGAGGTCACGCGCTGGCGCAGGGTCGTCGCGTCCTCGCCGGTTTCGATGGCCATGCGCGCGGCACCCAGGACCGTGTGCAGCACCAGCGTGCGCGCACTGTCGGTGGACAGGCCCTGGGCGATCGCCGCCGCCTGCATCGCTTCGATCAGCCGGAATACGTAGGCGGGGCCCGAACCCGATACGGCGGTCACCGCGTCCATCAGGTGCTCGTCGTCGATCCACACCGTCACGCCGACGGCATCCAACAGGCGCTGCGCCAGCGCACGTTGACTGGCGCTGCAGCGCGCGTTGCCGAACAGCCCGGTCGCACCCGCCTGCAGCAGCGCCGGCGTGTTCGGCATGGCGCGGATGACGGCGCGGTCGCCGCCGAGCCAGGCATCGATCTGTTCGCTGCGGATGCCGGCGGCAATGGAAACGACCGGTGTTCCGGCGGCCAGGTGCGGCGCCAGCCCGGCGCACACCTCCGCCATCACCTGCGGTTTGACGGCAAGCAGGACGAGGTCGGCGCCGGCGACCGCGGCGGCATTGTCGTCGGCGACCGTGACGCCGAAGTCCCTGGCCAGCGCCGCGGTGGCCGCGGCACTGGGATCGGCGACGCGCAGCGCCTGGGCCGGATGGCCCTGCGCCCGGAGGCCGGCGATCAGGCTGCGCGCCATGTTGCCACCGCCGATGAAGGCGAGGGTGCGCGCGGGGTCCGGATGGAGGTCAGGCGATGTCATGCGTCGATACGGCAGCCGGGGATCGGCGGAGCCAGAGGATAGCAGCCGCCGGCGCAGCCACGGACGCGCCCCTGGTCTGGAACGGTTCGTCGAAGGCCCGCGGCAGCCGGCCGAAATCACGCAACTTCGGCTTGTTGGCGGGCGAGGGTCCACCTATAACAGGCCTTTGCCCGAGTCGAGGTATGAACGCATGTCCCTGCGCGCCTGTGTGCTGGTCCTGGCCACGATGTTGGGTTCGCCGCTGGCGCTGGCCGCCGACGCAGCCGCTCCTGCCGAGCCGGTCGCCCCCGCGGGCATGCAGGACCGGCTGGTGGAAAGCCGCCACAGCATCGCGGTCGACGGTGGTCGCCTTGGCTATCGCGCGGTGGCCGGCACGACGGTGTTGCATGACCGCCAGGGCAAGCCGCGCGCCGAAGTATTCTCCGTCGCCTATCTGCGCGAGGGCGTCCGCGACGTCGCGCGCCGGCCAGTCACCTATGTTTTCAACGGTGGGCCGGGTTCGTCGTCGGTGTGGTTGCACATGGGCCTGATCGGTCCGCGCCGCGTCGACTTCGCCGATGCCGTGCAGCCGCAACCGGCGCCCTACCGCCTGCTCGACAACGCGCATGGATTGCTAGAGGTCAGCGACCTGGTCTTCATCGATCCGGTCGGTACCGGCTTCAGCCGCGCATTGGGCGAGGCCAAGGACGCCGATTTCCACGGCGTCAAGGAAGATGTCGAATCGGTCGGCGAGTTCATCCGCCTGTGGACGCAGCGCAACGGACGCTGGAACAGCCCGAAGTTCCTCGTCGGCGAAAGCTATGGCACCACCCGCGCCGCCGGCCTGGTCAACCACCTCCAGAACAACGAGGGCATGTTCTTCAACGGCGTGATGCTGATCTCGTCGATCCTGAACTTCCAGACCGCGCGCTTCGCGCCGGGCAACGACCTGCCCTATGTCCTGTTCCTGCCGACCTATGCCGCCACCGCGTGGTACCACGGTCGCATCCAGCCGCGCCCGGACCTTGAAGCTTTCATCGACGAAGTGCGGGCGTTTGCCGGTGGTGACTACGCTGCCGCGCTGATGCAGGGTGACCGCCTGCCCGATGAGCAGGCACAGACAATCGCGGCACGGGTCGCCGCCTACACCGGCACCACGCCGGCGTTCGTGCGCAACAACAACCTGCGCGTGCCGATCTTCCGCTTCACCAAGGAGCTGCTGCGTGACCAGCGCCGCAGTGTCGGTCGCCTCGACAGTCGTTACATCGGCATCGACCGTGATGCCGCCGATGACCGCTTCGATGCGGACCCTTCGTACACCGCCATCCTCGGTCCCTACACGGCGGCACTGGGCGACTACCTGCGCACTGCGCTGAAGTTCGAGGAGGATCGCAAGTACGAGATCCTCAGCGGCGAACCCGGACGCAACTGGAAGTGGGGCAGCGGTTTCGTCAACACCGGCGAGGACCTGCGCGAGGCGATCAGCCGCAACCCGCACCTGCGCGTCTACGTCGCCAATGGCTACTACGACCTGGCGACGCCGTTCCATGCCACCGAATACACCTTCGACCACCTCGGCCTGGAGCCGGCGCTGCGCGGCAATGTGTCGATGAGCTACTTCGAATCGGGGCACATGATGTACCAGCATCCCGAATCGCTCGCGCGCCTGGGTCGCGAACTGCGCGCCTTCATCGTGGCCGCAAGCCGCTAAGCCAGTCCTGGCTTCACTTCGGGTGCCCACCCCCGCAAATGCGGGGTGGGCAGGTGCGCAGCCTGCGGACAGACTGCTCCCCACGACCAGCGGGGGCTGTCATGCATCGTCCGAACATCAGTCCGATTCCATCCGTCGCCGTCGCGGCCGGTCGGGTCGCGATTGCTGCGTTTCGGCAGATCACGATCCCACCCCCGCTCCGGCCCCTTCTCGCCCTTGCTGGCGCGCAGGTCATGGCCGGTATCGAGTCGGAGTTGCCACCCACACGCTAGGCCCCGCTGGGTGTGGTCATGGCCGGGCGCGGATCACGGATGATCCGCGCCCGTTTTTTTTGCTGACCTCCCGTCGCCAGTCGTGCGCGGGCACCTGCCGCTGGTGCGCCGCGCCTGCACAGGGCCGGCAGCAGTCGTCGCCGACACGCCGGAGGGGAGCGCTGGCGCGCTGATCGAGCCGGCCCGTTTCATCACCAAGCGCCGATTACGGCCACCGCACCGCTGCCGGACGCGTCCACCGGCGGTGCGCAAGCGCCGCTTCCGGGGCGCATCCGAGGCGCTTCGATGCGCTCGACTTTGGCAATTCCGGCGACGTTTCGGTCACATCGGCATGGTTATCCTCGCCCGCGTTTCATCCAATCAACGCGGCCGAGTGTTTGGGGATACGCCATGAATGCAAGCATGAGAAAAAGGGGTATGAACGCGCAAGCGTGGCCGGCGACGTGGCTGGCCTGGCTGGCGCTCCTTACTGCCATATCGTTTCCTGCACACGCTGTGGAAGCGCCGGGCGCACTGACTGTCATCGTCAAGGACCGGAACACCGGCCGGCCACTTCCGGCGGCACAGGTCACCATCAGGGAGCGGCAGACCGACTCGACGCGATCGGCGGAGACGAACGCGCAAGGCCGCATCACCGTCGGCGCGCTCGACCCCGGCCTCTACGCGGTCAGCGTGAGCGGCGACGGTTTCGCTCCATCGCACGAACCGGGCGTGCGGGTAGTCTCGCGCAAGAACATCAAGGTCGAGTTCGAACTGCTGGGAGAGCGGCTCCTGGAGGAAACGGTGGTCCGCGCGCGGCAAGCCGATGCGTTCTCCTCGGCCAGCAGCAGCTATCTCGATCGCGAGGCGTTGCGAAGCGCTGTCGGCGGTGGCGCCGATCCGCTTCTTTCGCTGGACGGGCTGCCCGGCCTCGCCTCCACCAGTGAGTTCGCCAACTTCAGCGTGCGCGGCCGTGGCCCCCGGGACAACCTGATTGTCGTCGATGACTTTCCCTTCGACAAAGCGGTGCACTTCGACGCGACGTTGGGCGAAGACGAAGATGTCGGCGGTGGCGGCCGCTTCTCGATCTTCGCGCCGAATGTCATCGGCGGTGCGGAATTCTCGCCGGGCGGGTGGCGTGCCGCGTACGGCGGTCGGGCTGCATCGTTGCTCAGGCTTGAGGTCGCCGACGGCAATCCCAGCCCTTCGGCCAGCCTTCGCTACGACCTGGCCGGCTTCGAAGTCGGTTACGACGGTCCTGCCGGGATCACCCAGGACTCGACGATGCTGGTCTCCGCCAGGCGGCTGGATTTCGGCGCCTTCTTTGAGGACATCGAAGAGCTGGACATCGGCGAGCCCGTCCTGCGCGACGTCGTCGTCAAGTCGGTGATGCCGATCAACCAGGACCACACGTTGGAGGTCCTCCTGATCGACACCCACGAAGACTTTACCCGTGGCGTGGCACACGTTCTGGCGTCGAAGAACTTCGAAGACGCTTCGCTCCTCGATACGGAACAGGACAGTGATCTCTACGGCGTGACATGGCGATCACTCATCGGTGACGAAGCTGTCTGGAGCAACAAGGCCTACTACCGCCGGAGCGACAAGATCAGTTCGGAGGGCGAGGCGTTTCCCGATCTCGTGCCCCCTGGCTCGCCCGCGTCCAGCATCCCGGTGCGGGAAGACATCATCAGCATTACCGAAGACGAGACGGAGATCGGCTGGCGCAGCGACTTCGAGACATTGAACCGGTGGGGCGTGTTCAGCGCCGGTGTGCAGGCCACGCAGATCGAGCTGGACTACCGAACCTACCTGGATGGCGACTGGATCCGCTTTGTCTATGACGACGATGACCACAGGCCGGACCCCGACCAGCGGTTCATTGTCCTCACGCCCGGAAGCGTCAATTCGTCCCTGCGACGGAAGGAAACCAGCTACGCCGGCTATCTGGACCAGGTCTTCAAGCGTGGCGACTGGACGTTCCGTACGGGCCTTCGCCTGGAGCGGGACGGCTTTGCTGATGAAAGCTTCGCCTCGCCGAGGTTCAGTGCCAACTGGCGGCCGGGAAGCACGTTCAGGTACTTTGCGAGCGCCGGGCTGTTCCACCAGTCGCCACGGTATCTCAACCTCGCCGCCAACGCGTCGAATCAGCTCGAGACCGAGAGAGTCACGCACGCCAGTCTCGGCTTCGAGTATCTCCCCGGCGATCGCTGGTCGGTGCTGACCGAAGCCTATTACCAGTCCCTGGACAATCTGGTGGTCGATCTCGATCGCGTGAACGGGACATTCGAGAACATCGGTGATGGCACGTCGTACGGTGTCGACATCGTGGGCCGGGGCGAGATTCGCGAAGGCCTCTACGCGACCGCGACCTATTCGTACAACGACGCAAGCGTCGACCGCAAGGACGGCCGTGGTGATGTTGCCGCCGAATTCAGCCGCAAGCATGTCGCCACCCTCGGCCTGACCTGGGAGATCAGCGATCGCTGGAAGGTGGCAGGGCGCTACAAGTACCTGTCCGGCAGGCCGGATGACGCCTTCATCATTCACGAGGATGTGCTTGGACCCGGGGAGCCCATGCGCTTCTCACGGGAGATCATCGAGCGCAACGTCGGGCGCAAGTCCGGCTACGGGTTCCTGAATCTTCGCGTCGACTACCGGCGCGCATTCGGTCCCGTCGATGTGACAGCGTTCCTCGATGTCATTAATGTAACGTCGGCGTCGTCAAGCGATGACACCGAGTTCGACTACCGGCGCGGCGTCATGGTGGAAGATGACAGCGAGGCCGAGCCGCTGATTGGCTTGCGACTGGATTACGCCTGGTAACGAGGATCGGCAGATGTTCCACGCACCTGACGACGTGCCGATACGGGTGTTGATCGTCGAGGACAACCGGGACATCTGCGCGAACATCGCTGCGTATCTCGGAAAGCATGGTTATGTCCTGGACTTCGCCTACGACGGCGTCAGTGCGATGCGCCTGGCATTGGCAGAGCCGTTCGACGCGATCGTTCTGGACCTGATGCTCCCGAGAATGGACGGCTTGCGTTTCTGCGAGAGTCTGCGCACCGAGGCCGGCGTGGAAACGCCGGTACTCATGCTGACTGCGAGGGACACGCTTGCCGACAAGATCAGGGGCTTCGAGGCCGGCGCCGACGACTACCTTGTCAAACCGTTCGCCTTGCAGGAGCTGCATGTGCGACTGCAGGCGCTGTACAAGCGCTGTCACCGGAAGGGTGGAAAGCTCCTGGCGGTTGGTGAGCTGGCCATGAACCGATCGACGTTGCAGGTCCATCGTGCGGGGCGGCGCGTCGAGCTGACCCCGGCCGGCATGCGACTGCTCGGGCGATTGATGGAAAAGGCGCCATCGGTCGTTGCCCGCGATGAGCTTGAGGGGTTGTTGTGGGCGGACGAGCGTCCGGATGGCGATGCGCTTCGCTCGCACATGTACAAACTGCGGCAGGCTGTCGACAGGCCGTTTGACCGCAAGCTGATCCATACGGTGCATCGCATCGGCTACCGGATCGCGGAGGACAACGGGTAGTGTACCGGTACAGTCTGCGTACGCGGGTGGCCATCGCGTTTGCGTTATGTGTTGCCGTGCTCAGCGTTGCCTGGGGATTCGCCTTCTACAGTGCGATCAGGTTGAGCGAAGACCGCGTGCTGGCGCAGCAGCTGCAGCATGCCGCCAGCAGCTACCCCTCCCTGGAGTTGAACCTTCGCGGATACGACGACGTCGGCAGCCTGCCGGAATCGCTCCGGGACTGGGCGAGGACCCATCCCGATGAGGGGCTGCACGAGTTCGAGGACGAAGAGCTGCATGTCGCGGTAGTGCCGGCCGACAACGGACACGGCCGTGCGTTTGTGGTGTTCGACGTTGCCGGAATCGAAGCGGCGTCGTCGGAGGACTGGTGGTGGCTGCTGGTCATCACCGGCGTCGTGGGAACGCTGGGCGCGCTCGGCTTCGGGCTCGGTGTGATGGTCATGCGCCGGGCGGTCGCGCCTGTCGCGGAACTGGCCCGGGTGGTCGCCGACATCGACGTGGAGCAGCTGTCAGCCGAAGATCACAAGCGCATACAGGCCAGCCGGTACGTCGACGATGAGGTGGGTGTCCTTGCCGGGGCCATCGAGCGGACGCTCGACCGCATCGGTGCGTTTGTCGAGAGGGAGCGCTACTTCACCGCCTCGGCCAGCCATGAGCTGCGGACGCCGATCACGGTGATAGCGGGTGCGCTGGAGCTGCTGGAAGAAAGCGAGCTGTCAGCGACCAACGTGCTGGCCTTGGAACGCGTGCGGCGGGCGACACTGGACATGAATGCCACCATCGAGATGTTCCTGTGTATTGCCCGTGAAAAGGACGACGGACTGTATGACCGGCACTTCTTGGTGATGCCGCTGGTGAGCCAGGCGATAGACCAGCACCGCCACCTGCTGGGTGGAAAGTCTGTCGAGATCGAATTCGACGAGCTTGCCAACGCCAGGATCTGTGGTCATCCGCAGGCTTTCGCGATCGCCGTCAACAACCTGGTGCGCAATGCGTTCGAGCACACGGGCGACAGGCAAGGCCCGATCAGGATCAGCATCAGGGAACGCGAATTGTTCGTCACCAACTTCGTGAGCGGTGGCGCCGACGAAGGGCCTGCACTGGCCGAGACATCGTCGCCCCAACGGCATGGCCTGGGGCTTGGCATCGTGCAGCGGCTGTGTGAACTCAACGACTGGTCGTTCTTGCTGTGCGCGGATGAGGAGCGTGTGGCCGCCCGCCTCTCGTGGTGACCATGATTCCCGGGTCAGGCTGGAAGCGGCGACGGCCACGACCGTGCATACCCGCGGGCGCTGGTTCTCGCATCGTGCCAGGGCCGCACTCCCGCCGGCCCGAGCCGGCAGTCCGATCGGATTCCGCGACGTCCCAGCCCGCAGCGAGGGCAAGGCGGCGGACGGCGTGCACTGGCGGCGGCTGGCGCTCGCCAGGCACGCCCCGCGTTGCCCGCCGGCCCCGCCCGTCCTCCGTGCACCTTCCAGCGGCGGACCGGTGTGCAGACGGGAGCGCGGTTCCCGCTCGCGGCAGTGACACGCCCGACGCCGGTGGCTGGCCGGCGTGGCGGTTCACGCCGGCGTCGATTCCTTCAGGGCGGCGGCGATGCGCTGCTGTTCGCGCTTCAGGGCATCGGGAACGCGCGGTCCGTACTCGGCCAGGTGGGCGGCAATCGCATCGGCTTCCTCGCGCCAGGCGGCAACGTCGATGTCGATCAGCGCAGAAAGGTCTTCGGCGGGCAGGTCGAGGCCGGCGAGGTCGAGATCCTCGCCCCGCGGCAAGGTGCCGATGGCGGTCTCGCGCCCGTCGACGCGGTTCTCGCAGCGGTCGAGGATCCATTCGAGCACGCGCAGGTTGTCGCCGAAGCCCGGCCACAGGAAATGTCCGTCGTCGCCGCGGCGGAACCAGTTCACCTGGAAGATCTTCGGCAGCTTCGCGCCGGGCGTGTCGAAGCCCAGCCAGTGCGCCCAGTAATCGCCGAAGTGGTAGCCGCAGAACGGCTTCATGGCCATGGGGTCGCGACGGACGACGCCGACCTGGCCGGTGGCGGCGGCGGTGGTTTCCGACGCCATCGCCGCGCCCATGAGCACGCCATGCGTCCAGTCACGCGCCTCGGTGACCAGCGGCACCAGCGTGCGCCGGCGGCCGCCGAAGATGATCGCCGAGATCGGCACGCCCTGCGGGTTCTCTGCTTCCGGCGTATAGCTCGGGCAGTTGCGCATCGATACGGTGAAACGGGAATTCGGGTGCGCTGCGGGACCCTGCGCCCCGTCGTACGGGCGCCCCTGCCAGTCCAGTGCCGGCTCGCCCTCACCGATGCCTTCCCACCAGGGTCGATTGTCGGCGGTGACGGCGACATTGGTGAAGATCGCGTCGCGGTTGAGCATGGCCAGCGCGTTGGCGTTGGTCTTCGCGCCGGTGCCCGGGGCAACGCCGAAGAAGCCGGCCTCGGGATTGATGGCCCACAGCCGGCCATCGGCCCCCGGCTGCATCCAGCAGATGTCGTCGCCGACCGTCCACACTTTCCAGCCCTTCTCGCGGAAGGCCGCTGGCGGAATCAGCATGGCGAGATTGGTCTTGCCGCAGGCGGACGGGAACGCCGCGGCGACGTAGCGCACCTCGCCCTGCGGATTCTCGATGCCGACGATCAGCATGTGCTCGGCGAGCCAACCTTCCTGGCGCGCCTGCCAGGAGGCAATGCGCAGGGCGTGGCACTTCTTGCCGAGCAGCGCGTTGCCGCCGTAGCCGGAGCCGTAGGACTTGATCGTCAATTCTTCCGGGAAATGCATGATGAAGCGGCGGTCCGGATCCAGTTCGCCGGTCGAATGCAGGCCCTTCACGAAGCCGCCTTGGCGCTCGATGCGCGCCAGCGCCGCGGCGCCCATGCGCGTCATCTTGCGCATGTTGGCGACGACATAGGGGCTGTCGGTGATTTCGACGCCACAGCGCGACAAGGGCGAGTCGATCGGCCCCATGCAGTAAGGCACCACATACAGCGTGCGGCCCTGCATGCAGCCGTCGAACAGCGCGTCGATCTTCGCGTGGGCTTCGTCCGGCGCCATCCAGTGGTTGTTCGGACCCGCATCCTCACGGTCGCGCGTGCACACGAAGGTGAGGTGTTCAACGCGCGCGACATCGGCGGGATGCGAGCGATGCAGGTGGCAGTCCGGATGCGTGTCCGGATTCAGGGCGACAAGATCGCCGCTGTCCAGCATGCGCGCGGTGAGCGCCTGTGCTTCGGCATCGCTGCCGTCGCACCAGTGGATGTGTTCGGGACGAGTGAGACGCGCGACCTGGGCAACCCAGTCGTTGAGGGCGGCAAGCTGGCTGGACATGAGGGGGACGGGCAAGGAAAAGTCCCCCGACATTATCCGGCCCGTCCGGAAACCTGCAACCTGCGCTGCGCAATGACTGAGGGAAAACAGCGATTTACGCGCGGATGGAGCCGCTTCCAGCGCGGCGCCAGGCCAGGAAGCCGCGACGCCACCCGTCTTACACCGGCGGAATCAAGGTGGCGATGGTGTGGTCGATGAAGGCTTCCAGCTCGTCGTGGTCGGCGAAACGCGGGTAACCCAGCTGCAGCGAAGTCTGCAGGAAACCGGCATAGACGCTGTAGCAGAGCAGGGCGCGATGCTGGGCCTGCAAGCGGTCCAGCCCGGTCTGGCGGAAGGCGCGGGCGAGGAAGTCCAGGCGCTTTTTCACCACCCGGGTCATCGCCGGCTTGACCAGGTCGTGGTCCAGGGCCTTCAGCAGTTCGCCATAGATGATGTGCGTGCGCAGTTCCTCGCTGACGCGCATGAACAGCCGGCGCAGGCGCTCGTGCGGATCAGCGATGGGTTCGACGGCATCGATCAACGTTTCCTGTTCCTGGCGCTCCCAGAGCTCGATGGCGCCCTTGAGCAGTGCGTCACGGTTCTCGAAGTGCCAGTAGAAGCTGCCCTTGGTGACGCCCAGGCGCCTGGCCAGCGGCTCCACCGCCAGCGCGTGTACGCCATGTGCCGCGATTTCGTCCAGGGCCGCATTGAGCCAGTCGTCGGCGCTGAGGCGGTTGCGACTGGCCGAGGGAAGGGGTTGGGGCTGCGCGTTCATTGCCCCGATGGTAATGGCAATGGCGGTTGACCGCTGCCGGCGATGATTCCATACTGATGCGTATGGACATGCCGAATTCCGGACCCGTCAACCGCGTCCGGCTCGATGCCGCAGGCGTCGAGCTGGTGGCCGAGCGCTTCGGTGACGGCACCGGTCCCGGTCTGCTGTTCACCCACGGCCTCGGCCAGACCGGCAGCGCCTGGCGCCAGGTGGCGCGGCGTTTCGCCGCGGCCGGCTGGATGGCGCTGGCCGCCGATGCCCGCGGCCACGGCGCCAGCGGCCGCAATCCGCCCGGCCTGCCGTATTCGCCCGAGCTGCTGGTCGAGGACCTGCGCCGCTGGGCGTCGACATTCCAGGAGCGACCTGTGCTGGTAGGCGCCTCGATGGGCGGGCTCACCGGCATGGTCGCGCAGGCGCTGCACCGCAGCTTCCGCGCCTTGGTGCTGGTGGACATCACGCCGCGCTGGGAACCGGAAGGCGTCGCCCGTATCCTCCAGTTCATGCGCGCGCATGGCGATGGTTTCGGCAGCATCGAGGCGGCGATCGACGCCATCGCCGCCTACTTGCCGCATCGTCCGCGCAAGACCGCGCAGGCGCTGTCCTCGCTGCTGGTCCAGGACGACGACGGCCGCTGGCGCTGGCACTGGGATCCGCGTCTCGTCGATGACATGAACGGCGATGTCGAGCGCCAGCAGCGCGAATTGGCCGACGCCGCTTCCCGCATCGACGTGCCGACGCTGCTGCTGACCGGTGGCGCCAGCGACGTGGTGTCGCGCGACACCATTGGAGAATTCCTCTCGCTGGTGCCGCACGCCGAACACCACGTCGTTGCCGACGCCCGGCATCTGGTCGCCGGCGACGACAACGACGCCTTCGCCGCCGCGGTGGACGTGTTCCTGGCGCGACTGCATCCGGAGGCGGGCAGGATGCAGCCCGACCCGGTGGCGGTGGATATCGCATGAGCCTGGGCGTCTTCAATCGTCATGCCAGGCGGATTGCCGTGCCGCCGGCGCGCGCAGGGCTGATCATCGACTACCTGGCGTCGCCCGGCGATTCGACGTGGCCGACGCGATGCTGGCCGGCGCTGCAACTGGATCGACCGTTGGGGGTCGGCGCGCGGGGCGGACATGGTCCGATCCGCTATGGCGTTGTCGAATACGTGCCCGGCACGCTCGTGCGCTTTCGCTTCACCGCGCCGACGGGCTTCGACGGCGGCCACGCGTTTCGCATCGAACCGGTTGGCAATGGCATCGAGTTGATCCACGAACTGCAGATGCGCGCGCGCGGACCGGCCCTGCTCACCTGGCCACTGCTGTACCGCCCCCTCCATGATGCACTGGTCGAGGATGCCTTCGCCTGCGCCCAGGCCTTGCTCGGTGAAGCGCCCGTGATGCGTCCCTGGCCATGGCGCGTTCGCCTGTTGCGCTGGTTGCTTTCGCGCGGTACTCCCCGTCCGCAATCCGAACTGTTGTGCCCCCGCACCGGAAACGGGAACACCGGTCCGGTTTCCTGTCCGTCCTGATCCTTCCGAGAGTGTCCGCCATGATCAACGCGTTGCCCTACGTGACCCTGCTGCTGGTGGCGGGCATTGCCGCCTACCACCGGTGGAAGCTCATCAACTGGGCCATCGTCAGCGCCGTGGCCCTGGCGGTGGTGACCTTCGCGACCGAGGTGCACTGGATCGCCTCGCTCATCGCTTGGGTACTGTTCGCGGTGATCGCCGTGCCGCTGAACCTGCTGCCGTTCCGACAGCAGTTCCTGACCCGTCCGGTGCTGCGCCTGTACCAGAAGATGCTGCCGTCGCTGTCGGAAACCGAGCAGGTGGCGCTGGAAGCCGGCACCGTCGGTTTCGAAGGCGAACTGTTCACCGGCCGCCCGGACTGGCAGGTGCTGCTCAAGCAGCCGGCACCACGCCTGAGCGCCGACGAGCAGGCCTTCATGGACGGGCCGGTCGAAGAAGTCTGCGCGATGATCAACGACTGGCAGATCTGCCACGAGCTGGCCGACATGCCGCCGGAGATCTGGGATTTCCTGAAGAAGCACCGCTTCTTCGGCATGATCATTCCCAAGGAATACGGCGGCCTCGGTTTCTCCGCCTACGGCCATCATCGCGTGCTGGTGAAACTGGCCTCGATGTCCGGCGTCGTGTCCTCGACCGTGGCCGTGCCCAACTCGCTCGGCCCGGCCGAACTGCTGCTGCATTACGGCACCGACGAACAGAAGCAGCGCTACCTTCCGAAGCTGGCCGTCGGTGAAGAGATCCCGTGCTTCGGCCTGACCAGTCCGACCGCCGGCTCCGACGCCACCTCGATCAGTGATTACGGCATCGTCGAGAAGCGCGTGGTCGATGGCAAGGAAGTGCTCGGCATCCGCATGACCTTCGACAAGCGCTACATCACGCTGGCGCCGGTGGCGACGGTGATCGGCATGGCCTTCCGGCTCTACGATCCCGACCATCTGATCGGCGACAGCGAGGATGTCGGCATCTCGCTGGCACTGCTGCCGCGCGACACGCCGGGCATCGAGATCGGCCGTCGCCACATGCCGCTGAACGTGCCGTTCCAGAACGGACCGATCCACGGCAAGGATGTGTTCGTACCGATCGACACGCTGATCGGCGGCCCGGCCTATGCCGGCCAGGGTTGGCGCATGCTCGTCGAGTGCCTGTCGGTGGGCCGCGCGATTTCGCTGCCGTCGAACGCCACCGGTGGCACGCAGATGGCGTCGCTGGCGACCACGGCCTACGCGCGCCTGCGCAAGCAGTTCAACATGGCGGTCGGCCATTTCGAAGGTGTGCAGGAAGCGCTGTCGCGCATCCTAGGCCAGACCTACGCGATTACCGCACTGTCGCGTTCCACCGCTGCCGCCGTCGACCGCGGCGAGCGTCCGGCGGTGCCCTCGGCGATCGCCAAGTACCACGCCACCGAACTGGGTCGCGAAGTCATCCGCGACGCCATGGATATCCATGGCGGCAAGGGCGTGATCCTCGGGCCGAAGAACTACCTGGGACGGTCGTGGATGGGTTCGCCCATCGCGATCACGGTCGAAGGCGCGAACATCATGACGCGCAGCCTGATGATCTTCGGCCAGGGCGCGATCCGTTGCCATCCGCTGGTGCTGAAGGAAATGCAGGCGCTGCAGCAGCCGGATCCGGGCCAGCGCCTGAAGCTGTTTGACGGCCTGCTGTTCGCGCACATCGGCCTGGCGATCTCGAATGCCGTGCGTTCGTTCTGGCTCGGTCTGATCCACGCCCGCATCGGCCGCTCGCCGGCACATTCGGATACCGCCAAGTACTTCCGCAAGCTCGACCGCTACGCCGCGGCACTGGGCCTGTGCTCCGACATCGCCATGCTGGCGCTGGGTGGCAAGCTGAAGATGAAGGAGCGCCTGTCGGCGCGCCTGGGCGACGTGCTCAGCGAGCTGTACATCGCCTCCGCGGTGCTCAAGCGCTACGAGGACCAGGGTCGTCCCGAGGCGGACAAGCTGCTGCTGGCCTGGTCGCTGCATGATCGCGTGCATCGCATCCAGACCGCGCTGGCCGGATTCATCGACAACTTCCCGGTGCGCTGGCTGGCCTGGATGATGTCGTTCCTGATCTTCCCGATCGGCCGTCGCGAGCGTGCGCCTTCCGACCGCCTGGGCCGTCGCCTGTGCACGCAGCTGCTGGCACCGTCGGATACGCGCGACCGCCTCTGCGAAGGCGTGTATCGCGGAGCCTCGGCCAACAATCCGATCGGCCGCATGGATGCCATCCTGCCGCTGGTCATCCAGGCCGAACCGGTGGAGCGCAAGTTCATCAAGGCGATGCGCGCGAAATCGATCCAGGCGCTGGATTACGACAAGCAGGTCGCCGAAGCCGTGGCCGAAGGCGTGCTGACCGCGGCCGAAGGCGAGTTGCTGCTCAGTGCCCGCGCTGCGGCGATGGAGTTCATCCACGTCGACGACTTCGATCCGGCCGACCTGCGCTCGGCGAAGGGCGCACGCGCCGCGGACGGGCTGCGCGCCGTCGCCTGACCACGGCAATCGCGCGCCGTTGTCGCCCGCATCCCGATCCTGGTCGGGATGCGGGCCCGCCTGGCTACACTGGCGGCCATGAAGCCCGCCACGTTCGAACGCCTCCAGTCCGTCGTCGAGAAATCCAATGCCGAAGAGCTGGACCGGCGTCGCGACTACTACGCCTACCTGCAGCAACAGCGTCGCGCGGAGCCAACGCTGCAGGATCATCTGGATCGCCATGCCAGCTTCGCCCGTTTCGGCGATCCGGCCGGCGAGGCACTCATCGAATCGGCCCGCAAGCTCTCGGCGATCCCATTCCCGCCGGACCTGCTCGGCTTTTACCGGCAACATGGTTCGTTCAAGGGCAACGACGCGCTGAAGGGGCTGTCGATCTGGTCGCTGGGCGAAATGCAGCGGCTGTCCGCTGACGACACCGCGAAATGGCAGCGGCTCCGTTCGCTGGGCCTGGTCGATGCCATCCGCTGGACCTGGGGCAATGACCGCCCGGATCTGGAGCCGGGCAGCTCACACGCCGTCATCAGTGTCGAGCAGGCGAACAGCCTCAACAGCCGTTACACCGTCATCGGGCGCTGGACCTATCCCAGCCTGGAAGGCAGCGGCTACCTGTGCTTCGATGGCGAAGGCCGTTTCGGCATCTTCCATTACCACCAGGACGAATCGCCCATGCATCGCCTGTTGGGCGACAGCCCGGCGCGCATGACGTGGGACGAATTGATGAATGCCGCGCTGACCGAAGTGCTCGACCCCGACGGGTACTACTGACCGGCCGGCGCACACCGACCGCCAGATCGGTTCCACACACACCTGGCCTGCTACACGCAGATGCGTTCGCGCCGGCGTGCCCGCAGCGCGGATGGCCTGCGCTTGAGAGGGTCTTGCGGCTGCAGAACTCCTCGACCACGGTTTCCTGTAACAGAAAAGCCCGGAGGGCTTTCGCCATCCGGGCCGGGATCACGCTGATGCGACCGGTGGAAGCCGGTCGCAGTGATCGGGTGAGTCAGCGGTTGCCGCTGTCATTCGCTTCGGCGGCGACGCGGGCACCGATTTCTTCCGGCGACAGGCGCTCGCTGGTCAGCAGCGCATTGACGGCGGCGAGGTCGTCATAGTCGATCACGCCGGCAGTGTGCTTGAGGCGCAGACCGCTGAGGATGAACTGGTGGCGGGCGTTCGAGTAGTCGCGTTGCGCCTGGAACAGCAGCTGCTGCGACAGCAGCACGTCGACGATGGTGCGGGTGCCGACCTCGAAACCGGCCTGCGTCGCTTCCAGCGCGCTCTGTGCCGACAGCAGCGCCTGGCGGCGTGCTTCCACCGAACTGATGCCGGCGCCAATGGCGCGGAAGTCGTTGCGTGTCTGCCGCTGCAGCAGGCGGCGCTGCGCTTCCAGCAGGTCTTCGGCGGCATCGCGCTGGTACACGGCCTGGCGCACGCGCGCCTGGGTGGCGAAGCCGGCGAAGATCGGCACGCTGAGTGTCACGCCGATGACGGTGTCGCGACCATCAAGCACGGTGTTCGGGGTGACCGGCAGGGAGCCGGACATGCGGTGGGTGTCGCCATAGGTGACGGTGCCGCCCAGGCTGGGCAGGTGCGCGGAGCGCGCGGTGCCGATGTTCTTCTGCGCGACTTCCAGCGCGAAACGGCGCGAGGCCAGCGCCGGGCTCGCCTGCACGGCGGCCTCTTCCCATTCCAGCAGCGAATCCGGCTGTGGCCCGTCGAGCGGGATGTTCAGACGCAGGGCCTTGAGCTCGCCATGCGCGGTTCCGGTGATTTCCGCCAGCGCCTCGCGGGCGTCGTCGAGGGCGAAGCGGGCGTTGATCACCGCGGCGCGCGCGCTGTCGTGGCGGGCGCGGGCTTCGTGCACGTCGGTGACCGCGGTCAGGCCGACTTCGAAACGCTGCTCGGCCTGTTCCAGCTGACGTCCGACGGCGCGTTCTTCGGCTTCGGCGAAGGCCAGCGCGTCCTCGGCGGTCAGCACCGAGAAGTAGGTTTCCGATACGCGCAGCAACAGGCCATCGACGGCGGCCTCGTAGTCGGCCTGCGCCTGCGCGCGCTGGGCGCGGGCGGCGCCGAGGTTGGTGTAGTTGCCCCAGTCGAAGAGACTCTGGTCGAGGCGCAGGTTCCAGGTCCGCGAACGGCCATCGACGGAGTCGCTGCTGCCGTCGCCGTAATCCGACGAATTGCGGCGCTCGGTGACACCGATGTTGCCGCTCACCTGCGGCAGCAGCGCGGCGCGTGCGATCGGCACGACCTGGCCGAGGGCCAGGCTCTGCGCTTCGGCGGCGGCCAGGCTGGGATCGTTCTGTCGCGCCAGGTCATAGACTTCGATCAGATCCGCGGCGCTGGCGGCACCAGCCACGGACAGGGCGAGTGCGGCGATCAGGGGCTTGTGTCGAAATCTCATGGTGTCGGCTCTTGTCTGCTGGGGCGCTGGGCGCCGCGGGTGTGAAAGAAAAACGTCGTGTCAGAGGGCGAAAACCGGTTTCGGCTCGGCACCGCGCAGATAGCCCAGTTCGGTTTCGAACAGGCTGTCGGTGCGATGGCTGCCGCCGTCGACGCGGGTGACCAGCACGGCTTCCATCGCCGGCGACAGGCCGCGGACGGCGAACAGTCGGCCGGCCGGCGCCAGCCAGTCCAGGAACAGCCTGGGAATGGCCGTGACGGCACCGGTGACGACGACAGCGTCGAAACGCTGCTCGGACTTGAAGCCGGACAATGCATCGGCGTGGATGACCTTGACGGTGTCCGACCAGTTCGCCAGTCGCTCACGGGCGGCGTTGACGAAACGCTCGTTGATGTCGACGGTGGTGACGCTGCGTGCCAGCGTCGCCAGGCAGGCGGTGAGGTAGCCCGAGCCGGTGCCGATCTCCAGCACGTTCTCGCTGCCGGCCAGGTCCAGCGCCTGCAGCACGCGGCCCTCGACGACCGGCTTCATCATGTGTTCGCCATCGCCCAGGGGAATCGCCACATCGCTGTAGGCGACATCGCGGTAGGCCTCGGGAACGAAGCGATCGCGCTGCACGGTGCGGAAACTGTCGAGCACGCGGGGATCCAGCACCTCCCAGGGGCGGATCTGCTGTTCGATCATGTTTTCGCGGGCGAGGTTCAGGTCGATGGTCATGATGGGCAGGATAAGGGGGAAAAGTGGCGGCAAATGGTAAGCCCGGGCACTTTACACGGCAAACCGCAGACTGCCGCAGGCGTCCAGCCCGGCGCAGTGCCGGAAGTCACCGTCCGGGCGTCCACAGGTGTCAGGATTCATCCTCGATGGGCAGCACCGGTTCGTTCTCGCGGACCCGGAACCAGGCCGCGTACAGGGCCGGCAGGAACACCAGGGTCAGCGCCGTGCCGACGATGAGGCCGCCCATGATCGCCACGGCCATGGGGCCATAGAAGTCGCTGCGCGACAACGGGATCATCGCCAGGACGGCGGTCATCGCGGTCAGGACGATGGGCCGGAAGCGGCGGACGCTGGCGTCGACGATGGCCTGCCAGCGGCCCTGGCCGCCGGCGATGTCCTGTTCGATCTGGTCGACCAGGATCACCGAGTTGCGCATGATCATGCCGAACAGCGCAATGGTGCCGAGCATGGCGACGAACCCGAACGGCACGCTGAACAGCAGCAGGAAGGCGACCACGCCAATCAACCCCAATGGCGCCGTCAAGACGACCAGCAGCGTGCGCTGGAAGCTGCCGAGCTGGATCATCAGCACGGTCAGCACGACCAGGATGAACAGCGGCATCCCGGCATTGACCGACGCCTGGCCCTTGCTGCTGGCTTCGACCGAGCCGCCGATTTCGATGCGGTAGCCGGCCGGCAGCCCGGCGCGCAGGGCATCCATCTGGTCGTCGATGCGGGCGGTGACGGTGGCCGGCTGGATGCCGTCGGCGATGTCGCCGCGCACGGTGATCGTCGGCAGACGGTCGCGACGCCAGATGATGCCTTCCTCGAGCGCATAGTCGAAGCGCGCCACCTGTGACAGCGACACCGCCTGGCCGTGGCTGGTCGGCATCGCCAGGCTGTCCAGCGATGACAGGCGCAGCCGTGCCTTTTCGTCGCCCCGCAGGACGATGTCGATCAGTTCGTTGTCTTCGCGGTATACGCTGATCGGCGCACCGGTCAGGGCGCTCTGCAGGAAGGTGGCGACCTGCTGCGAACTGACACCGACGGCGCGGGCACGGTCCTGGTCGATGACAAGTCGGACGACCTTGCTGGGTTCTTCCCAGTCCAGGTGCACTTCGCGCAGCGCGGGGTCGGTCCGCATCACGGCGGCCATGCGGTGGGCGATCTCGCGTGCCAGCGCGATGTCCTCGCCGGAGACGCGGAACTGCACCGGGTAGCCGACCGGCGGGCCATTTTCCAGTCGCAGGACGCGCGTGCGCGCCTCGGTGAAGTCCTCGTCGAACAGGCTCATCAAACGGCCGCGCACGCGCTCGCGCGCTTCGACATCGCGGGCGAGCAGGACGAACTGCGCGAACGAGGCCTGCGGCAGTTGCTGGTCCAGTGGCAGGTAGAAACGCGGTGCACCGGCGCCGACGAAGGCGACGTAGTTGACCAGGTCTTCGTCGCTGGCGAGATGGCCCTCCAGTTTCGCGACCTGGGCGTGAGTGGCTTTCAGCGACGCGCCTTCCGGCAGCTTGATGTCGACCAGCAATTCAGGACGCGTCGACGACGGGAAGAACTGCTGTTCGACCAGGCCGAAGCCGAGTACGGACGCCACGAACAGTGTGATGGTGCCGGCGATCACCAGCCAGCGGTGGCGCAGCGCGCCCTGCAGCAGGCTGCGGTAACGCTGGTAGAAGCGACGCTGGTAGGGGTCGGCGTGGTGGCCCTTTGCCTTCGCCTGTGCCGCCAGGTCCGGCAGCAGGCGATGACCGAGCCAGGGCACGAAAACCACGGCGACGATCCACGACAGCAGCAGGGCGATGGTCACCACCTGGAACAGCGAACGGGTGTATTCGCCGGTGTTCGACGCCGCGGTCGCGATCGGCAGGAAGCCGGCAGCAGTGATCAGCGTCCCGGTCAGCATGGGGAACGCCGTACTCGTGTAGGCGAAGGCGGCCGCCTTCAGGCGCGCCATGCCCTGTTCCATCTTGATCGCCATCATCTCGACGGCAATGATCGCGTCGTCGACCAGCAGCCCCAGCGCCAGCACCAGCGCGCCCAGCGAGATCTTGTGCAGGTCGATGCCGAACCACGCCATGACGCCGAAGGTCATCGCCAGTACCAGCGGGATCGAGATCGCCACGACCATTCCGGTGCGGAAGCCCAGCGAGAAGAAACTCACCAGCAGCACGACGAGAACGGCTTCGGCGAGCACGCGAAGGAATTCGCCGACCGAGGCGCGTACCGCCGCCGGCTGGTCGGCGACCTTTTCCAGTTCCAGGCCGATCGGCAACATCGACTGCAGCCGCGGCAGCGCTTCATCGAGCTGGCGCCCAAGATCGAGGATGTTGCCGCGCTCGACCATCGAGACGGCAAGTCCTAGCGCGTCCTTGCCGAGATAGCGCATGCGCGAGGCGGGCGGATCGACATAGCCGCGGCGTACGTTGGCGACATCGCCAAGGCGGAACAGCTGGCCGTCTGCGCGCACCAGCATCTCGCGTACGGATTCAACGGAATCGAAACTGCCGGTGGCGCGCAGGTAGATGCGCTCGTGCTCGCCCTCGAAGTAGCCGGCTGGCGCGATGGCGTTCTGTGCCGACAGCGTCGCCTGCACCTGCTCGAAACTGACGCCCAGCGTCGCCAGCTTGCTGTTGTCGAGTTCGACGTAGATCTTCTCGTCCTGCAGGCCGACGAGGTCGACCTTGGCGACGCCGGGCAGGCGCAGCAGTTCCTGCTTGAGGCGGCGCGCCCAGTCCTTCATCGCGGCGTCGTCGAAGCCGTCGCCGGTCAGCGCGAAGATGTTGCCGAAGGTGTCGCCGAATTCGTCGTTGAAGAACGGGCCGATGGCTTCCGCCGGCAGCGTGTGGTGGATGTCGGCGATCTTCTTGCGGATCTGGTAGAACGCTTCCGGCACGGCACGGCGGGGCAAGCGTTCGGCCAGCTCGACGAACACCATCGATTCGCCGGGGCGCGAATAGCTGCGGATGTTCTCGATGTCGGCGAGTTCCTGCAGCTTTTCCTCGATTCGGTCGGTGACCTGGCGGGTGACCTCATCGGCGCTGGCGCCCGGCCAGATCGTCCGCACGACCATCACCTTGAAGGTGAAGGGCGGATCCTCGGACTGTCCCAGCGAACGGAACGACAAGGTGCCGATCACGGCCACCAGGATCATGAAATAAAGGACGAGGCCGCGATGGCGCAGGGCCCATTCGGAAAGATTGAATCCGCTCATGTCGGCAGCATCCGTGGCCGGTCAGAAGCGCACGGGGCGGTTGTCGCGATCGATGGGACGCACGACCTGGCCCTCGGCCAGCTTGTGTACGCCGGCGACGACGATCCAGTCGCTGTCCGACACGCCGCTGCCGAGTTCGACGCTGTCCTCGCGATAGGCGGCGACAGCCACCGGTTTCAGGCTGACCTGTCGTGTCGATGCATCAAGCACCCACACGGCGGGCTGCCCATCCTTGACATGCAATGCAGCCAACGGCAACGACCAGCGCGGCGCGGCATCGTCGCGCGCGGTATCGAAGCGGACGCGGGCGGTCTGGCCGAGATTCAGAGTGCCGTCGTCTTCCTCGATGGTGACCCGTGCACGCCAGGTGCGGCTGGCGCTGTCGGCATCCGGCGCGACTTCGCGCAGGGTGCCGGTCAAGACGCGGTCCGGTTCCGACCACAAGGCGATGCGGGCGGCGGTTCCAACGGGATAGCGGTCGACGCCGCCTTCCGGCAGGGCGATCACGACATCGCGCTCGCCGTCCTGGGCGAGCACGGCGATGACCTGGCCGGCGGTGACGACCTGGCCGGTTTCCGCCTGGATCGACGTCACCACGCCGGCGCGATCGGCAACGAGGCGCGCGTACTGCACCTGGTTGCGGGCGACATCGAGTTGGGCGCGGGTCTGGGCGTGGCGCGCTTCCGCGGCGGCCAGCCCGGTGTCCTGGGCCTCGAACTGCGACTGGCTGATCAGTTTGCGTTCGAGCAGTGTGCTGTAGCGGGCGCGCTCTGCGCGCGCCCGTTCGGCGTCGGCGCTGGCGGACGCGGCGGCGGCTTCGGCAGCGGCGAGCTGCAGGCGGAAATCGGCCGGGTCGAGGGTGGCGAGCACGGTGCCGACCTCGACGCGCGCCCCCACTTCCACCAGTCGCCGTTCGATCTTGCCGCTGACCCGGAAGGCCAGCTGGCTTTCGTGCCGGGCGCGGATCTCGCCGCTGAAATAGGTCGGCGCGTGATCGCTGGCACGTCCCGGTTGTGACACGATGGCCGGACGCACCGGGGCAACGCTCTCGGGCGCGGGCCTGCAGCCGGCAAGGAACATGACGGCGACCAGGGCGGCACAGCCAATGACCCTGACGAATGGACGAGGATGGACATTCTTGACTGGCATCGGCGGCTGACGTTGGGCTAAGGTTATTGAACGCGCCGGTATAGTATGAATACCAAACTGAACTGTCCAGTATTTATTTGAATGAACGCACCCGCCCCCAAGCCGCCTGTCGGCCCCGGCCGTCCCAAGGATCCGGAAAAGCGCGCCGCGATCCTTGAGGCGGCAAAAAAGCTGTTTCCGATCAGCGGGTTCGACGGTGTCAGCATGGATGCGATCGCCGCCGAGGCAGGGGTGTCCAAGCTCACCGTCTACAGCCACTTCCGGGACAAGGAGACGCTCTTCGTCGCCGCCATCGAGGCGAAGTGCAGCGAGCTGTTGCCGGAAGAACTGTTCCCGCAGGTCCCGCCCGGCGCGATCCGCGATGCGCTGCTGCGCATCGGGCGCAGCTTCTTCGCCCTGGTCTCCAGCGAGGTCGCCACCAGCCTGCACCGCATGATCCTGGCCGACCAGCGCAATGGTCCGAAGCTGGGCCAGATGTTCTGGCAGGCGGGTCCGGCGCGCATCACGGAAAGCTTCGAGCGCTTCCTGGCCAATGCGGTCGCGGCCGGCCGGCTCGAAATCCCCGACACGGCGGCAGCCGCCGGACACTTCCTGTGCCTGCTCAAGGGCGCGGTCAACATGCGCATGCTCTGCGCCGATTGTGCCAGCGAGGTGTCACCCGAAGCTGACGAGGCGCACGTGCAGTCGGTGGTCGACTTCTTCCTGCGCGCCTATCTGCCGCGCGCATAAGACAGCGGTTCACGGCCGCGTACGCGGGCAGAGCGAGGCGATGAGCCCGGCCTGGAACAAGCGTCGCGCCAGCGCGTTCGCGGTCGATCATTCTTCGACGCTGCACCGGCGCCAGACCGGCGTGGCGCACGTCTGCCCGGCTTGATGCGGCAGGTCGCAATGTCCAGCCACGATGCGTCGCGCTGCGGCCGCCACCGAAGCGTCCCTGCAGGGCGGGCCCATCCCGGGCGGCTCCCTGTGCCTGCCGACATGCCCTGGAAAGCGATACTGCGAACCTGCCGCAGGCGCTAAAGTCCGCCGGTCCCGATGGACGGGGCGTGACCGGCAGGTGGGCGGGTGGCGGCAACGTTTTCGGCAATTCTTGGCGGCGTCGGGTTGTTCCTGCTCGGCATGATCCTGATGACCGACGGCCTGAAGGCGATCGCCGGCGATGCGCTGCGTCGTCTGCTGGCGCGCTTCACCGGCAATCGCCTCAGCGCGGTCGCGACCGGCGCCGGCATCACCCTGGTCGTGCAGTCCTCGACCGCGACAACGCTGGCGACGATCGGCTTCGTCTCCGCCGGGTTGCTGGCTTTCGAGAATTCCATCGGCGTGATCATCGGCGCCAATCTCGGTACCACCAGCACCGGCTGGATCGTCTCGCTGCTGGGCATGAAGTTCTCGATGGGCCTCGTGGCGATGCCGCTGGTCGGACTCGGCGCCGTCCTGCGACTGCTCGGTCGCGACCGTCTTGCCGAGGCCGGCAACGTACTGGCCGGATTCGGCCTGATCTTCGTCGGCATCGATGTCCTGCAGGAGGGCATGGCCGGACTGTCCGACCGTTTCGATCTCACCGCCTACAGCGGCGCCGGCATCGGCGTGCGCCTTCTGCTGGTCGGCATCGGCCTGGTCATGACGGTGATCATGCAATCCTCCAGCGCCGCGGTCGCGACCACGCTCACGGCGGTGGCCAGCGGCACCATCGGGCTGGACCAGGCCGCTGCACTGGTGATTGGACAGAACGTCGGCACGACGTTCACCGCGGTGCTGGCAGCCATCGGCGCCAGCGTGGCGGCGCGGCGCACCGCCTGCGTGCACGTCATCTTCAATGTCGTCGTCGCGGTGATCGTGTTCTTCTGCCTGCCATGGGTGATCGATCTGCTGGAGTCGCTGCTTGGCGCGCGTGAAGCGGGTGCCGACCACGCGCTGGTCATCGCCGCGTTCCACACCGCCTTCAGCCTGTTCGGCGCCGTGTTGTTTGTTCCGCTGGTGCCGCAGCTGGCGCGCATCGTCCGCTGGCTGCTGCCGGAACACCGCAATGCATTGACCCGGCACCTGGACCCCAGCCTGCGCGAAGTGCCGGCATTGGCGATCGCTGCCGCGGTGTCCACGCTGCGCGGTGTTTTCGCCCACGCACTGGCAGCAACCGGCCGCGGCCTCGTTTCACAGCGGCGCGCTGCACACGAGCAGTACACGCAATGGCGCCTGGCGACGGAGCAGGCGGGCGAACTCATCGCGCGGCTGCCAACCGGTGATGCGCGCACGCTTTCGCGCCTGGGTGACACCGTGCACCTGGTCGATCACGTGCGCCAATTCGTACGTGCGGCGGGAAAGCCGGGCCGCTACGACGCCGTCAATGTGTTGCCGGCGCTGCGCCGGTGCGCGACCGAGTTGGGTCAGGGCTTCCTGGACAGTGCCAGGGTGCTCGACAGCGAGGAGGTCCGACCTTCGCCGACGCTGCTGGCTGCAGTGCCGGCCGACATGCTGCCGCCGCTGCGGGCCTCCATCATGCAGGCAGCGGCCGCCGGCGAGATCGAAACGGACGAAGCAATGGCCGCGCTGAGTGGGCAGCGCTGGCTGGAGCGGCTCAGCCACCACGCGCGCCGGGCCTTGCACTACCTGGACACGCTGGACGACGCACCGCTGCAGTCGGCCAAGGCAACGCTCGACGCCTCAGCGTCGGCCTGATCCGATGCCGGCGGAAATGGTTTCGCCGCCGCTATGCCGGCCGGCCTTGCAGGCGGTGCGCGCCCGCCCACGCGGCGAGAAGTCCCAGCAGCAGCCACGACAGCGGTGAGGTGGCGGGCACGGGTGCCGCCGGCGTGCCAAAGGGCAAGTACACGAAGTTGTCATCCGGGGTAAGGTCGAAATGGATGATCGATGTACCGGTTGGGCCGGCAGCGGCCTGGAATGCAAGCATCATCGGCCGGGTTGCCTGTGCAAGGATCTCGAATCCAGCGACACAGGTGAACGAGCCACCGGTCGGGATGGCCGGCCCCGGGACATACCAGAACAAGTCCGCTGATCCGCCTGCTGGGTAGGGCAGTGATGGCTGCACGCTGCAGGCGCCAGCCATGCCTGCGGGCGCAAAAATGCGAATCGGCTGGGACGCGCCTCGAACTACAGGTGTGTGCACCGTACTGAAGCCGACGGATGAAACGGGTGCAAGACGTACATCAATGGTGAACTCAAGAAGGCCCGTGGTCCCGGGCGTCAGGGTTTGGACGTCTGCGCCCAGTACCCGCACACTGAGCGCCAGATCCATTGCGGTCGGCGATGACGCCTTCACCGTGGATGCCACCGTCATCGATCCCAGCAATGCCCATATGGCCGAAACATGCATTTCCCAGTCCCTCGCCGCATGTTCGTGCAGTCTAGCGTTTTCGCGGCCGGAGTCTTGTCCGCGCACCGGGCCTGACGTATCGTGGCGGCATCCATTTCGCCCGGCCTGTGTCGGTCGGATGGGTGTTCGCCGGGGGTGCCGATCGTGGTTGGATCGGCTGAGAGAGTCTCCTGGAACCTG
>CAZYHP010000026.1:0-28737 GCA_964647135.1 uncultured Rhodanobacteraceae bacterium
CGACCCGATCGGCGGCCTGGTGCAGATTCCCTGCATCGAGCGCAATGCGATGGGCTCGGTGAAAGCGATCAATGCCTCGCGCATGGCCTTGCGCGGCGACGGTACGCACACGGTCTCGCTGGACAAAGTCATCCGCACCATGCGCGATACCGGCCGCGACATGCAGGACAAGTACAAGGAAACCAGCCGCGGCGGCCTGGCGGTCAATGTCATCGAATGCTGAGGCGGCGCTGCTTTGTGCGCCCCGGCATCCCGGGCGCGACCTTCAGCCTGCCGCCGTGACCACGCGGGCGATGGCCAGCACATCATCCAGCAACGCGGCAGCCGTGACCTGCGCACCGGCTCCGGGACCCTGGATAACGAGCGGGCGGTCGCGGTAGCGGTCGCTCCAGATAGCGACCCGGTTGTCGGTTCCGCGGCCGAGCGCAAGCGGATTATCGCCAGCCAGCGCTTCCAGGCCGATGCTGGCACGACCATCGCCGCTCAATCGCGCGACATGACGCAGGACTTTTCCCTGCCGCTGAGCGTCGGCGAGGCGCCCGTGCATCGCCCTGTCCAGGTCCACCAGCCTCTCGTCGATGTCCTGACGCGGGCAGTCCGCCAGCGCAGCGCTCGACAGCGGTTCGACGTCGACATCGTCGGGTTCCAGCGGTAGCCCCGCGGCGCGTGCAAGGATCAGCAGCTTGCGCTGCACGTCCGCGCCGGACAGGTCCTCACGCGGATCGGGCTCGGTGAGTCCCGAAGCCTGCGCCGCGCGGATGCAGTGCGAGAATGGCTGCGTCCCGTCGAAACGATCGAACAGCCAGGCCAGCGAGCCGGAAAGGCAACCGGCCAGGGCATGGATGCGATCGCCACCCTCGCGCAGCGCGCGGATCGTCCGCAGCAACGGCAGCCCGGCGCCGACGGTGGCGCTGTCGCCGTAGTGCGTGCCGCCACCGAGTTGCGCGTGGCGCAGCGTCGTCCACTCGGCCAGGCGGCCACCCTGCGCAAGCTTGTTGGCGGTCGCGACATGGATGCCGGCGGAAAGCCAATGCGCATGTCGAGCCGCGACATCGGCGCAGGCGGTCGCATCGATCACGATACCGGTGCGCGGTGTCGTGAGTACGTCGTCGACCGTTGTCGGCAATGTTTTTCCCGCACACGCGCTCGCCAGCAGCTGCTCGGCGTCATTGGCTGCGATGCCTTCCGGTGCGCTATGCGCGGCTCTCGAGTTCGCGACGTGCACCAGCCGGATGGCTGCGCCGTTCGCAAGGGTGCCGAGATGCTGCAGCCGTTCCAGTACGGCGCTGCCGACGGTGCCCGTGCCGAGCAGCGCCAGGCGGACCGGTTCGGCGCCTTGGCGATGGCGCGCAATCGCATGAACCGTCGGCGTGCTCACGAGACCCGTCCCTTCGGCGCCATCAGCGCCGGCACGGCACTGGCGCGAGCCAGTGCGGCGTCGAGATCGGCGAGCAGGTCGCGGGCCTCCTCGATGCCCACGGACAGGCGCAGCAGCCCATCACTGATGCCGGCTGTCGCGCGCGCATCGGCGGACATCGCCGCATGCGTCATGCTGGCCGGGTGCGCGACGAGGCTTTCGACGCCGCCTAGCGATTCGGCCAGCGTGAAGCAGTGCAGTCCGTCGATGAAAGCGCGGACTGCGCTTTCGCCGCCAGCCAGTTCCAGGCTGACGATGGCGCCGAATCCGGACTGCTGGCGACGCGCCAGCGCGTGTTGCCGATGGCCGGACAGTCCCGGATAGTGCACGGCGGAGACCGCCGGGTGATCGTTGAGGCGTTCGGCAATGCACTGCGCGTTGTCCTCATGCTGGCGCAGGCGGATCGGCAGCGTGCGCAGTCCACGCAAGGTCAGCAGACTGTCGAACGGACTGCCGGTGACGCCCAATGCATTGGCCCACCATGCCAGTTGTTCGTGCAGGTCCGGATCGCGTGCGATCACGGCACCGCCGACGACATCGCTGTGGCCATTGATGTACTTCGTCGTGGAATGCACGACCAGGTCGGCACCCAGCGCGATGGGTTGTTGCAGCGCCGGTGACAGGAACGTGTTGTCGACGCAGACCAGCGCACCGGCATGGTGGGCCACTTCGGCGACGAAACGGATATCGGTCAGGCGCAGCAACGGATTGCTCGGCGTTTCGATCCAGACCAGCTTCGGGCTGCGCGCCAGTGCCTCGCCGAGCGCCACCGGATCGTTGAAGTCGACAACGGCAAGACGGAAATGTCGCTTGCGCGCCAGGCCGGTGAACAGCCGCCAGCTGCCGCCATAGCCGTCATGCGGGACGACCAGCAGGTCGTCGGGTTCCAGCAGGGCCAGCACGGTGGTGATCGCCGCCATGCCGCTGGCGGTCACCACGGCACCGGCACCGCCTTCGAGCTCGGCCAGGGCTTCGCCGAGCAGGTCGCGGGTTGGATTGCCGCTGCGCGTGTAGTCGTAGCGGCGCTTGCCGCCGTAGCCGTCGAAGCTGAAGGTGCTGCTCAGGTGCAGCGGGGGCGTGACGGCACCGTGCTGGCTGTCGCCGTCGATGCCGGCACGCACCGCGGCGGTGGCGAAGCTGCGCGAGCGGCTCATGCGGACACCTCCGCAGCGGCGTCGGCCAGGACCCAGGTGATCACCCCGGCGATCGCATCGTCCTCCTTGAGGAAGGCGTCATGGCCGTACAGCGAATGCAGGGTGACCAGCCGGGCCGGTGCGGCAAGGGCTTCGACAAGCTGGCGCAGATCATCGAGCGGAACGAGCCGGTCTTCATGCACACCGACAACGGTCGTCGGTACGTGGATGTGGCCGGGATCGACGCGATGCAGGTCGATCGACTCGGAGAGCCGCTCGAATGCGGTAGCGCAGAAGCGGGCGCTGAAACGTTCGCCCTGGTGGCGCAGGTACGCTTCCCCCGCGACTTCGAAGCGGTCGCCGCAGCGCGTCGCCGGCGCATCGAAGCGCGCCGCGAACTCAGCGGGACTGCGATAGCTGAGGACGGCGAGTTGACGGGCGACGGCCACGGCATGGTGGCGCTCCTCACCCGTTGCGGCGAGGCGCAGGATGGCGCGCTGCACGCTGCGCCAGGCGCTGGAATACGGATGCGGTCGATGCGCGCCGCAGATGGCCAGCAGATGGCGCAGGCGCTCGCCATGACGGGCCGCGAACTGCAGGCCGACCAGCGCGCCATACGACGCGCCGATCAGCGCACGCAGGCGGCGGATGCCCAGCGCATCGAGCACCGCGGCGATGGCATCAGCCTGGTCGGTCGTGTCCAGCGGCGCGTCGAGCTGTCCATCTGCGCCCAGCCAGTCGATGCCCAGCAGGCGCATCCGTTGCGGATCCAGCGCCTTGCCGATGCCGACCTGGCCCGGCCACCAGCCGGATTCCGGGTAGCGTCGGCTGGCCGCGAGATGGCGATGGGCGGAAATGCCGCCGAGCACCAGCACGCAGGGCGCGTTGGCGGGCCCCGCCGATTCGTAGGCGACGCGTACGGTGCGTTGACCCCCGTGGCGGAGGCTCAGGGTGAACCAGCAGTCGCCGCGTTCGGCGTCGACCTGTGCAGGCCGGTTCCGGTTGAAGCTGAAATCGCTGGGCGGGTGACCGGCATGGGTGCCGGTGACGCTGGCGTCGTCGTGGATCAGGCTCATCGTTGGCACGCCTCATGGGTGGCGGGAAGGCCATCGAGGGTGCGGATGAGCGTGTGTCCCGCGCGCAGGGTGGCGCACGGAATGACACGTTCCATCTGCCGTCACGCGGCAACGTGACGCAGGAATTGGCACCTTCGGACGGCTTGCGCAGTCCTGGGTTGCCCCGGCTTCGTCGGGCCTGTCCCTCCGCCGGTCTCGATGGTGGCGGCAGGTTAGGACGGCTACCGGGTTATGTCAATCCCTTTATCGCGATGAAGAGATATTATCTTGGCGCGCTGTCTCCATGCGCGGTTTCCCCCTCCAGAAGGGCGGCAGCAAGACGGTCCGCATCGACGGGCTTGCGGAAAAATGCGCATGCGCCGTGCGCCCGGCAGAGGGCCTCGTCCTCCTCCTGCTGGCGCGCCGTCACCACCACCACCGCTGGCAAGGGCGCCAGCGTGCGCTGCAGGAGGGAAAGCACCTGCAGGCCATCCATTTCCGGCAGGTCCAGATCGAGGATGATGCCGTCGTAGCGGGCGTGGCGGGTGGCCGCGAGCGCGGCGAGCCCGTCGGTCGCCAGTTCGACTTCGGCGCCACGCTGCCGCAGCTGGCTGGCCGTGACTTCACCGAGGATGGCGTCGTCCTCCACCAGCAGGAGGTGGCGCCGCGCCAGCGGCGCGCTGTCGTCGCCCGACGTGTGCGCACTGGACTCCGCGCAGCCGGCACGCGATGGCGTGGCCTGCAGTGCTTCCAGCACCGTACGCAGCGCCCAGGGGCCGGGCAGGGCGGTGATGGACGCAGGCAGTGTCGGCGCAGGACAGGCCAGCGGAATGGACACCAGCGCGCGCGCGAACGGCCGCGCCGCGACCACGGCCCGGGCGACGGCATCGGCATCGTCGGCCGCGAGCAGCGCCGTTCGCGCACGCTGGTCGTCATCGTCACCGGTTGCGACGCCGAGGGCGTGCAGGCTGGTGACCAGGTCATCACGACGGCGTGCATCGTCGTCGAACACGCAGACCGGCAGCGGCGCAGTCGTCGGAACAGCGGGCGAATCACGTCGAATCCCCTCCATCCCGATGGCGAACCAGAAACAGCTGCCGCCATCACTGCCGGCATCGACGCCGATGACGCCGCCCATCAGTTCCACCAGTTCGCGGGCGATGGCCAGCCCGAGGCCGCTTCCGCCGGAACGACGGCCGGCCTCATCCTGGCTGTAGCGCTGGAACAGCCGGCTGCGCAGTTCGTCGGAAATGCCCGGTCCGTTGTCGATGACCTCGAAACGGTGTCGCGCCCCGGCCAGCGACACGCGAAGCCGGACGTGGCCGTGCGGCGTGAACTTGATCGCGTTGTTGAGCAGGTTCAGCAGGATCTGGTGCAGCCGCTTGCCATCGCCACGAACCGCCAAGGGTGTCCCCGGTTCGATGCGCAGCGAAAGGCGCAGGTGCTTGCTCTCCGCATAGGCGGCGACTTCGCCGACGACTTCATCGAGGCAGGCCACCAGGTCGAGGTCACGCGTTTCCAGCGCCAGTTGCCCGGACTCGATGCGCGACAGGTCCAGCAGGTCGTTGACCAGGGTCAGCATGTGTCCCCCTGCACGCTGGACGGAAGCGGCGAAGTGGCGCTGGCGCGCATCCAGAGGCGTCGCCGACAGCAGTTCGTTCATGCCGAGCAGCCCGGCCATCGGTGTGCGCAGCTCATGGCCGACGGCAGCCAGAAAGCGCGTTTTCGCGGCGCTGGACTGTTCCGCCCATTGCCGCCGTTCGTTGGCCAGGGCCAGGGCGTGGCGACGCTCGAGACGACGACGATAGTGGCGTTGCCCGGCAAGCATCGCGATGACGACGGCGAGAATGTAGAGCAGCACCGCCCAGGGTTGTCGCCAGGGCGGAAGCCCGACCTGGATGACCTGCCGCAGGCGATTGCGTGCCGGTTGGCCGTCGCTGCCGAAGGCTTCGATTTCCAGCACGTGGCGGCCACTGGGCAGGCGGTCGATCAGGCGTTCCGGTTGCCCGGCCTGCTCGTGCCAGGCATCGTCATTGATGCGGAAGTGGTAGCGGTGCGCATCCGGTTTCAGCAGGCTGCCGAGGCGCACGGCGATGCGCAGTTCGCGGTCGTCATGGGCCAGTTCCCAGGGCTGGCTGGCGTCGACAGGAAGCGACGTCATGCGACCGTCCCGCAACACACTGCTGCTGTGCCAGCGCAGCGCTGCGGCCGGCAATCGCATACGAACGCGCGCCGTGTCGACCAACACCACGCCGGCGCTCGTTCCCGCCGCCAGCAGGCCGGGCGACAGCCAGACCGGCGGTACCGCGATGAATTCCGCCGAAGGCAGGCCATGCGCCTCATCGAAGGACGAGATGCCTCGTGTCTGCGGATCGAAGGCGAGAAGGCCACGACGCGTGTTCACCCAGACCAGCCCGTTGGGATCGATGGCGACACCACCGGCGTCGACCAGGGGCCAACCGTCCGCAGCGCCGACACCATCGCGTTCTACGAGCTTGCCCGCGACGACGTCGTAGTGGCCCAGATGACCCAATGTGTGCAGCCAGAGCGAGCCATCAGCGGCGAAGGCGAGTCCATGCACCGACGATGTCGGTGCGCCGGACACGGCGCGGAACCCCCGTTGCCCCGGCGCTGCGTACAGCAGCCCGCGCTCGCAAGCCATCCACACGCCTGCGTCTGCATCCGTCTTGATATCCGAGGCCTGCGAGCAGGGCAGGCCGGCGGCTTCACCGAGCGCATCGAAATCGAGGCCCGCGTCGCCGTCGTCGATCCATGCCACGCCGCCGCCACCAAATCCGGCGAGGATGCGGCCGTCGCCCACTTCGGCAAAGACGCGGACAAGCGTCTGCGGCAGCGACTGGCCACCGCGGTCGCGATCGAAGCGGTGGAATGCGCCGCGGCCGGGTGCGTAGCGAGAGATCGCCGAGCGATGGCCGAGCCACAGTTGGCCACGTCGATCCATCAGCACGGCGCGCGCGTCGGAATCGGGTTCCTGCACGCCGTCGCCATCGACGAACCAGCGCCTGACCGTGCCGCTCGCCGGATCAAGCTGGCTGACGCCAGCACTGGTGTCGGACGTGACCCAGACCTGTCCATCCGGCCCGGCCGTCACGTAGCGGGGTCGGCCGGCGGGCAGGCCATCCTGATGCGCCGACTCGCTCATGTAGACGCGAATTGCACGCCAGTGCGGGACCAGTTGCGCCAGTCCGCCATGCGTGGCGAACCACATGCTGCCTTCGTGATCGCGCAGGATGTCGTCGATGCTGTGCGCGGGCAGGCTCATCGCGTGGCCGGGCCGGGCCCGATGGACGGCGGTCGCCCCGGTCGATGGTTGCCATCGCCACGCGCCATTGCGCGTCCCCATCCAGATCCAGCCGTCCGGTTCCAGTTCGACCGACAGGCCATCGCGGGCGCTGTCCAGCGGCGGCATGGCCATGCCCAGTCCGCGCGGGCTGCGCAGACCGGAACGCGTCGCCAGCCAGGGCTGGTTGTCGCCCAGGCGCAGGGAAACGACGCGTTGCCGTGGCTGCTCGTCTTCGACATCGACGCGACTGAACCCGGTGTCCGGATGCCAGCGGCAAAGCCCCGCATTCGTCGCCGCCCAGACCACACCGTCGCTGCCGCGGGCAATGCTGAGGACGATGTCGTCGCAGCCGTCCGGGCCCGCCATCATCTCCGCGCGCAGCGACCGGAAACGGCCATCGCGATACATGCGTATGAGCCCCGTGCGGAAACCTCCGATCCAGAGTCCCCCGTCGCCATCGTCCGCCAGCGCCCAGACGCGATCACCGGGCAGGCTTTCCGGATTGGCCGGATCGTGCTGCCAGCGGGTGAAACTGTCGGTCGCCGCCTCGTAGCGCGCGATGCCGGCATTCGACGCGGCGATCCAGACCCGATCGGCACTGTCGACCAGGACGAACTCGATGTTGTTGTCGGGAAGGCTGCGTGGATCGGCGGGATCGTGTCGCCAGATGCGGAAGCCGACGCCGTCGTAGCGCGCAAGCCCGTCGACGGTGGCGATCCAGAGACTGCCGTCGCCGGCCTGCGCAAGCTTGTAGATGGTGGCGGAAGGCAGTCCCTGAGCCGTGCCGAACTGCCGGAACAGCGGGTGCTCGGGCAGGCGCGCGGGCGCCTGGCTGACCTCCGCCCTGGCCAGCGTCGCCGCGCCGGGCTGCGACAGCAGGGCGATGATGCCCACCATCAGTGCTGCAATGCGTCCCATCGTGCGGATCTCCCGTAACGTTCCGCGAGCGGTTGCGCCTGGCCGGGGCCAGGCGGGAAACGTATCAGATCACCAACCGTATATTCCAGCAGTGTTGCACTAGGGCTGGATCCGCTTCGGGTGTTGGCGGTCGCGGCGAGGGCTCGCCTGGATACCGTGGTCGCCCGTGCGCGGGAGGCGGCGACGACAGGCGTGGCGGGGTCGGCGGCCCGCAACGGGCAGCACGAATGGGGTTCGATCGGTGCGTCAATCGCGTCGCGGCAGGAACCCGTGCGGCTTGCGCGGGGTCGACCGGGGCTCAGGCTTCGGCGGTGTAGCGCAGCGCCAGTGCTTCGTCGGGGTCGCGGCTGTCGGGCGGCGGTGTATTGCCACCCGCCAGACCGCTGGCGCGGCGCAGGCGCAGGTCGAAGTCGACAACGCCGGCCCGTGTGCGCAGCCGGTCGAGGAGGTCGAGGCTGGGGCGGATGCGCCAGTCCAGGCCGGGCACGAGGTCGCCCTGGACGGAAGCGGTGCGCAGGCGCAGTCGCAACGTGCAGCGGCCAGGCTGGGCGGCGCGCAGTTCGGCGGCGAGCGTGGCGACATCGCAGCGCTCGGCGTCGAGGGTCAGGTGCAGGGTTTCGGCGAAACGCGCCAGCGCTTCGTCGAGGTCGAGCACGCCCCGACCACGCAGGCTGACGCCGCCGCCGTTGAAGTTGTCCGGACGCAGTTGGCCTTCGATGAGCACGATGCGCTCGCGCGACAGGCGCGGCGCATTCTCCAGCCAGCCTTCGGCGTAGAAACTGGCTTCGACGCGGCCGCTCCAGTCCTCGATGGAAACGAAGCCCTGGCTGGCACCGCGCTGGCGCACGTCGGCCACCATGCCGGCGAGCACGGCGGTGACACCGCGGCTGTACTCGCTGCGCCCGTTCTCGCCGCGACTGTCGCCGCTGCCCTGCAACAGGCTTTCGGCACGGTTGAGTGGCACGGCGACCAGCTGTTCGAGCAGCGACTGGTACTCGCTGGTGGGATGGCCGCTGAGGTACCAGCCCAGCGTGTCGCGTTCGGCCGCGAGTTTCTGGCGCAGCGGCCATTCCGGCTGCACGGCCACGTTGAGCGTGGCCGTGCCGAGCACGCTGTCGGCCTGGAACATGCCGAACATGTCGTGCTGGCCGGCGGCCGCGTTGGCGTGGTCCTGCTCGGCCAGGCGCATGGCTTCCGGGAGCTGCGCCATCAACGTCGCGCGATTCTCGCCGAGACCGTCGCAGGCGCCGGACTGGATCAGTGTTTCCAGCACGCGCTTGTTGAGCTTGCCGCCGTCGACGCGCCGGCACAGGTCGGCCAGGTCACGGAAATCGCCGCCGCGCTCGCGTGCCTCGATGATCGCGCACACCGCGCCTTCGCCCACGCCGCGAATGGCGCCCAGGCCGTAGGCGATGCGTTTGGCGTCCAGCGCCTTGAACATGTAGTCGCAACGGTTCACATGCGGTGGCTCGATGGCCAGGCGCATCGTCTGCGCTTCGCCGATGAAGCCGACCAGCTTGTCGGTCTTGTCCATGTCCGACGACAGCACCGCGGCCATGAAGTCGGCCGGGTAGTGCGCCTTCAGCCAGGCGGTGTGGTACGCGACCAGCGCGTAGGCGGCGGCGTGCGACTTGTTGAAGCCGTAGCCGGCGAACTTCTCCATCTGGTCGAAGACGGCGTCGGCGACCGCCTGCACGATGCCGTTCTTCGACGCGCCCTCGCGGAAGATCTCGCGCTGCTTGGCCATTTCCTCGGGCTGCTTCTTGCCCATGGCGCGGCGCAAGAGGTCGGCGCCGCCCAGCGTGTAGCCGCCCAATGCCTGCGCGATCTGCATGACCTGTTCCTGGTAGACCATGATGCCGTAGGTCGGACCGAGGATCGGTTCCATGCGCGGATCGAGATATTCGACACGCTGGCGGCCGTGCTTGCGCTCGATGAAGTCCGGGATCAGATCCATCGGGCCCGGGCGGTACAGCGACACCAGCGCGATCAGGTCTTCGAAGCGGTCGGGCTTGGCGTCCTTGAGCATGCGCCGCATGCCGGTGGATTCGAACTGGAACACGGCGACGGTATCGGCGCGCGCGAACAGTTCGTAGCTGGCGCGATCGTCCAGCGGCAGCGTCGCCAGGTCGATGGGCGAACCACCGCCGAGCAGAAGGCGCTCGTTGATGGATTTCACCGCCCAGTCGATGATGGTCAGCGTGCGCAGGCCGAGGAAGTCGAACTTCACCAGGCCCACCGCTTCCACGTCGTCCTTGTCGAACTGGGTGACCGGGTTCTTGCCGCGCCCGCCTTCGTCGTGTTCGGCGAACAGCGGGCAGAAATCGCTCAGCGGCCGCGGCGCGATCACCACGCCGCCGGCGTGCTTGCCGGCGTTGCGGGTCAGGTTCTCCAGCTGCAGCGCCAGGTCGAGCAGGTCGCGCACGTCCTCCTCGTCGTTGTAGCGCGCGATCAGCTCGTCCGAGCGCCAGTTCTCGTCCTTGCGGCCCTTGTCGGTGCGGCCCAGCGCGTCCGACAGCGACACGCCCAGGGTCATCGGCACCAGCTTGGCGATGCCGTCGACCATGCCGTATGGATAGCCCAGCACGCGGCCGACGTCGCGCACCACCGCCTTGGCGGCCATGGTGCCGTAGGTGATGATCTGGCTGACCCGGTCGCGGCCGTACTTGCGGGCGACGTAGTCGATCACCTCGTCGCGCCGGTCCATGCAGAAGTCGATGTCGAAGTCCGGCATCGACACGCGTTCCGGATTGAGGAAGCGTTCGAACAGCAGGTCGTAGGGCAGCGGATCCAGGTCGGTGATGCCCAGCGACCAGGCGACCAGCGAACCGGCACCGGAGCCACGACCCGGACCGACCGGAATGCCATGGTTCTTGGCCCAGTTGATGAAGTCGGCGACGATCAGGAAGTAGCCCGGGAAGCCCATCTGCACGATGACGTCGACCTCGCGATGCAGGCGGTCGACGTAGACATCGCGGTTGCGTTCCGGCGCCAGCGCCAGGCGTTCGAGCCGGCGCTCCAGGCCGCGTTCGGCTTCCTGGCGGATCCAGCTGTCCAGCGTCTCCTGTTCGGGCACCGGGAACGCCGGCAGGAAATACGTGCCCAGCTGCAGCTCCAGCGTGCAGCGCCGCGCCAGCTCGACCGTGTTGTCCAGCGCCTCGGGCAGGTCGGCAAACAGCTCCGCCATCTGCGCCGGCGACTTCATGTACTGCTCGGGGCTGTAGTCGCGCGGCCGCTTCGGATCGCCGAGCACGCGGCCCGTGGAGATGCAGACGCGCGCCTCGTGCGCCTCGTGGTCTTCGCGGTCGAGGAAACGGACATCGTTGTGGGCGACGACAGGAAGGCCGAGCCGGTGCGCGAGGGCCAGGGCAGTTGGCTCCCAGGCGGCCTCGTGGCCACGGCCGGTGCGACTGAGCGTCAGGTACAGCCGATCGCCGAATCGATGCTGCCAGCGCTGCAGAAGCTGTTCGGCCTCACTGTCGCGACCGGCGGCCAGCGCCGCGGCGACATCGCTCTGGCTGCCCAGCAGCAGGAACAGGTCGTCGGCCTGTTCGGCCAGCCATTGCGGCGGAAGCAGCGGCCGGTTGTCCTGGCGCGGCGCCTCCGTCCAGGCCCGGGTCAGCAGGTGCGACAGCGAGCGGTAGCCGTTGCCGTTCCGGCACAGGACCGTGGCGCGCGTCGGCGCTTCCTGCTCGCGGCGGGCGGACAGGCGCAGGTCGCAGCCGGCAATCGGCTGCACGCCGGCCGTCAGGCAGGCGCGATAGAACTTCACCAGGCCAAACAGGTTGTCCTGGTCGGCCAGCGCCAGCGCCGGCATGCCCAGTTCGACGCATCGACTGACGAGGTTCGGCCGGTCGCCGGCCTTGGCAGGCAGGCCCAATTGCGGCTTGCCCGGCATCCGGATGGTGGAATCCACCAGCGAATATTCGCTGTGCGTGTTGAGATGGACGAAGCGGGCCGGCATTGTTGGCAGATGATAGCCGATGCCTCCGGACCGGCCCGGAGGTCGGGATCGACGGCGCGCCAGTGCGCTTGCACCAGGATGTGGACGCCGCTGGGCTAGACTGTCCGCATTCGCCCGTCGGGAGGGGTCGAACCGTGGCCGGGGAACACGACATCACCGTGCTGTTGCACGCTTGGGGCGAGGGTGACGCGCGCGCCGGCGAACAGCTCGGTGCGCTGGTCTACCAGGAGCTGCGCGCAATGGCGCGCCAGCGTCTGGCCGGTGAACGCGGCGACCATACCCTGCAACCCACGGCGCTGGTCAACGAGGCCTACCTGCGGCTGGTGCAGGGGGGCGTGTCGTTGAACGATCGCATCCACTTCTTCGCCACCGCGGCGCTGCACATGCGCGCGATCCTCGTCGACCATGCGCGCGCCAAGCTGGCGGAAAAGCGCGGCGGCGACCAGGTGCGGGTCACGCTGGCCGATGACCTGCAGGCACCGGAGTCGACCGACGCCGAGCTGCTCGCCCTGGATGCGGCGCTGACGTCGCTGCAGGCGGCCGACGAACGCACGGCCCGGGTTGTCGAGCTGACGTATTTCGGCGGCATGCAGCGCGACGAGGTCGCGCATGCGCTGTCCGTTTCAGTGCCCACCGTCGACCGCGCACTGCGCTTTGGCCGTGCCTGGCTCAGGCAGGCGCTCGACGGATGAGCGACGTCGCGCGCATCCAGCGCCTGCAGTCGCTGTTCGAGGAGGCGGTGGCCTTGCCCCCCGAGGCGCGCGCGGCGTTCCTGGCGCGGCTGCAGCGGGAGGAGCCGAGCCTGGCGGGCGAGCTGGCGGTGTTGCTGGCCCACGATGACGACACGCCCGCGGCGGAACGGGCCATCGTTGATCGCGTGATGCCGTCGGCGGTGCGTCTTGCGCGTCGACGCAGCGACCATACGCCGTGGCCGGACATCGCCGGCTACCGTCTCCTGCGGGAGATCGGACATGGCGGCATGGGCAGCGTGGTGCTGGCCGAACGCGAGGACGAGCAGTTCCGGCACCAGGTCGCGATCAAGCTGGTGCGCGGCTTCCCCTCGGCCAGGTTGCTGGAACGATTCCGACGCGAGCGTGAACTGCTGGCCACCTTGCGGCATCCGAACATCGCCCGCCTGTTCGATGGCGGCACCACGCTGGCCGGGCAGCCCTGGCTGGCGATGGAGTATGTCGAGGGCCAACCCCTGGACGACTGGTGCCGCAACGAGCGGCCGTCGCTGCAGCGCCGCCTGCGTCTGTTCCAGTCGCTGTGTTCGGCGGTCCAGCACGCGCATCAGAAGCTGATCATCCACCGCGATCTCAAACCCGCCAACGTCCTGGTGCGTGAGGATGACCAGCCGGTGTTGCTCGACTTCGGCGTCGGCAAGCTGCTCGACGAGGACGATGCGGCGCCGCAGGCCACGCGCACGCGCATGTTCACGCCGGCCTATGCCAGCCCGGAGCAGCTGCGTGGCGAGCCGGCCTCGACCCTGAGCGATGTCTACGCGCTCGGCCTGATCCTGTTCGAACTGCTGTCAGGCGAGCCGCTGCGACAGCTGTCCGGCACCACCTCGGTGCGCGCGCCGAGTCGTGTCGCACAGGCGGGCGAAGCGTGGCTGCGCGCCGATGCGCGACTGCTTCGCGGCGATCTCGACAACATCGCGCGCAAGGCGCTGCATGACGATCCGTACCGGCGCTATGCGAGCGCGGCGGCGCTGTCGGCCGATATCCAGGCCTGGATCGACGGTCACCCCGTCAGTGCCGCGCCCGATAGCTGGGCATACCGGATGCGCAAGTTCATCGCCCGCCATCCGGTGGCCGTGGCGGCGTCGCTGGCCAGCCTGCTGGTGCTGGGTCTGCTGTCGTTGCGACTGGTGGCAGAGCGCGCGCAGGCGAGGCTGGAGGCCGAAGGCGCGAACCAGGCGGCGATCTTCCTGGTCGACCTGCTCAAGAGCAGCGCACCGGAAGCGACACGCGGCGAGACCTTGACCGTGCGCGGTCTGCTCGAACAGGCCGAACAGTCGCTGGAAGTCCGCCAGTTCAGCCGCCCCGAGGTGAAAGCGCGACTGGAGATGGCGCTGGCGGACATCCATGTCAGTCTCGGTCGGCCCGAGCCGGGCATCGCGCTGCTGGAGAGGGCGGTGCAGCGGGCGGGCAGCGACAGCGGCGATCCGCGTGTGCTGGGCCAGGCGCAACGCATGCTGGCGCTGGCCTTTGTGGAAGCCGAGCGTTTCGACGATGGCCTGCGCATGGCGGAGCAGGCACTGGCGCTCAACCGTCGCGTGCATTCCCCAGGTCATCCGGAAATCGGCCATACGCTGATGAATCTCGGTGTCGCCAAACAGCATCTGCGCCGGCATGAAGAGGCTGTGCAGCATTTCCAGGCCGCGCAGGTGCTGTTCGGTGAAGCGGGCGAGGAATACCGCGAGAACGTGCTGTCGACCATGCACAACCAGGGCTGGTCGATGTACATGACGACGCGGTACCAGGAGGCCGAGCGCATTCTGGGGGAAACGCTTGCCGCCAAGGAGACGCTGCTTGGACCCAACCATCCGTCGACCCTGCGCACCATGCAGGTGCTGTCGCAGGCGGAACTGGCGCTGGGGCGTCCCCACGAGTCGGCGCAGCGGGTAGCGGAACTGCTGCGTCGCCTGATCGCGGTGCTGGGCGAGGACAACACCACGGTCGCCGAAACCCGCAACATCCTCGGCAGCGCCCTGCACGACCTCGGACAGTATGCCGATGCCGAAGAGCAGTACCGGGCGGCGCTCGACGCCTATGTCGCGCTGGGCAAGGAATCGGTGCCCGGCTATGCGGTGCCGATCAACAACCTGGCATCGCTGTATGAAGAGCAGGAGCGTCTTGCCGATGCCGAAGCGATGTTCCGCCACAGCCTGGCGCTGCGCATCGATGCCGGCAGCGGACCCTGGGCGGTGGCACGCGCACAGAACAATCTTGCGCGCCTGCTGCTTTCGGCCGGACGCCTGGAGGAGGCGCGGACGCTCGCCGGGGAAGCGTGGCGCGTGCGCAAGGACCTGCAGCCCGAGCATCACACCGAGCGGCTGGATGGCCTGGCGCTGCTTGCGCGGATCGAGAACGCGGCCGGGCGCGCCGATCAGGCCAGGGAATACCTGGAATCCTGGAAGTCACTGGCAAGCCGGGCGACACTGGCATCGGGCCGGCAGATCGGCATGCACCGCATGTTCGCCGAATTCGCCGCGGCCGCCGGTGATCGCGCTGCCGTGATCGGCGAATATCGCGAGGCGCTGCGCGTGCTTTCGACGTCCATGCCGGATGGACATCCGCGCATCGCCAGCCTCGCCATCGAACTGGCATCGGTTCTGGTCGCCGGCGATGCGCGGGAGCGCGATGAGGCCTTCGCCCTGCTCGATGCGTCGCGCGCCAGCGCCGAAGCGCATTTCGGCGAATCCGGTCCCACGCGGCGTCGAATCGGCGAGCTTGACGCGCAGCGTTGAACGCCGCGGACGCTCAGGCAAACAGTTCCTGCTGCATCAATGCGCGCACCGGCGCGAAACTGCGGCGGTGGATGGGGCAGGGTCCGAGCCTGCGCAGTGCGTCGAGATGGTCCGGCGTCGGGTAGCCCTTGTGCCCGGCGAAGCCGTAGCCGGGATGGACGCGGTCGAGATCGACCATTTGCCGGTCGCGGCTGACCTTGGCGAGAATCGACGCGGCACTGATGGCCGGCTCGATGGCATCGCCGCCGACGACGGCATGGCCGCGGCAGGGCAGCGCCTTGGGCAGGTGGTTGCCGTCGATCAGTGCGAGTTCGGCGTTGACCGACAGGCCGGCAACGGCTTCGCACATGCCGGCCATGGTGGCCTGGAAGATGTTGAGACAGTCGATACGGTCGCAATCGACGACGACAACGTGCCAGGCCCGCGCGCGTTGCAGGATCAGGGGATAGAGCGCCTCACGCTGGCTGGCGCTGAGTTTCTTGGAATCGGCCAGCCCATCGATGGGTCGCTGCGGATCGAGGATGACCGCGGCGACGACCACCGGCCCGGCCAGTGGTCCGCGTCCGGCTTCGTCGACACCGGCGGTGAGCGGCGGCCAGCCACTCATGGCCGTCGATGTTCCACCAGATCGACCAGCGCCGCGGCGGCGGCGCTGGCGGAGCCGCCGGGCGCACGCAGCGCGGCATGGATGGCGTCGAAACCGGCCACCTGGCGCGCGCGCAGCGATTCGTCGTCAAGCAGCGACAGCAGTGCCGGCGTCATCGCATCGGCGGTGCACTGGTGCTGCATGAATTCCGGGACCAGCTCGTCGCCATGGAGGATGTTCGGCAGCGAGTAGCGTTCGATCTTCAGCATGCCCAGGCGCTTGACCACGAAATAGGTGAGCGGTGAAATGCGGTAGCCGACGATCATCGGCCGCTTCGCCAGCAAAGCCTCCAGGGCCGCCGTGCCGGAGGCGAGCAGCAGCACATCGGCGGCGACCATGGCCTGGTGCGCCTGGCCATCGACCAGTTCGATGCTGGCATTGCCGTCGAGGGCATCGATATGCGCCTGCAGTGCCTGTCGGCAAGCCGCGTTGGCGGCCGGCACGATGAGGCGCAGGCCCGGCCGTTGCTGTTGCACGCGGCGCGCGGTTTCCAGGAACACCCCGGCCAGGCGCTGGATTTCGCCGAGGCGCGAACCGGGCAACACGGCCAGCAAGCCGTCCTGCAGGCCGATGCCGAGTTGCGCACGCGCCGCATCGCGATCCGGACGATCCGGAAAACGGTCGGCGAGCGGATGGCCGACGAAGCGTGCGTCGACCCCGTATTCCGCATAGATCGGCGGCTCCATGGGAAACAGGCAGAGAACGCGGTCGGCGCTGTCCGCCATGCGCTGCGCGCGCTTGCGTCGCCAGGCCCAGACCGACGGACTGACGTAGTGCGCCGTGACCATGCCACGACGCTTGAGCCGCTTTTCGACACCCAGGTTGAAGTCCGGCGCATCAATGCCGATGACGATGTCCGGCTGCCAGTCCGAGATCCGTCGCACCAGCGTTCGCCGGAAGCGCAGCAGACGCGGAAGATGGCGCAGGACTTCGGCCAGGCCCATTACCGCCAGTGCGGAATAGTCCGACCATTGTTCGAGCCCGGCGTCGCGCATCTGCGTGCCGCCGACGCCGGCAAACCGCGCGTCCGGCCAGCGCGCCTTCAAGGCCGAGATCAGGCTGGCGCCCAGTTGGTCGCCACTGGCTTCGCCGGCGATCAGCGCGACACGCCGTGGTGCGACCCGGGATGCGGAAGGCGAGGCGATGGACATGGCCGGATGTTACGCGAGAGCCGCGGTCGATGGATGGCCTGCAGGGCCGCGCGGCGCATCGCTCAGCGCAGCAGCGACCGCTCCGAGCCCTCGATGAAGGCCAGCATGGCGGCGATGTCCGGCGCATCGGCGGCGATCTTCGCGAGTTCCAGCTTGGCATCGGCCAGGCTCATGCCGCTGGCGTACAGCGTCCGGTAGGCCCGCTTGATCGCCCGTACGCGCTCGCTGTCGAACCCGCGGCGCTTGAGGCCTTCGCTGTTGATGCCGCGCGGCACCGCGTAGTCGCCGCCGACGAGCACGTAGGGCGGAACATCGGCGTTGATCTTGGCGTTCATGGCGGTGAATGCGTGGTCGCCAATGCGGCAGAACTGGTGCAGCAGCGTGTAGCCACCGAGGATCACCCAGTCGCCGACGACCACGTGGCCCGCCAGTGCGCAGTTGTTGGAAAACACGCAGTGGCTGCCGACATCGCAGTCATGGGCGACATGGACATAGGCGAGCAGCCAGTTGTCGTTGCCGATGCGGGTGATGCCGCCGCCGGAGCCGGTGCCGCGGTGGAGCGTGCAGAACTCGCGGATGACGTTGTCGTCGCCGATCACCAGTTCGGTGCGTTCACCCTTGAATTTCTTGTCCTGCGGGTCGTCGCCGACGGCGGCGTGCGAATGGATCCGGTTGTTGCGGCCGATACGCGTCGGTCCGAGGATGCTGACGTGCGAACCGATGACGCAGCCGTCCCCGATCTCGACGTCGGCACCGATCACCGTATAGGCACCGACGCGCACGTCAGTGCCCAGCGTTGCCGCCGGGTCGACGATCGCGGTGGGGTGGACCTGCGTGCTCATCTCGGCCGGCCGGCGCAAAGCACTTCGGCGCAGGCGACTTCCTTGCCATCGACCTTCGCCACGCCAAGGTACAAGCCCATGCCGCGGAGGATGCGCTTCTGCTCGACTTCCAGGATCAGCTGGTCGCCAGGGACCACCAGCTTGCTGAAACGGGCGTTGTCGATCTTCACCAGGTAGAACAGCGACTGCTTGCCGGGTTCTTCAGCGGGTGCGGCATCGGCGGAGAGTTTCGCCAGCAGACCTGCCGCCTGCGCCAGCGCCTCGATGATGAGGACGCCCGGCATCACCGGATGGCCGGGGAAATGGCCCTGGAAGAAATGCTCGTTGCCGGTGACGTTCTTGAGCGCGCGGATGTTCCGTCCTGCTTCGAAGCTGAGGACGCGATCGACGAGCAGGAACGGGTAGCGATGCGGCAGCATCCCGTGGATGGCTTCGATATCGGCGATGGGAGCGGCGGTTTCGCTCATGTCGGATCGTCCTTGTCATGGCTGTCGAGCCGGCGTACCAGCCGGTCGAGTCGGTGGATTCGCGCGGCGTTCCTGCGCCAGCGACGGCTTTCCTGCACGGGAATGCCCGACGAATACTCGCCCGGCTCATGGATGGAGTGGCTGACCAGGCTCATTGCGGTGATCGTGACCCGGTCACAGAGTTCGATGTGGCCGGCGATGCCGGCGGCGCCGCCGATCAGGCAGTAGCGGCCGATTTTCGCCGATCCGGCGATGGCCGAACAGCCGGCCATGGCCGAGTGCGCACCGATGACGACGTTGTGGGCGATCTGGATCTGGTTGTCCAGCCGCACATCCTCTTCGAGGATCGTGTCATCGAGGGCGCCGCGGTCGATGGTGGTGTTGGCGCCGATCTCGCAATCGTCGCCGATGCGGACGCCGCCCAGTTGCGGCACCTTGATCCAGGCGCCCTGGTCGAAAGCCAGGCCGAACCCGTCGGCACCGAGTACGGCGCCGGGATGTACCTGCACGCGTGCACCGAGACGCACGCGTTCGACCAGCGTCACGCGTGCGACCAGGCGCGAGTCCGGACCGATGACGCAGTCGTGGCCGATCACGCAATGCGGCCCGATCTCGGCGCCGGCCTCGATGCGGCTGCGGGCACCGATCACGCAGTAGGGTCCTACCGAAGCCGACGGATCGACGTCGGCGTCCACCGCGATCACCGCGGTCGGATGGACGCCCGGGGCGGGTCGAGGCCGCTGCTCGAAGGCCGTGGCGATCCGCGCGAAGGCCGCCGACGGATTGCCGCTGACCAGCGCGTTGCCGGTGAATCCATCCGCCGTCTTGGTGTCCATCACGACCGCGCCGGCCTGGCACGCGGACAGTTGCGCGCGGTATTTGCGATGGGCGACAAAGGCCAGTTCGGAAGGTCCGGCGCGGCCGAGCGGCGCCACGCCGGTAATGCGCTGTTCGGGATCGCCGTGCAGCATCAGGCCATACCGTTCGGCCAGCTCGGCCAGACGGAGGCCGTCATTCGTCATTGTCATTGCCTGCGCTGTCCTGCCGTGCAAGCTGGCGCAGCCGCGCCAGCACCTGGTCGGTGATGTCGATGTCCGGACTGGCGTAGAAGACGGGGCTGGATACGATGAGGTCGTAGCGGTTCTCGCGGGCGAAGGCGGCCACCACCTCGTTGATCTCGCGGAAGCGTTCCGCGGTTTCTTCCTGGCTGCGACGACTCAGTTCATCGCGCAAGGTGTCGCGCGTGCGCCGGACCTTGCGCGCCAGTGCCTCGATTTCGTCGCCCAGCGCCTCGTCCAGCGTGGTCGCGTTGCGTTGCCGGTCCTGCAGCTGCGCCAGTCGCGCCTCGTCGGCCTTCAGCTGGCGGTCGCGCTCGGTGAACTCGACGCGAAGGCGCTCGCTGCCGGCGGTCATCTGCGGCGCGTTGTCGAGCAGGCGCTTCTGGTCGATGTAGCCGATGCGGGTCTGCGCTGCCGCCTGCGCCGCCAGCGCGAAGAGTGCCACGCCCAGGAGCCAGCGCCATGGTCGACGCCGGCTCTCCAGGTGATGGTCTTCGTGCTGCACGGGCGCCATGTCGTTCGAAGCCGGGGAAACCTCAGAACATCGAGCCGAAGGTGAACTGGAACCGCTCGACTTCGTCGTTCCTGTCGCTCTGGACCGGGTAGGAGAAGTTCAGCACGATCGGTCCGACCGGCGCCCGCCACTGGAACGACAGGCCGGTGGAGATGCGGAATTCGCGGGCTTCCCAGTCGCGCACCGAGGGATAGACGTTGCCGAAGTCCACGAACCAAGACAGGCGCGTGCTGTCGCTGGCCTGTCGGAACGGCGTCGGCAGGATCGCCTCGAGGGTACCGATGGTGCGGAAAGCGCCACCGATGGGGCGGCCATACTGCGGATCACGTGGGCCCAGCGAGTTGTCCTCGAAGCCGCGGATGGAGCGGACGCCACCGGCGTAGAAGTGTTCGAAGAACGGCATCCGGGAGCCTTCGGTACAGGTCTCGTCCGGGCCGACGGTGCCGGGATCGTCGATCAGCGGCGTGCAGTCCCGGATCGGAACGGCGTTGCCGTAACCGTCGCCGTAGCCGATATCGCCGCTCGCGAGCAGCGTCAGCCACGAGTTGACGGGGAAATAGCGGCCGAAGCGGTAGTACAGCTTGTAGTACTCCTGGGTCGAACCGGGCAGCACGATTTCGGCACCGATCTGCTGGAAGCCGCCGCGCGTCGGGTTGAAGAAGCGGTTGCGGCTGTCACGTGCCCAGCCCGCTTCCAGGCGCCAGGCGTGGAAGGTGCGCTGCTCGAGGTTGCCGTTGGCGGCGGCGACGCGCAGCAGGTAGTCGAACATGAAGTCCGGCGTCAGGCCCGGGATCGCATCGATGCGCGTGCTGTCGATGCCAAGGGACAGGGACAGCGTGTCGGTCTCGGTCAGCGGCAGGCCGAAGTAGGTGTTGAACGCGGCGGTGTCCGTGCTGTACGCGGCGAGGTTCTGCTCGCCGAAGTCCAGTTCGCGGTAGCTGGCGTTGTAGCCGATGCTCAGACCGTCGTCGGTGACATAGGGATTGGTGTAGCTCAGATCCATCCGCTTGTAGTAGCGGTTGTTCTGCAGGTTGATGGCGGCGCGGTTGCCCGTGCCCAGGAAATTGTTCTGTTCGACCGACAGGTTGGTGATGATGCCCTGCAGCTGCGAATAGCCGACGCCGAACTGGAAGGCACCGGTGGGACGCTCCTGCACCGAGACCTCGACATCGATCAGGTCGTCGCTGCCGGGCACGCGCGGCGTTTCGATTTCGACGTTCTCGAAGTAGCCCAGGCGCTGCAGGCGGATCTTCGAACGGTCAACGGCGGCCTGCGAGAACCAGGCGCCTTCGAACTGGCGCATTTCGCGGCGCAGCACCTCGTCCTCGGTTCGGGTATTGCCCTTGAATGCGACCCGTCGCACGTAGACGCGCTTGCCCGGGCTGATCAGGAAGGTGAGGCCGACCTCGCGCGTTTCCTGGTTGATGTCGGGAATCGGCGTGACTTCGGCGAAGGCATAGCCGATGTTGCCCAGCACGGCGGAGATCGTGTCCGTGGTGCGCTCGATCTTCGCGCGCGAATAGACCTCGCCCGGCTTGATGCGCACCATCTTTTCCAGCGTTTCCTGCTCGAGTACCAGCTCGCCGGTCAGGCGCACGTCGCGGACGGTGTAGATCTCGCCTTCGCGGATGCTGGTCGTGATGTAGATGTTGCGTCGATCGGGGCTGATGGTGACCTGGTTCGAGTCGACGTTGAAGTCCAGGTAGCCGCGGTCCTGGTAGTACGAAACGAGCTTTTCCAGGTCGCCGGTGAATTTCTCGCGCGAATACTGGTCGTCACGGCTGTACCAGGACGTCCAGTTGGTGCGCTCCTGATCGAAGTCGCGGGTGATGTCCTTCTGGCTGAAGGACTCGTTGCCGATCAGGTTGATGTGGCGGATGCGGGCGGCCTTGCCCTCGGCGATGACGATGGAAATCTCGACGCGGTTGCGGTCCAGCTCTTCCACCGACGGGGTGATCGACACGTTGTACTTGCCGCGGTTGTTGTATTGCCGCGTGAGTTCCTGGGTGACCCGCGCGACGGCGAGGCGGTTGTAGACCTCGCCCTCGGCCAGGCCGATGTCGGCCAGGCCCCGCAGCAGGTCCTCGTCATTGATCTCCTTGTTGCCGGTCAGGGTCAGGCTGGCGATCGCCGGACGCTCCTTGACCTGGATGACCAGGATGTCACCCTGCCGCGAAAGTTCGACGTCATCGAAGAAACCGGTCTGGTAGAGGATGCGGATGGACTCGGCGACGCGCGCGCGGTCCACGGTGTCGCCACGTTCGAGCGGCAGGTAGTTGAAGACCGTGCCTTCGGTGATGCGGCTGAGCCCGTCGATGCGGATGTCCTGGATCACGAACTGGTCGGGGCTCTGCGCCTGGGCCTGGGTGGCGAGCGCAAGCAGGACAGCGGCGGCGATTTTCTTCATCGTCAATCCAAGTCGGGAATCGTGGTGCGCGCGATGCTAGGAAACCAGCCGCGCGATGTCGTTGTAGAAGGCCAATCCCATCAGCCCGGCCAGGGCGGCCAGGCCGATGTACTGACCGGCAATCATCGCCCGCTCGCTCAAGGGCGAGCCCTTGACCAGCTCGATAAGGTAATACAGCAGGTGACCGCCGTCCAAGATCGGGATGGGCAGGAGGTTGATGATGCACAGGCTCAGCGAAATGACGCCCAGGAACCACAGGAAGTGTCCGAGGCCGCTGCGCGCCGAGGCGTTGGCATATTGCGAAATGCTGATCGGGCCGGAAAGATTCTCCAGCGAGGCGCGCCCGACGACCATGCGCCAGAGCATGCCCAAGGTGGCGCTGGTCATCGTCCAGGCCTCGCGCCCGGAGGCGGCGATGGCGTCCAGCGGGCCGTAGCGGAGTAGCGCGTCGTAGTCGTACACCTCGCGCTGGACGCCGACGCCGACCTTGAACTGCGTGCTGCCGTCGGCTTCGGTGACGGTCTCGGGCTGGACGCGCAGGCGCTGGCGTTCGCCGCCACGGTCGATGGTGAAGCGAAGTTCGCCCTGGTTGGCGGCGCCGCGCTGGATCAGCGTCGGCACGTCGGTCCAGTCGGCGACGGCCGTCTCGTTGATGGCGATGATGCGGTCGCCGGGCAGGAGGCCGGCCCGTTCCGCCGGGCTGCCCGGGCTGACGATCCCGAGCACGGCCGGCAGGATGAGGTGCCGCGGCATCAGGCCGGCTGTCCGCAGCATCGCCGCCTCACGCGTCCCCTCCGGCAGGGCGGAGAGGTCGAGGGTCAGCGTGCGCGGACTGCCGTCGCCTTCGACGGCGGTGACCTGCAGGGGGCGGCGGTCGACGCCGGCGGTGACCAGGCGCAGGGCGACGTGGGTCCAGGTCGCCACCGGTTCCCCATCGACGGCCGTCAGGCGGTCGCCGGCACGCAGGCCGGCCTCGGCAGCGAGGCCTTCGGCACGGCCGATGCGCGGCTCGAAATCCTGCTTGCCGACCAGGTACATGGCCCAGAACGCCAGCAGCGCGAACAGCAGGTTCGCGGCAGGACCGGCGGCGGCGATGGCCATGCGCTGCAGGACGGGCTTGTTGTTGAACGCCAGCTCGCGATCACTGGCGTCGACGGCGTCTTCGCGCTCGTCCAGGAACTTGACGTAGCCACCGAGCGGGATGGCCGCCACCACGAATTCAGTCCCTTCGCGGTTTCGGCGCATCCACAGCGGTTTGCCGAAGCCGATGGAGAAGCGCAGGACCTTGACGCCGAAGCGCCGCCCGACCCAGTAATGGCCATATTCGTGGAAGGTGACCAGCAGGCCAAGGGTGACCAGCAGCCACCAGATCGATCCGATTATCTCGCCCATGCCGTCCGGTCCATTGCTTCAGCGGTCGCCAGCGCCCCGGCGCGCCGGTCGATTTCGCGTTCGGCGACCCGGCGCGCGCGCGCGTCGAGTTCAAGTATCGCGGGCAGGTCCTGAATCGGTCCAGCGTCGACGGCTGCCAGGGTGTCGGCCACGACGGCGGCGATGTCGGGAAACGACAGCCGCCCGGCCAGGAAGGCCTCGACGGCCGCTTCGTTGCCGGCATTCAGCACGCAGGTCGCGCCGCCACCCGCTGTCAGGGCGGCGTAGGCCAGGTCCAGGCAGGGAAATCGCGCACGGTCCGGTGCGTGGAAGTCCAGGCGCCCGGCCTTGAGCAGATCCAGCCGTTCGACCCCTGCTTCGATGCGTTCGGGCCATGCCAGGGCATGCGCCAGCACCGTGCGCATGTCCGGACTGCCGAGCTGGGCCAGCAGCGAGCCGTCGACGAATTCCACCAGCGAATGCACCAGGCTTTGCGGGTGGACAAGGACATCGATGCGGTCTGCCGGCATGCCGAACAGCCAGTGCGCCTCGATCACTTCGAGGCCCTTGTTCATCAGGGTGGCGGAATCGACCGAGATCTTCCGGCCCATGCGCCAGTTCGGGTGCGCGCAGGCCTGCTCGGGCGTGGCCTGGACGAGCCGATCGGCCTGCCAGTCACGGAACGGCCCGCCCGAGGCGGTCAGGATCAGGCGCTGCACGCCGGCGGCGTCCGGATCGCGATCGAAGTCGACGGGCAGGCACTGGAAGATGGCGTTGTGCTCGCTGTCGACCGGCAGCAGGCGCCCGCCACTGCGGGCCAGCGCCGCGAACAGCAGCGGGCCGGCCATGACCACCGCTTCCTTGTTGGCAAGCAGCAGCGTCTTGCCGGCCTCCGCCGCGGCCAGCGTCGAGGACAGGCCTGCCGCCCCGACGATCGCGGCGATGACGGTGTCGGAACCGGCGTCGGCGGCAACGAAGTCCAGCGCCTGGGCGCCGGCAAGTGCCTCGGTCCGTAGTCCACAACGTTTCAGGCCGGCGGCCAGGGCATCTGCCCGGGTGTCGTCGGCAATGACGGCATAACGCGGCTGGAAACGCTGGCACAGTTCCACCAGCGCGTCGACCCGGGTGCCCGCGGTGAGCGTGTGCACGGCGAAGCGCTCCGGGTGTCGCGCAATCACGTCGAGGGCCGAAGTGCCGATCGAGCCGGTGGCGCCGAGCAGCGCGATCCGTTTCACGACAGCAGCCAGGCCAGTCCGAGGGCGAAGGCGGGGAGGGCGGCAAACAGGCTGTCGCCGCGGTCCAGGACGCCGCCATGGCCGGGGAACAGGCGTCCGGAATCCTTCACCTGGCGATGGCGCTTCATGATGCTCTCGACCAGGTCGCCGAGCACCGACAGCAGGAGGCAGGCCATGGCGAGCAGCATCCAGAGCGCCAGCGCGCGGCCCTCCAGGCCCTTGAGCCAGCCCATGACCAGCGCCAGCGGGGCGACCCCGAATAACGCACCGTACAGTCCGGCCCAGGTCTTGCCCGGGCTGATCCGGGGCGCGAGCTTGCGGCCGCCGATGCGGCTGCCGACGAAATAGGCGAGGGAGTCGCCCCCGTAGATCACCGCCAGGCAGACGATCAGCCAGGTCGGCCCGTCGGGCAGGCCGTCACGGATATGGACGGCGCCGGCCCAGGCGCCGCACAGCAGGACGATGCCGGCCAGCGTCTTGAGGACACGATGCGCCGGCGTGTCGCTGGCCGCGACCTGCGGTGCGAACAGCCAGAACAGGGCCAGGACCCAGAAGGCGACGGCCGCGCAGGCCGGCCAGAGCAGGCGCTCATGCGGTTGCAGCGCCAGGCCCACGAAGGCGAGGCCGAGCAGCGCGGTCAGCGTGGCGCGCAGCGGGCGGTGCGGCACGCCCGACAGTCGGCTCCACTCCCAGAACGCGGCCAGCATCATCACGCTGACGAGGAGGGCAAAGCCCCAGGCCGGCAGGTACAGGATCGCCAGTACCACCGATGGCGCCAGGACCAGCGACGTCAACATGCGGGTTCGCAATCCGGAACTCATGAGGCTACCTGCGCACTGGTCAGGCCGAAACGGCGTTCGCGTCGGGCATAGTCGGCACACGCCTCATTGAGGACGACGGCGTCGACGTCGGGCCACAACACGTCGGTGAAATACAGCTCGCTGTAGGCGCACTGCCACAAAAGGAAGTTGCTGATCCGGTGTTCGCCGCCGGTGCGAATGAACAGGTCGGGCGCAGGAAGGTCGGAGAGCGCGGTGCGCGCATGGACGGCGGCCTCGTCGATCTGCGCCGGATCCAGACGACCGGCGGCCACGTCTTCGGCCAGCGAACGGGCGGCCTGGGTGATGTCCCAGCGGCCGCCATAACCTACGGCGATGTTCAGGGCCAGCGCGGAATTGCCCACCGTCAGCGTCTCACCCTGGCGCATGCGGTCGCGCAGGCGCGGCTGGAACGCGTCGACGTCGCCGATGAAACGCAGGCGCACGTTGTTCTTGTGCAGCGTCTTGACCTCGCGATCGAGCGCGCGCAGGAACAGCTCCATCAGCACGCCGATCTCGTCCGCCGGGCGCCGCCAGTTCTCGCTGGAAAACGCGAACAGCGTCAGCGCCGGAATGCCTTCGCGCAGGCAGAACTCCACCGTGGCCCGCACCGCCTTCTGGCCGGCCCGATGGCCGAAGCTGCGCGGTTTGCCGCGACGCTGCGCCCAGCGGCCGTTGCCGTCCATGATGATCGCCACGTGCTCCGGCAGCCGTCGGGCCGGTGCGGCCGGCTCGCTGCCAATGTCCGGCGACCCCTTGCCGGTGGCGATGTCCAGGTGGGTACGCATGGCGCGCAGCGCGTCGGCGCTCAGATCGCCATCAGTTCCTCTTCCTTGGCCTTGACCACGTTGTCGACCTCCTTGACCCAGGTATCCGTGAGCTTCTGGACGTCGTCCTCGGCACGACGCTCGTCGTCTTCGGAGATCATCTTTTCCTTCAACAGTTCCTTGACCTGGTGCAGGGCGTCGCGACGGATGTTGCGGACGGCGACCTTGGCGGCCTCGCCTTCCTGGCTGACATGGCGTGACAACTCCTTGCGGCGCTCTTCGGTCAGCGGCGGCAGGTTGATGCGGATCGTGGTGCCGGCGGTGTTCGGGGTCAGGCCCAGGTCCGAGGCGAGGATCGCCTTCTCGATCGGGCCGACCATTGTCTTTTCCCATGGCGTGATGGTGAGCGAACGGGCATCGCTGACGGCGACACTCGCGACCTGCGTCAGCGGCATGTCGGAACCGTAGTAGTTCACCTTCAGGTGCTCGACCAGGGCCGTGGAAGCGCGCCCGGTACGCAGCCGGGTCAGATCCTGGCGCAGCGAATCCACGCTTTTCTTCATGCGGCTGTCCGCATCGCTCTTGATATCGTTGATCATGTCCGGCCTCGGGATCGACAGGTGACCGCGAAGTATAACGGGATGCCCACGGCGCCTGTGTTGAGTTTGCGTTAGCCACCGGCGGACCGGCGGACCGGCGAGCCTGGAAGCCGGGCGCAACAGGTCGGCCGGCCCGACCTGGGCAGGACGGCCGTGTGTGGCGGCAGTGGAGCGGCGAGGCCGTGGCGTCGCCCGCCGGGGGCGTCGGTCAGGGCGCGCGCGGCGCCTCGTGCACCAGCGTGCCGATGTGCTGGCCTTCAAGGATGTGCCGCAGCGCGCCCTCGCGTTCGAGGTCGTAGACGCGGATGGGAATGCGGTGGTCGCGGCACAATGCGAACGCCGCCGTGTCCATGACCTTCAGGTCCAGCTCGATGACCTGCTGGTAGCTGAGCGAGTCGTAGCGGACGGCCGTGCTGTCGCGGGCCGGGTCGACGTTGTAGATGCCGTCGACCTTGGTGGCCTTGAGCAGCAAGGTGGCGCCGATCTCGGCGGCGCGCAGGGCGGCGGCCGAATCGGTGGTGAAGAAGGGGTTGCCGGTGCCGGCGGCGAAAATCACCACGCGCCGTTTCTCGAGGTGGCGGATGGCGCGGCGGCGGATGAAGTCCTCGCACACTTCGTTGATCTTGATCGCGCTCATGACGCGGGCGACGGCGCCGCGGCGTTCCAGCGCGTCCTGCATGGCCAGTGCGTTGATCACCGTCGCCAGCATGCCCATGTTGTCGCCGGTGACGCGATCCATGCCCTTCGCGGCCAGGCCGGCACCGCGGAAGATGTTGCCGCCGCCGACCACGACGCCGACCTGGCAGCCGAGGTTGACGACGTCATGGATCTCGCCGGCAATCCGCGCCAGTGTCTGCGGATCGATGCCGTAATCGGCTTCGCCCATCAGTGCCTCACCGGAGAGTTTCAGCAGGACACGCGAATACTTCAGGCTCATCCCGATCCTCCGGCATGGGGAAACAAAACCGCCGCATTGTAACGGAGACGCCGCGATGTGGGGAGCGCCGGAGGCGGGCGATGGCGCCGCTGGATGCGTGTCTGCGAGAATCGCGAATGGACGCGAAAAAGCCAGGACCGGACGGATCGGTGCGTACCGTGGCCGCGGTGATCGTCGATGCGCTGGGCCGCGTGCTGCTGGTGCGCAAGCGGGGTTCGGACTTCTTCATCCAGCCGGGCGGCAAGCGCGAGCCTGACGAAGCCTCGTTGCGCACGCTGGCACGCGAACTCCACGAGGAACTGGGTGTCACCTTGCGTGAAGGCAGCGCTGAACGCCTGGGCGAGTTCGAGCACTGGGCGGTCAACGAGCCGGGACGACGTGTCCAGGCTGAGGTGTTCCGGGTCGAGATCGAAGGCGAGCCGCGTGCCTGCGCCGAAATCGAGGCCCTGGCCTGGGTGCACCCACGCCGACCCTGCGACGTAAGAATCGCCCCCTTGAGCGCCGAGCTGATCCTGCCGCGGCTGGTCGTCGACGCCTGAGCGGCGGCAAAGAAAAAGGCCGCCCGGAGGCGGCCTTTCTGTTGCGCGGCGATGCAGCGTGCCGCGATCAGGCCAGGCCGGCCTGCTTCATCACTTCGGCGGCGTAGTCCTCGACCACCT
>CAZYHP010000027.1:0-28673 GCA_964647135.1 uncultured Rhodanobacteraceae bacterium
TCCAGCACGTTGATGAAGCCGACCACGTTGGCGTCGACGTAGGCGCGCGGATTCTCCACCGAATAGCGCACGCCGGCCTGGGCGGCAAGGTTCACGACATGGGAGGGCTGGAACGTCGCGAACGCCTTCTCCAGCGCATCGCGATCCTCAAGCTGCGCCTGCACGAACCTGAAACCGGCGTGATCGCGCAACGGTTGCAGACGTGCCAGCTTCAGCGCCGGCTCGTAATAGTCGTTGAGGCTGTCGTAGCCGACCACCGCATCGCCGCGTTCCAGCAGCCGTGCCGACAGGCGCGCACCGATGAAACCCGCGGCGCCGGTGACCAGAATCGTCGTGTTCACAGCCGGTCGTCCACTGCCTCGCGCGGCAGCAGGTGCTTGACGTCGAACAGCACGCTCTCGGCCTTGCCGAGCGCGCGGATGGCGCCGACGCCGGCGGCGAGGAACTCGCCGTGGCCGACCGCGAGCACGATGGCGTCATAGCTTCCGGGGGAGGGTGCATCGACCAGGTCGATGCCGTACTTGGCGCGCGCTTCGTCGGCATCGACCCAGGGATCGTGGACATCGACGTCGGCGCCGTAGCTGCGCAGTTCTTCGACAACGTCGACGATGCGCGTATTGCGCAGGTCCGGGCAGTTTTCCTTGAAGGCGAGGCCGAGCACGACGACGCGCGCGGTGCCCGGATGGATGCCGCGCCGGGTCATCAGTTTCACCACGCGGCCGGCGACGTGCGCGCCCATGCCGTCGTTGATGCGCCGCCCGGACAGGATGACTTCCGGGTGGTAGCCGACCTGCTGCGCCTTGTGTGTCAGGTAATACGGATCGACGCCGATGCAGTGGCCGCCGACCAGTCCGGGACGGAACGGCTGGAAGTTCCACTTCGTCGCCGCGGCGGCCAGCACGTCGCCGGTATCGATGCCGAGGCGGTGGAAGATCAGCGCCAGTTCGTTGACCAGCGCGATGTTGAGGTCGCGCTGCGTGTTCTCGATGACCTTGGCCGCCTCGGCGACACGGATACTCGGCGCCAGGTGCGTGCCGGCGCTGATGATGCGCCGGTACAGCGCATCGACGAAAGCGGCCGCTTCCGGCGTCGAACCGGACGTGACCTTGAGGATGTTCTCCAGGCGTCGCGCCGGGTCGCCGGGATTGATGCGCTCCGGGCTGTAGCCGGCATGGAAATCCCGGTTGAGAAGCAGGCCGGATTCGCGCTCGATCACCGGCACGCAGTCGTCCTCGGTGGCGCCGGGATACACCGTCGATTCGAAGATCACCACGCCGCCCTCGCGCAGCACGCGGCCGACGGTCCTGCTGGCGGCAAGCAGTGGGGCGAGATCGGGGCGCTTGGCTTCGTCGATCGGCGTCGGCACGGTGACGATGAAGACATTGCAGCCGGCCAGCGCCGCCTCGCTGGCCGTCAGTTCCAGACGCGTCGCCGCCGCCAGTGCGTTGGCTTCGATCTCGCGGGTCTGGTCGTGCCCGGCCTTGAGTGCGTCGACACGGTCGGCGTCGATGTCGAAGCCGGTGGTCGGCCAGTGGCGCGCGAAGGCCACCGCCAGCGGCAGGCCGACATAGCCGAGGCCGATGACGGCGATGCGCAGGTGGTCCAAGGTCGGCAGCGGGGCGGGCATCGAAGGATCCATTGGCGGCGGTCGCCAGTCTAGCGCGTGCCCGCCGCGTGCCCGGACCGCTTCAGTCCAGCGGCGTCGGCTGGATGATCTCGACCCAGTAGCCGTCCGGATCCCGGATGAAGGCGAGTTCGCGCATGCGGCCATCGCCGAGCCGCTTCTGGAACGGCACGCCGAGCTGCTCGAAGCGTTCGCAGGCGGCGACGACGTCCGGCACCGACACGCAGAGGTGGCCGAATCCGCGCGGATCGCTGTTGCCGTCGTGGTAGACCGCGCCCGCTTCGTTCTCGGTGCCGTGGTTGTGGGTCAGTTCGAGCACGCCCGGTATCGACTTCATCCAGCGGTGGCGGGTCTGGTCGTCGTCGGGGATCTGCGACGGATCGTCGACCAGCACCAGGAAGTACAGGCTGAACTGCGCTTCCGGGAAATGCCGCACCTCGACCAGCGTGAAGCCGAGCACGCGCGAATAGAAGTCCAGCGAGCGCTCGATGTCCTTGACGCGCAGCATGGTGTGGTTGAACACGAAACCGCGGGTGGCCGCCTCGCGGGCGGCGCACAGGCCCGGCGTGGAGGCGAGATCGGAAAGGGCCATGGCTGCACCGCAAGCAAGGGGAGGGCTGGTCAAGATAGCAGCGGTCGCACTCCCGCCTGCGCCGGCGGTGCCGGGCTGGCACAATGAGGCGATGGACGCCGATACCCAACACGTCACGCTTGCCCAGCTGTATCCGGACCACCTGCGCCGCGTGATGGCGCACGCCGATGCGGCGCTGGATGGCTCCGGTTTCGACCGCCTGCTGATCGCCTCCGGGCGCCTGCGCTACGCCTTCCACGACGACAACCCGTTGCCGTTCAAGGTCAATCCGTCGTTCAAGGCCTGGCTGCCGCTGCTCGACCTGACCGACTCCTGGCTGGTCTACGAACCCGGACTGCGCCCGAAGCTCATCTACTGCCAGCCGGCCGACTACTGGCACCTGCCGCCCGCGCCGCCGCAGGGTTACTGGACGGCACAGTTCGAGGTGCTCGTCGTGCGCACGCCGGAGGAGGCGGGGCGCCACCTGCCGGCGCCGGAACGCAGCGCGATCATCGGCGAACCGGAATGGGCGCTGGATGCGCATGTGCCGAACAATCCGGCGCTGGTCATCAGTCGCCTTGCCTACGCGCGCGCCGCCAAGACCGCCTACGAACTGGAAGCCATGCGCATGGCCAGCCGGCGCGCCGTGCGCGGCCATCGCGCCGCCGAGCGGGCCTTCCGTCAAGGCCGCTCCGAGCGCGCGATCCACGAGGCCTACCTGCACGCCACCGGCCACAGCGACCTGGACCTGCCCTACGGCAACATCGTCGCCCTCAACGAGCACGCGGCGGTGCTGCATTACCAGCACCAGCGCCATGACCTGCCCGATGCGCACCGTTCGTTCCTGATCGACGCCGGCGCCCAGGCGATCGGCTATGCCAGCGACATCACGCGCACGTACGGCAATGGCGACGCCACTTTCCAGGCGCTGGTCGACGGCGTCGAACGCGTCCAGCAGGCGCTGTGCGCCAGGGTCCGGCCCGGTGTCGACTACCGCGAGATCCATCTGGCTGCGCATCGCGGCCTGGCAGAGGTGCTGCGTGAACTCGGCGTGGTGCGGATGGACGCCGGTCGCATGGTCGACAGCGGTGTCAGTTCGACCTTCTTCCCGCATGGCATCGGCCATCTGCTGGGTCTGCAGGTCCATGACGTCGCTGGATTCGCGGCCGGCCCGGATGGCGGCAGCATCGATCGTCCGGACGGGCATCCCTTCCTGCGCCTGACGCGAAGGCTCGACGCCGATTTCGTGGTGACGATCGAGCCCGGCCTGTACTTCATTCCGATGCTGCTGGACGGACTGCGCGCGCGACCGGAAGCGTCCGATGTCGACTGGGCCCTGGTCGAGCACCTGTCGCGCTTCGGCGGCGTGCGCATCGAGGACAACGTCCGTGCGGTGGCCGGCGGCGAGCCGGAGAATTTCAGCCGCGACGCCTTCGCCGAAGCCTAGTCGTCGCATGATCCGCGCCACGCCGCGCCGCCGCGGCACCCGAGGCCGCGCATCGCGATGAAAACGGCGGGCGGCGGGAACGCAGGCGAGACGTAGCGCCGGAGGTCTTCAGCCGCTGCCGACCAGCGCCTCGACGTCCTCGGCCGCGCGCGGCAGTGCCCGCGTCAGCACCTCCGGTCCCTCCCGGGCGACCAGCACATCGTCCTCGATGCGGATGCCGATGCCGCGCCACTTCGCCGCCACCGGTGCGTCCGGCGCGATGTAGAGGCCCGGCTCGATGGTGCAGACCATGCCCGCCTCCAGTTCGCGCCAATGGCCATCGATGCGGTAGTCGCCGACATCGTGCACGTCCAGGCCCAGCCAGTGGCCGGTCTTGTGCATGTAGTAGGGCCGGTAGCGCTCTTCCTTGATCGCGGTGCGCAGCGGTCCTTCGATGAGGCCCAGCGCGATCAGCCCTTCCGTCAGCACCTTCACCGCCGCCTCGTGCATGCCGGAATACGCTTGCCCGATGCGGGCGCTATCGATGGCGGCCGCCTGGGCGTCGAGCACGACTTCGTACAGCGCGCGCTGCGCCGGCGAGAATCGGCCATTGACGGGAAACGTGCGCGTGATGTCGGCGGCGTAGCTGCGGTATTCGGCGCCGGCATCGATGAGCAGCAGCTCGCCGTCGCGCAGTTCGGCCGGGCCGGCGCGATAATGCAGCACGCAGGCGTTGGCGCCGGCGCCGACGATGCATTCGTAGGCCGGCACGCCGTCGCCGCGGCGGAATTCGGCCAGCAGTTCGGCTTCGATGTGGTATTCGCGCAGTCCCGGTCGCGTCGCCGCCATCGCGCGCTGGTGCGCACGTACGGAGATGCGTGCCGCTTCGCGCATCAGCTTCAGCTCTGCGCGAGACTTCAGCAGGCGCATTTCGTTGAGCAGGCTGCCGAGCGCGGAGATTTCGTGCGGCGGCACGGCGCCCCGGCGGACATCGGCGCGCACGCGGTTGACCCAGCCGATCAGCCGCTGGTCGAAGTCGGCGTCGCGCCCGATGTGGAAATGGATGCGGCTGCGCCCTTCGATCAGGCCGGGCAGGATGTCGTCGATATCGCCGATCGGGTAGGCATCGTCGGCACCGTACTGTTCGACGGCGCCCTCCAGGCCGGCGCGCGGGCCGTCCCAGCGTTCGCGGTCCGGATCGCGCTCGCGACAGAACAGCAGCGTCTCACCCGCCGCACGGCCCGGCACCAGCACCAGCACCGCGTCCGGCTCGGGAAAGCCGCAGAGGTAGTGGAAGTCGCTGTTCTGGCGATAGGGATACAGCGTGTCGTTGCTGCGCACGCGCTCGGGCGCGGCGGCAATGATCGCGATGGCGTCGCCACCGATCATCCGCATCAGCTGCCGGCGGCGCCGCGCGAATTCAGCGACCGGCATGTCCATCGATCAGTGCCGGGTAGCGCTGGTCGCGCTGTCGCTGCCGGGCAGGCCCTCCTGCCGGAGCAGGACCACGGCAACACGGACGTATTCGAGGATCTCGGCGAAGGCGTTCTCGTCCTCCTCCTCTTCTCCGGCCTCGTAGCCGAACTGGGCAATGCGGCCGAGGTCGCGCAAGGCGTCGCGTCCGTCCTCGGAAAGCCCGCTCGCCGGGTTCGTCCCACCCAGCCCGTAGCCGCCGAGGAAGCCGCCGCACCATTGCGACAAGGCGTTGACCCGTTGCGACATGGCGCTGTCGTCGTCCGGCAGCATCAGGGCGAAACCGATGTCGGGATCATCAAGCAGACGCAGGGTTGACCGGCGCAATGTCTCGAGGTCATCGCGACCCTCGGCATCCAGTCCTTCCGGGTCGATCTTGAGCTGGTCGAGCCAATAGCCCGGCGTCGGTTCGCCGCCGGCACAGAGGAATCCGCACAAACTGCCATGCAGTTCGGCAGCGGACACGCTCAGTGCGGAAAGTCGGCGCTGCAACGCCGGGTAATCGATGTCGGAACGCTGGTCCACGGGTCTGGCGCAGTGCTGGGAAGAGGGAGCCAGTGTAGCCGAGCGTCACACCGGACGCGGTTGCCGCATCCGGTGTGGCGAAGTCGCGATCAGTCGAAATCGTGGGCGAAAAGGGCATCTGAGCGGCCGCCGCGTCCGCGCACATGGACCTGGGCGGTGCTCGGAATGCCCTGCACATTGGCGCGTACCAGCACGTCACCCTGGCGCGAGGCCCAGCTGTCGGTGCGTGGGCTCATGTCGTCGAACGCGCTGGTGCTGATCGACGTGACTTCGCGCTGCACCAGCCCGGTGGCGGTGGGCGTCGAGACCAGGTCGCCAACCGCCAGCAGGCGCTCGGGAGCTGCGCCCGGACGCAGGCGCCACACGCCGGTGGTGGTCGGGTTGCTGATCTCCGCCACGGTCAGGATGTCGCCGTTATCGAGGATGGTCGTGAGCGCGAAACTGCGCCAAGCACGGCCCGCAGCCGGCGCATAGGCGCCGGTGTCGCCGACGATGGCGACGGGTTCGGGCGATTGGCCTGGACGCAAGCGCCAGAGGCCCCGAATGGACGTGCTTCCCGCAGCCGGACGGATGGTGGTGTGCAGTACGGCGTACTGACCGGCGGCAAACAGGACCGGTGCGCCACTCTGGTCGAAGGCGTAGCTGGTGTAACCCGGGCCGTAGCTGCCGTCGGTGCCGTTCAGCCAGAGCGGCCGATTCAGGCCATATCCGTGGTGGAAGCCGCCGCTGAAGGCGCCTGCGGCACCGGTGCCCCTGGCCCAGAAAAACAGTCCACCCTGGTCGTTGGGTCGGACCCGGTCGAACTCGGTGAACGTGGCCGTCGTGTCGGCCAGTCCCGGGCCGAAGGCGCCGGTCACGCCTGAGCGGGCGAGGCTGCGCGGTGCACCATCGCAGAGGCGGAAGATGCCGCGCTGCGACGAGCCGGCGCCGATGCGATAGGCGGCGGCGATATAGACCGCGCCGTCGGCCGACGGAACGGCGGATTGAATGGTCGCCAGGCCGCTATCGAGAAAGTAGGCGTCGGCATCGACATCCGGCGACCAGGCCGGATCGGTGGAGTTCTCGAGCAGGCAACCCTGGTTGCCCTGGCCCGGCGTGTGCAGCACGACGGCCTTCAGGCCACCGGTCACGGTTGCCTGGATCAGCGCGCGTCCGTCCGACAAGGCCTCCGAATTGGGGTAGTTCGTGTTGCCCGTGCTGCCGAAGCTGGTGAACTGGATGTCCGGGGTGAACCCGGGAGCAAGGCCGCCGGCCGTGTCCAGGCGCGCTATTTCGGTATTGCGCTGGCCATTCCAGCGCCAGATGCCATAGGTCGCCGCATCCGCGGGCTGGGTCGGGTCGCCGGCGCGCGCCGCGAACACCCGGTGGGCGCCGACACTGCCCTCGGTCTTGTACCAGAGTGTCCGGAAGACATGTCCGGCTTCGCCGCCGGACCGTCCGGGTCCCGCTGCGCCGGTCGCGAGCAGGGTCGCGTAGGGGGCCAGCGCCGCGTTGCGTTCCACCCAGAGGCTGTGCGGTTCGGTGCTGTGCTGGCGGGCGAAGCCCAGCGTGCCGTCGCCGTCGCTGAGGACGACGCGGCTGATGTCGAAATTGCCCGCGCCCGGAAGCAGGGAGGGCAGGACCGCGTCCGCGTCGCTGTTGGCGACGACGACGCGCCAGTGCGGGTCGGAGGATTGCGCATATCCGGTGGCAGGCACAGCTGCGCACGCGGCAAGAAGAATGAGGCGATAAGGCATTCGATGGCTCCGTGCTGGGAGGGGCGGGAGGATTCGCGTCGGGCCGGTCCGGAACGACGTTCGACGCCCGGAACCGGTGGGTTCCCGGTGCGCGCCGGGACGTTACGATCTGCACTCCCGCCCTGTCGGCACGGCGCGGTATCGTCGTGGTAACGAAATGGAAACGGCCCGTGGCTGAGCTTTTTGACATTGAATTCGCAGGTGTTTTTCGCTCATCGAGGGCCGCGGTAGCGGTGCTGTCGTGAGCGCGGATGCGGATGCCCAGGCGGGCTCGCTCCACCGTTACCGGTTCGGTACGGCCGAGTTCGACGAGTCCGCTTTCGAGCTTCGGGTCGCCGGACTGCGGGTCGACATCGAGCGCCGTGCACTGCAGGTGCTGGCCCTGCTGCTGCGTCATGCCGGCGAGGTCGTGACCAAGGACGACCTGTTCGACCAGGTCTGGACCGGGCTGGTGACCGTCGACAAGGTGCTGCCGAATGCCATCGCCAAACTGCGTCGCGCGCTGGGCGAGGACAACGCCGAATTGCTGGCCACCGTGCCGCGGGTCGGCTATCGGCTGAACGGCGTCTTCGAACGGACGGCGCAGAAGCCGGCGCTGGGCAGCGCCCTGGCACTTGCGGTCGGCGACCCGGTGCCACGCCGCGAGAATTTCATCCTGCGCCGGCAACTGGGAGGACGCAGAGACGGCGAAGTGTGGCTGGCCGAACAGTTGCGCACGCGCGGTCTGCGCGTCTACAAGTTCGCCGGTGGTCCGGCCCGGCTGGCCGATCTCAAGCGCGAGGCGACCCTGTCCCGGGTACTGCAGGAAAGCCTGGATGATCCCGCGCCTGTCGTCCGGCTGATCGACTGGAATTTCGAGAGCCCGCCGTATTTCCTGGAGTGCGAGTACGGCGGCGAGGACCTGCTGGTCTGGTCGGCGCAGCACCTGGATGCGCTCGGCCGCGACGAGCGCATCGAACTGTTCCTGCAGGTTGCCGATGCCGTGGCTGCCGCGCATGCGGTAGGCGTCCTGCACAAGGACCTGAAGCCGGCGAATATCCTGGTCGAGGTGAACGAAGAGGGCGCCCGGCGGATCCGGCTCACCGATTTCGGCAGTGGCGGCCTGCTCGATCCCGACCGCCTGCGCGACCTGGGCATTACCCGCTTCGGCCTGTCGACGGTCCAGGGCCTGGCGCCGGCGACCTCGTCCGGCACGCTGCTGTACATCGCGCCGGAGGTGTTTTCCGGCCAGGTGCCCACCGTGCGCAGCGACGTGTTTGCGCTGGGCGTGGTGCTTTACCAGTTGCTGGTTGGCGACATGAATCGGCCGATGGCGTCCGGCTGGGAGCACGACATCGGCGACGACCTCCTGTGCGAGGACATTGCCCTGGCGACGCGCGGTGATCCCGCGCATCGCCTGGCCTCGGCTGCCGATCTGTCAATGCGCCTGCGCGCCGTGTCGGCGCGGCGTCGCGAGCGCGAAAGGCTCGCCGATGCCGCCCGCCAGGCAGAACACGATCGCGTCGCGCTGGCGCGCAGCCGCGCCCGCCGGCCCTATCTGGTAGCGCTGGTCACCGCCCTGGTTGCCGGCCTGGGCGTGATCCTCGGCTTGTACAGCACCGCCCGCCACGCGCGACAGGCGGCCGAGCGCGAACTGGCCACCGCGCAGGCGATCAACCGGTTTCTCAATGAAGACCTCATCGGTGCATCCAATCCCCTGATCAGCACCAAGGGGCGCAACGCTTCGCTGGAGGAGCTGCTGTTGGCCGCGCGCGAGCGCATCGACGGTCGCTTCGCGGCGCAGCCACATGTGCAGGCCTCGATCCGCGCCAGTCTGGCCGCCCTGTTGAACACCATCGAGCGCCTGCCCGAGGCCGAGGCCGAGGCGCGCCAGGCCCTGGTCCTGTACGAAGGCGAGGGCGGTGCCGACAGCGTGGAGGCACTGCGGGCCCGCGCCATGCTGGTTCGCCTGCTGACGCGCGTGGCCAAGTTCGACGAAGCACAGGCGCAATTGGCCGAACTGGATCGACGGGTCGGCGACAGCGCCGACCCGGTGCGCCGCTACCTTCGCCTTTCGGCCTGGGGCATCTATCACATGAACCGCGGCGCCTATGCGGCGGCGCTGCCGATGTACCAGGAGGCAATTCCGCTGTCGCGCCAGATCGACCCGGACGCCTTCACGGTCCGCGATTCCATGCGCATGGACCTGATCAACGCACTCACCCTGACCGGCGATGCGTCGGGTGCCGAGGCCGAAGGACAGGCGTTGATCGCCGAAATCAAGGCGCGACCGCAGGACAATGGCCTGGTGCTGGCCTTCGCGCGCGCGGCCGTGGCCAAGGCGCTGATCGCCCAGGGCGACTACGACGTTGCCCAGGCGGATCTTCTCGCCGCGCAGGAGACGATCGTCGACCTGCTCGGCGCCGACCACACGCGGCACATCATGGTGCTCAGTGACCTGTTCGATATCGCCGTGCACCGGCGCGACTGGCCGGTGGCGCTCGACCATGCCGAACAGGTCTATCGCGGGCTCGGTGCGCGCCTGGGCGAAGCGCACAATGTCAGCAACATCGCGCTGTTCAACTGGGGACAGGTGTTCTATGAAAGCGGCCGCTTCGAGCCGGCGCGCGAACGCATCGCACCGGCCCACGCGCAGTTGACGGCATTGCTGGGCGAGGACAATCCGGTGAGCCAGATGGTCGCACTCTGGTTCGCGCTGGTCGAGGTCGAGCTCGGGCATATCGAGGCGGCGTCCCGGCTTCTTCGGCCGTTGTCGGCGCAGGTCCTGGAAACCAGCGCCGCCGATGGCCTATGGCAGCATCGCCTCGATCTTGCCCGCGGCCGCGTTCTGTTCGCACGCGGCGAGGTCGACCAGGCAGCGCCGTTGCTGCGTTCGGGTCTGCTCGGACTGGAGGCTGCCGACGCGAAGGGCGTCATGGTCGACGGCGCCCGCCGTGACCTCGAGGCCATCGGCGCGCGCCAGGCGGGCGCGAGGTAAGGCTGCCGCTGGCGCAGCCGCCTTTCTTCGCGCACACTGCGCACAGCGGCTGCCAGGGGGGTTGCCGCCCGGCGGAGTACACGTCGATGGCCTTCAAGGGCCTGAATGCGTCATTGTCCAAAGGTGGTTCCGTCGCCAGCGCCGTCGGCCCATCCGCGCGTGGCGATGTCTTCCGCGCGGCGGTTCTCGCCGAACGGCGCGATTTCCTCAGCCAGTTGCAGGACTGCTGCGACCGCCAGCGCCGGCGCGGCGGTCGCCTTGCTGTGCTGTGCGTCGATCTGGATCGGTTCAAGCAGATCAACGTGGCGTTCGGCCATGACCTCGGTGATGCGGTGCTGCATGCCGTCGGTCAGCGCCTGGCGTCGATCAGCGACGCGGTGATCGCTTCGCATCTTGCCGGGGATGAATTCGTGCTCGTCGTGCCGGTGGCGGATGCGGCGGCGGCGCTGGCCATCGCCTGTGCAGTCCGCGACGGACTGGGCGCACCCCTGCGCCTGGAGGACGGCCCGACGGTCCGCGTCCACGGCAGCGTCGGTGTCTCGCTGTTTCCCGACCATGGCGAGGACGCCGCGAGCCTTTTCCACCGCGCCGACCTGGCTGCCTACCACGCCAAGACCTCCAGCCCCGATCACTGTGTCGTGTTTTCGCCAGCGCTGGAGCAGGGGCCGCGCGAACGCCAGCGCCTGCTGCTCGCCTTGCACCAGGCGCTGGAAGGCGAGGAGTTCACGCTGGCGCTGCAGCCGAAGGTGACGCTGGCCGACCGCCGCTATGCCGGCGCCGAAGTGCTGGTGCGCTGGTCGAGTCCGCTGCTCGGCGATGTTCCGCCGGATCTCTTCGTGCCGGTGGCGGAAGATGCCGGTCTCATCCAGGGCCTCGGCGACTGGGTGCTGGCACAGGCGACACGGGGCCTGGGTGCCGGCGACATCACCGGAGATCCCGCCCGGCGTATCGCCATCAACGTATCGGCCGCGCAGCTCCAGCACGAGCAGTTCCCCGACCGCTTCCGCCACCGCCTCGAGCAGGCGGGCGTCCCTGGCGAGGTGATCGAGGTGGAAGTCACCGAAAGCGCGCTGCTGGCAAGCACCGCGGTCGCGGCGTCGCGGCTCGAGGCGCTGCGCACGATGGGCATCGCCATCACCCTCGACGACTTCGGCACCGGCTATTCGTCGTTCTCCCACCTCAAGCACCTGCCCATCGACGCGCTGAAGATCGCGCCGGAGTTCATCGCCGACATCGGCAGCGATGCCGCAGCGGCACGCCTGCTGGCGGCGATGGTGGCGCTGGCGCGCTCGTTGAACCTGCGCGTGGTGGCCGAAGGCGTCGAAACCGAGGACCAGGCCAGCTTCCTCACCGGGCTGGGCTGCACGGAAGGCCAGGGCTACCTGTTCGGCCGGCCGATGGCGCCGCCCGACTTCGCGCGCTGGCTGAAGGACCATGACGCGCGTTGACCGCATGGGCAGCCGCTGCCTATGCTTGTCCTGATCCTGACCGGGAGTGGTGATGCCGACTGAACACGATGTCCGCGAACTGATCGATCAGCTGAGCGGGCGCCTCGACCAGTTGGCTGTCGTCTGCCAGCGGCTGCGTGAAGAGAACCGCGTGCTGCGTGCCAGCCAGGACGCCTGGACCACCGAACGCGCCACCCTGCTGGCCAAGAACGAACAGGCACGCACGCGCGTCGAAGCGATGATCGCGCGCCTGAAGCAGATGGAAGGCCACTCATGAGCGAGAGTCCGGCGAATACGGTCAGCGTCAGCATCCTCGATCGCGATTACCTGGTCGCCTGCCCGCCTGGTGAACGCGAGGCGCTTCTCGCCGCCGCGCGTCTGCTCGATACCCGCCTGCGCGATCTGCGCCAGCACAACCGCAGCGCCACGCTGGAAAGGCTGGCGATCATGGTTGCCCTGAATCTGGCGCACGAACAGCAACAGCACAGCGCTCGTGCCGATGCGGTTTCCGGCGATGTCGGCCAGGAACTGGCGCGGCTGCTGCAACGCCTGGAGCGGGTGCTGGGCGACGACTGAGCCTTCGCCAATGCTAGTGCTTGCAGCAGGGACGCGCGCGGTGCGCGCCTTCCTGAACATGACGAAGATTCCGCTTCCAACTGCGTCCCGCTGCGCCTAGAATCGACCCCGGTATCCTCTGCGGTGCTCGGCAACACACTTCATATTGCCTTGACCCGTTAATGTCGGCCCCCGGGACGGCGACTGGAGTCCGGTGTGCAGGTCCGCCCTGGTAGCGGAAAGCCTTAAGGAACCACGAGCCTTCCCCCCTGTGATACAGGGATCAAGGTCGTCGATGTGTACCGGCACGGCGGAGGATGCCCTTTCTCTTGGATGCCAGCCCCGACAAGACTTCGTTGCGGATGCTGGCACGGCAGCGGCGTCGTGGACTGGCGAAGCCGCAACGCACGCAGGCGCAAGCCGTGGTGGCAGAACAGCTCCGGCGCCGGATCGACCACCACGGCTGGCGGCGCATCGCCGGCTACGCCGCGGTAGCTTCCGAACTGGACCTGTCGCCACTGTATGCAAGCCTGGCCGACGTCGAACTCGCGTTGCCGGCGATCGAGGATGGCGGGCTCATGCAGTTCCGGCGCTGGCAGTCCGGTGCGCCACTAGTGCCCGGACCCTTCGCGATCGCGCAGCCGGACCGCCACGCCTTGCCGGTGCAGCCGCATTGTCTGGATGCCGTGTTGCTCCCACTGCTCGGATTCGACCGTCGCGGCGTACGCCTGGGCAGCGGCGCCGGTTATTACGACCGCTGCTTCGCCTTCCGGCGCGATTCGACCCGGCCGTTGCTCATCGGCGTCGCGTTCGCCGTCCAGGAATTCGGGCGATTGCCGGCCGACCCCTGGGATGTCCGCCTCGACGCCGTCGTGACCGAGGACGGCTGGCTGGACTGCAACAGTTAGACTGTCGCGATCGGATCTAGGCGAAGCCCTGCCCATGAGCAGCAAACGTGCCCTGCGCTACTGGTTGATGAAGACCGAGCCGGACAGCTTTTCCATCGACGACCTCGCCGCCCGCGGACGCGAGCCCTGGGATGGCGTGCGCAACTACCAGGCGCGCAACTTCATGCGCGACGACATGCAACCCGGCGATGGCGTGCTGATCTACCACTCCGCCTGTGCCACGCCCGGCGTGGCCGGCATCGCCGAAGTCGCCAGCGACAGCTATCCCGACCCCAGCCAGTTCAGACGCGACAGCAAGTACTACGACGAAGGCAGCCTGCCCGAAGAGCCGCGCTGGTGGCTGGTCGATGTCGCTTTCGTACGCAAGCTCGAGCGGCTGGTCACGCTGGAAGAACTCAAGCCGATGGCGGCGCTGGAAGGCTCGCCGCTGGTCAAGCGCGGCAACCGGCTTTCCGTCCTGCCGCTGACCGCGGCGCACTGGCGCGCCATCCTTGCGCAGGAGAAAAAGAATCCATGACTGACGCCGAAATCGGCAAGCGCGCCGCCGCCGAGCGCGCCTTGTCCCTGGTCGAACCCGGCAGCATCGTCGGGGTCGGCACCGGTTCGACGGTGCGCTGGTTCATCGAAGGACTGGGGCGCATGCGCCACGACATCGAGGCTGCGGTGTCCAGTTCGGAAGCCAGCACGGCGCTGCTGAAACAGCAGGGCATTCCCGTCTACGATCTCAATGCCGTGGGCGAACTGCCGCTGTACGTCGATGGCGCCGACGAGTGCGACGGCAGCCGCTGCCTGATCAAGGGCGGGGGCGGCGCGCTGACGCGCGAGAAGATCATCGCCGCGGTGGCGCGCCAGTTCGTCTGCATCATCGATGCCGGCAAGCGCGTCGAGGTGCTCGGCCGCTTCCCGCTGCCGGTCGAAGTGATTCCGATGGCGCGCAGCCACGTCGCGCGCGCGCTGGTCGACCTCGGCGCCCAACCGGTCTGGCGCGACGGCGTGGTCACCGACAACGGCAACTGGATCCTCGACGTCCACCACCTGCACATCAGCGACCCGGTGGCGCTGGAAACGGCGATCAACCAGATCGTCGGCGTGGTGACGGTGGGCCTGTTCGCGCAGCGCCGTGCCGACCGCGTCCTCATCGGCGCCGACGGCGAGATCTGAACGCGCGTCCGGTGGCCGGCGCCTGCGGCGCCGGGGGCTGACCCTGCCGTATCCGGCAACACCTTGCCGGTGCCGGCGAACGCCCGTGTGGCGGCGCCGCGCAGGCGTCCAGGCGATACCGTCGCGACTGAACCGCAGGGCCGCCCGGAACCGCCGCGACAGGCCGGGCTGCTAGACTGCCCTTGAATCGACGGCCGCCCGCACCAGATTGCCGTCAGGAGACAACCCATGGCCCTGCTCGACATCCTCGAATTCCCCGATCCGCGTCTGCGCACCAAGGCCAAGCCGGTGTCGCCGGAGCAGTTCGACGACGCCTTCCAGGCGCTGATCGACGACATGTTCGAGACCATGTATGCGGCGCCGGGTGTCGGCCTGGCGGCCACGCAGGTGGATGTCCACAAGCGCTTCATGGTGATCGACGTCAGCGAGGGCAAGGACCAGCCGCTGGTGTTCATCAATCCGGAAATCGCCGACAAGCAGGGTAGCCAGGTCTACCAGGAAGGCTGCCTGTCGGTGCCGGGTATCTATGCCGATGTCGAGCGCGCCGATACCGTCACCGTGCGGGCGCTGGACCGTCATGGGCAGCCGTTCGAACTGACCGCAGACGGACTGCTGGCCGTCTGCATCCAGCACGAGATCGACCATCTCGACGGCAAGGTCTTCGTCGACTACCTGTCGCCGCTGAAGCGCGAAATGGTGCGCAAGCGCCTCGCCAAGGCCCAGCGCGAACGCGCACGCAGCGCCGCCTGAGGTTGTCCCCGATGAGTGGACGCATGCGGCTGGTGTTCGCCGGCACGCCGGAATTCGCCGTGCCCGGCCTGGAGGCGGCCCTGGCCTCCGGCCATGAGGTCGTTGCCGTCTACACGCAGCCGGATCGTCCGGCCGGACGGGGTCGCCAGCTCGCCGCCTCGCCGGTGAAGCAGCGCGCGCTGGCAGCCGGTGTACCGGTCCTGCAGCCGGAAACGCTGCGCGATGCGCAGGCGCAGGCCGAACTGGCCGCGCTGGCGCCGGACCTGATGATCGTCATCGCCTATGGTCTCATCCTGCCGAAGAAGGTGCTGGCGATGCCGCGCCACGGCTGCTGGAACGTGCACGCTTCGCTGCTGCCGCGCTGGCGCGGCGCGGCGCCGATCCAGCGCGCGTTGCTGGCCGGAGACCGCGAAACCGGTGTCTGCCTGATGCAGATGGAAGCGGGGCTCGACACCGGCCCGGTGATCCTCGAAGCGGCCACGCCCATCGGCGACGACGACACCGGCCAGACGCTGCACGACCGCCTGTCGACACTCGGCGCGCGCGTGCTTGGCGAGGGCCTGCAGCGACTGGCGAACGGCACATTGCCGATCGCGCAACCGCAGCCGGCAGAAGGGGTCACCTACGCGCACAAGCTCGAAAAAAGCGAATCGCAACTGGTCTGGTCACGGCCGGCCGCGGTGCTCGACCGCACCATCCGCGCCTTCGAGCCCTGGCCGGGCACGCAGGCCGACGTCGCCGGCGAAACACTGCGCATCTGGAAGGCGCGGCCGCTGGACGAAGGCCACGCGCAAGCGCCGGGCACCGTGCTGCGCGTGGGTCGGGACCATATCGACATCGCCTGTGGAGAAGGCGCATTGCGCCTGCTCGGCGTGCAGCGCGCCGGCGGTCGCCGGATCGCCATCGCCGACTACCTCAATGGCCGTCCGACCTTGCCGGCGACGGCATGAACGCCTCCGGCCAGCTGCGTGCCCAGGCGGCGAAAGTGCTGGCGCAGGTGTTGGCGGGTCGCTCACTCAAGGCGGTCCTGGGCCCGGCCGAAGCACGTATCGGCGATCCGCGTGATCGCGGATTGCTGCACGCCATTGTGTTGGCCAGTGTACGCGGCGCGTTGCGCTATCGCGCATTGCTGGCCTTGCTGCTGCAGCGTCCCCTGCCGGCGCGTGCCGCACCGGTGGAAGCCGCGCTGATCGCCGCCTTTGCGCAGATTGAAGCACTCGACATGCCGGCACATGCCGTGGTCGCCGAAACCGTGGCTGCGATCCGTGCCCTTCGCTGCGAGCAGTTCGCTGGCCTGGGCAATGCCGTCCTGCGTCGCTGGCTGCGCGAACGCGACACGCTGGCGGTGCAGCTGGATGCCGGAGACGAACCGCACTGGTGCCATCCGCAATGGCTGATCGATGCGCTGCGGCGCGACTGGCCGGACGACTGGCAGGACATCCTTGCCGCCGGCAACGCCGAGGCGCCGATGTGGCTGCGCGTGAACCGGCGCCAAAGCAGCCGCGACCCCTATCTCGACGAACTGCGCGCCGCCGGCATTCCCGCGCAGCCGCACCCGCAACTGCCCGATGCCCTGCGCCTGGAAACGCCGCTGCCGGTGGCGAAGTTGCCGGGCTTTGCGGACGGGCGCGTCAGCGTCCAGGATGCCTCGGCGCAATACGCGGCTCTGCTGCTGGATCCGCAGCCCGGCCAGCGCGTGCTCGACGCCTGCGCCGCGCCGGGCGGCAAGACATCGCAGCTGCTGGAATGGCAGCCGGCGGTCGCTTCGCTGATCGCCCTGGACAGCGACCCGGCGCGCCTTCGCCTCATCAGCGACAACCTCGAACGCCTGCAGCTGCACAACACTGCTGTCGAGCTGCGCAGCGGTGATGCCGGCGATCCGTCGGGCTGGTGGGACGGCCAGGCCTTTGACCGCATCCTCCTCGACGCCCCGTGTTCCGCCACCGGCATCGGCCGCCGCCAGCCGGACGTCCGCCTGCACCGGCGCGAAGGCGACATCGCCGAACTGGCGCGCCAGCAGGCACGCCTGCTCGCTGCACTTTGGCCTTTGCTGGCGCCGGGCGGACGCCTACTCTATGCCGTGTGTTCCGTCCTGCGCGCCGAGAGTGAAGCCGTGCTCACGTCCTTCCTGTCCCGTCATCCCGATGCCCGTGCGCTGCCAGCGCCGGTGCAGGGCGCGCGACGGCTGGCCGGTGGCGTGGTGCAGTGCCTGCCGCACCCGGAGGGTGGTGACGGCTTCGCCTACGCGCTGCTGGTGCGCGACTGATGCCGACGCCCCGGCGCGCCGCCATGACGGGCAGGGCGCGCGGGTCGCCGCCGGACCGGCTGCGGCGCGGGACCTTCCGGCAAGTGCGTGCCTGCACGCTCGCACTGCTGGCCACGCTGCTGCTTGCCGCCTGCGAAAGACACGGAGCCGGCGTGCACATTGTCGATGTTTATCCTTCGGTTGACGAACACCTCGAAGTCAGCCTGCGCCTGGACCTGCCGGCGACGGTGACGCAGGGCCTGGCGCGCGGCGTACCGCTGAATTTCCGCTGCGAGTTCCAGGCCGACGGGGTGCGCAGCACGCAACGCCGGGAACTGCGCTACCTGCCGTTGAGCCGGCAGTACCAGTTGCGCGAGCCGGCCAGCGGTTACAGCCGCAGTTACGACAGCCGTTCCGCGGCCCTGGCTGCGCTGGAGCGATGGCCGCTGCCGCTGGACGCTGGCCATGACGGCGCACTGCAACTGCGTGTCTATCTGGATCGCGGTCGCCTGCCGTCGCCGCTTGCCCTGTCGGCGGTCTTCGATTTCGACTGGCACCTGGATAGTGGAGTGGTCACGTGGCCGGCCGGGCGACACTGAGCCGCTGGGCCGCCGGCCTGCTCGTCGGCGCGACGATTGTCGCCCTGAGTGCAGCCGGGCTGTTCCTCGCCAACGACGCCACCGTCGGGCGCGCCCGTCTCGGCCCGTATTACCCGGCCTTGCTGGGCCTGGCCGCGCTGCTCGCCCTGGGCCTGGGGACCATCATCGTGCTGCAGGTGCTGCGGCTGTTCCGCGCGGTGCGCGCACGACAGCCCGGTGCGCGCCTGAATGCGCGACTTCTCTGGCTGCTGCTGGCGATCGGTGTCCTGCCGGCGCTCATCGTGTTCGTGTTTGCGCTGAACTTCCTGTTCGGTACGGTCGACAGCCGGTTTGCCGCACCGGTCGCGAGCGCTCTCGACGATGCCCTCGAAGTCGGTCGGCTGTATCTGGAAGAACGTCGCGGTGATGCCGAGGAGGCCACCGCCAACGTGGCGCGGCGGCTGTCGCGTCTGCCGCCGGCTGACTGGCAGCAGGCGCTCGACGACGCCATCGACGAGCTGGCGGCGCTGCAGATCAGCGTGCTGGCCGCAGATGGATCGCTGCGTGCGTCGGCGAGCGCCGATCCGGACTGGCTGCGCCCGGAAACGCCGCCCGAACAGCTGCGCCTGCGCCTGAGCACCGACGGCCATGTCGCGGTGGTCGAGAGTCGCGGCGACACGCTGGTGCTGCGCGCGCTGGCGCGCGTGGATGTCGGCGCCCTGCTCGCGGTCGGTGATGTCGTGCAGGCGGTGTTTCCGGTGCCGCCACGTTACGCACCACTGGCGCATCGCATCGACCGCGCCGTGGCGGACTACCGGCAGCTCGACTTCCTGCGTGGCGCGCTCAAGGTCAGCATGGCGATCATCCTCGGCCTGGTGCTGATGCTCGTGTTGCTGGCGGCACTGCTGTTGGCCTTGCGCGGTTCGCGGCGATTGGTGACACCGGTGGCGAACCTTGCCGCGGCGACGGCGGCGATCGGTCGCGGCGAGTATCGCGCCTTGCCTTCACCCGGCAACGACGACGAGCTCGCCGACCTGATCCTGGCCTTCAACCGCATGAGCGACGAGCTCGGCCGCGCCCGTGCCGACATCCTGGGCCAGCAGTCATTGCTGGAAGCGCAGCGCGCCTATCTGGACGCCGTGCTCGCGCATATCTCCAGCGCGGTCATCGGCCTCGACGGCCGCGGTCGGGTCCGCCTTCTCAACACCGCGGCCGAACAGCTGCTGGGGGTGAATGGCGGCGATGTGATCGGTGCCGACGTGGCGGCACTCGGGCAGCGGTATCCGGCCGTGCAGCCGTTCACCCAACGCATCGCCGAGCGGCAACGCGACATCGGCGACTGGCATGAAGAGGTCCGTCTGGATGCGGCGCTGCCGCCGCGTGCGCTGCTGCTGCGTGGCCGGGCGCTGGCGGAGCCGGACGGTGGTCGCGGTCAGCTCGTGGTCTTCGACGATGCCGGTGCACTCGGTCGCGGCCAGCGCGAAGCGGCCTGGGCGGAAGTGGCGCGCCGTCTCGCGCACGAGATCAAGAATCCGCTCACGCCGATCCAGCTCGCCGCCGAGCGGCTGCGCCGGCGCTACCTCGGTCGCCTGCCGCCGGACGATGCCGAGGTGCTCGAACGCGCGACCGGGACCATCGTGTCGCAGGTCGAGTCGCTGAAGACATTGGTCAACGCCTTTTCCGACTACGCGCGCCCGCAACCGCCAAGACGCGTGCGCATCGGCCTGAATGCGCTGGTCGGCGACGTGCTGGCCTTGTACGGCCAGGATCCGCGCCTGCATATCGAGCAGGCGCTGGCCGCCACGGAGATCCTCGTCGACGCCGATCCCGACCGCCTGCGCCAGGTGCTGCACAACCTGATCAAGAACGCCATCGAAGCCATGGCGGACCTGCCGGCGCCCCGCCTGGCGGTCACCACGGCGCTGGTCGAAACCGAAGGCGGTCGCCAGGCGGTGGTCGAGGTGCGGGATCAGGGCCCGGGGCTGCCCGCGGACTTCGATATCGGCGCGCTGGAACCGTATCGCAGCAGCAAGCCGCGCGGTTCCGGTCTGGGGCTGGTGATCGTCCAGCGCATCATGGCCGAGCATGGCGGTCGCCTGGAGGCCGGCAATGCCGAGGCTGGCGGTGCCTACCTGCGACTGTGGCTGCCTGCCTGAGCGCGCCCATCGTCGTCGACGCTGCTTCCGTCTAGACTTCCCGTAGCGGTTCTGGAACCTTGGACATGATCCACCTGGGCAATGCCCTGGCGCCTTCGCAGTACGCGGAGCAGCCCTTTCCCCATTACGTCGTCCATGACGCGTTGCCGGCAGCGCTGTACGCGTCGCTGGCAGCCACGTTGCCCACGGACGCCTGCATCCGCCAGGGCGGCGAGCCCGGCGACAACCGCCGATTCAGCTGGTCCGCGCAGCAGACGCTTGTCGACAGTCAGCTGGATCCGCTCTGGCGCGATTTCATTGCCGCGAACGTGTCGCAGCCGTTCCTCGATGCCGTGCTTTCCGCGTTCGCGCCGGCCATCCGTGCGCGCTACCCGTGGCTGGAAGACCACATGGGCCCGATCGCCGGCTGGCGTGCCGGCCTGCGTCGCCGCGACGGCTTCGACCGTGCCGAAGTGCTGGTCGATGCGCAGATCTGTCTGAACTCGCCCGTGATCACGGGCGCTTCGGCCGTTCGCGGTCCGCACGTCGACAAGCCGGACAAGTTGTTTGCCGGCCTGTTCTACATGCGGCCGGACCACGACCGCGAGACCGTGGGCGGCGAATTGCAGGTGCAGGCCTACCGCGACCGTTCCGCGCGATTCGACGGCAGCCAACTTCAACCGGCGGACGTGTACACCGTGCGCCAGGTGCCCTACACGGCGAACACGCTGGTGATGTTCCTCAATGGCCTGGATGCCCTGCACGCGGTGACGCCGCGGCAGCCGGTCGCGCGCAGTCGCTACTTCGTCAACATTGTCGGCGAGGTCGCGGTGCCCCTGTTCGACCTGAAGTCGCGGCAGCGCCGCTTCCGGCAGATGCGCCGGCTGGCCTCGCGCATCGGCAATGCGTTGCGGGGCCGGCAGCGGGATTCGGGGCAGTTGCGTGACTGATCGAAGACGCCTCGGCGGCGCGCCGCCGACGGGCTGGCGGCCCCAGTCCCGCGTTCCGTCCTTCAGGCGCCGTAACGCAGCCGGTGACGCAGCCGGTACCAGAGGGCGAGCCACGGCTTCCGGCTGATCGCCTCATCGCGACGGCGCGCCGCATCCGCCTTCTTGCGTTCCGCGAAGCGGCGCAGCAGCCGGCCGTTCGGAACGAAGCCGAGCGCCTGGTCGAAGGCCAGCAGGCGGGTTGGAGACGCATCCGCCGGCTCGTCGGACAGGCCCAGCTCGCGCAGGATCGATGGCCGCAGGTAGCCTTCGGCGATCTCCGTCTGCAGTTCCTCGCGGCTGATTTCGCCACTGTCGAGCAGTGCGCGCAGGTGCCGGACCCAGACGTCGCCGTGTGGATGGCAGGGATAGACCCAGGGCTGCGTACGGATCTCGGTGTAGTGCAGGTTGCAGGTCGTTCCCGGCCGGTCGATGTCGAGATCGTTCCAGCCGTTCGGCAGGGCGTCGCCGATCTCCTGCGATGACAGCAGCGGCGTCAGCGCCATCAGCGGGTTGTAGCCGTAGCGGACGCCCAGGCCGCCGACGATGTCCTCCACATCCCAGTCCAGGCGCGAACAGTCGAGCATCATCACCGCCGCCTGCTTGCCCTTGCCGAGGTCGGCCCCGCGTTCGATCAGGACTTTCGCTGCGCCGAATTCGATGTCGAACAGCGGCGCGATGTCGGCGAACACCAGCATGTCCGAGTCCATGTACAGCGCGCGCCCCTGGAATCCGCACAGCGCCGGAATGGCAAACCGGGCAAAGGAGAATTCGGTATAGGGCGCAAAACGCGAATCGCCGACCGGCGGCGCCAGGGTGTTGTCGATGGTGCGGATCTCGACCGGCCGGCTGGCGTGCTGGCGGATCGAGGCGGCCAATACCTTGAAGGGCAGCTGCTGGCTGCGGTCGGCGCCGCAGAAGATGCGGATGGGGTGGATAGACATGGCGCGCAGTATATCGGTGGGCATGCGACCCGGGTTTGCCGTAGATACAATGCCACCATGCCAACCAGCGTCATCCTCTCCACCTACAACCAGCCCGAATGGCTGCAGAAGTGCCTGCTCGGCTATGCCGCCCAGGAGCGGCTCGACTTCGAGGTGGTGATTGCCGATGACGGCTCGCGCGACGACACGCGTGACTGCATTGCCGCCCTCCGCCAGCGGCTGCCGTTTCCGGTCGTCCATGTCTGGCAGGACGACGCCGGGTTCCGCAAGTGCCGTGCCCTGAATCTCGCCGTGCTGGCGGCGTCCGGCGACTACCTCGTGTTCTCCGACGGCGACTGCATTCCACGGCCGGACTTCGTGTCGGTCCATCTGCGCGAACGCGAACCCGGGCGCTTCCTGTCCGGCGGTTACTGCAAGCTGCCGCGCGCGCTCAGCGATGCCATCACCGCCGAGGACATCGCCAGCGGGCGCGCCACCGATGCCGCCTGGCTGCGTGCCCATGGCATGAAGCGGCGCACCCTGAAGATCGCACGCCATCCCCTGTGGCGTCAGCGCCTGCTCAACACGTTGACGCCGACGAAACCGCGCTGGCACGGTCACAACGCTTCGGCCTGGAAGAGCGACATCGTTCGCGTCAATGGCTTCGACGAGCGGCTCAGCTACGGTGCCGAAGACCTCGAGTTCGGCGACCGCCTGGCGAATGCCGGCGTGCGCGGCAAGCAGATCCGGTTCTCGGCCGTCTGCGTGCATCTCGACCACGACCGCGGCTACGTGCAGCCCGGCATGCGCGACGCCAACGAGGCCTTGCGGGCGATCACCGTTCGCGATCGCCTGGTGTGGGCGCAGCAGGGGCTCGACGGACACAGAGGGCCGACTGTCCGGTGACGGCGCGACTCTTCATCGCTTCCACTCCGATGATCGCGCTGGCCTGCGCCGGTGCCGCACTGGCGCACCCGGGGCGATCCCGGCTTCTGCTTATCGAGGACTTCGATCTCGCCGGGCGGTTCCAGTCACTGCTCGAAGGCTGGCGCGACAATCCCTTCGAAGCGATCACGCGCCTGCCGGGGCGCCACACCGAGCATGTCATGGGCGCGGGCGACGGTGGTCGTGGCGTCCGCCATTTCCTGCATCGCCTGCGCGTCAAGCGCGCGCTGCGGCGCCAGACGCTGGCGGAAATCGAAAGGCTCGACGCCAGCCTGCGCCCCGACGAGGTCTGGCTGGGCAACGACCGCAAGCCCGAGACGCAGCTGGCGCTCCACCGCGCCAGCACACGCGCCGGGCAAGCGGTCGGGCGCTACCTCGACGACGGCCTCTACAGCTACCTGGGCGATGTGCGCCAGCGGCCGCTGGTGCGGCGCATCGATGCGTTCGCGAAGCGGCTCGGCTATGGACGCTGGTGGCAACGCGCCGATCACGCCGGCACCACGTCATGGATCCGCGAGGCATGGCTGGTATTCACCGACGAGGACACGCCGTATCCGCCGGGCCAACGGCGCCGCATGCCGCGACACTGGTTCGATTCGCGCGCGATCTGTCGGCTCGGTCTGCGCGCCGCCGGTGACTTCGGCCTCGACCGCCGCGCGCTGGCCAGAATCGGGCTGCTGCTGGTGCTGCCGCACTCGAACCAGCTGCGTGCGAACCAGGGACTGGCGCCGCGCCTGCGCGCCCGCATTGCCCAGGCGCAATCGGAAGGCCGCCGGGTGGCCGTGAAATACCATCCGCGTGAGCGTGAGGCGGATCCGGCCGGCCTGCTGGATATCGGGGACACGCTCGCGTTGCCGGCCCTGGTGCCACTGGAGTTGCTGTTGCCGTTGCTGCCGGCGGGGGCCACGGTGCTGGGTGAAGGATCGACCGCGCTGCTGGCCGCGCACTGGCTGCGCCCCGACCTGGCCGTCGTCGATCTTGGTTTGAGCAAGGATGGCTATGCCGCCCGCGCCCGCGCGCTGTTCCAGCGCCATGGCATCCGCAGCGAACAGGCCGATCCGATCTGAGTGCATGGACCGCAGCGGGTGCCGCGTCACCGCGGCCCCGTCAAGGCACCGGGTCCCTGGATGCCTGCGGCCCTGCCGGTGCTGCATCTCGCGCCGCGCCGATTTCCAGTCGGCAAGGAGGCCTGCGTCGACGCCGGGAATCGCCGCCGGGCCCGCGCCGGCGTGGAATCGTGTGGCGGGCTGATGCCAGGGACCGCTGGATGCCCGGGCGGCATCGGCACCGCGGGCGCCTTGAAGGTACTGGCGTTGCCGTCGAGCGTCGCCGGCCCCGGGAGTGGCCAATGCCGGCGCCCGTCGATGCCTGTTCCCTGCCGACCGGCTCCGCTATGCTGCGCTGTCGTTTTTTTGCAACGGAGTTTCCATGTCACCGGGCTACATCCTGGTTGTCGATGACGAAGCCGATATCCGCCGGCTGATCGAGGAGATCCTGGTCGACGAGGGCTATCGGGTGGTCACCGCGGAGGGTGCCGAAGCGGCGCGCGCCAGCGTCCGTCGTGAGCGGCCGAGTCTGGTGCTGTTGGACATCTGGATGCCGGGCGAGGACGGACTCAGCCTGCTCAAGAGCTGGTCCGGACCTGGCCTGACGTTCCCGGTCGTCATCATGTCCGGACACGGAACCATCGAGACAGCGGTGGAGGCGACGCGCCTGGGGGCCTGGGATTTCATAGAGAAACCGATTGCGCTGGCCAAGCTGCTGATCACCATCGAGCGCGCGCTGGAAGCCAGCCAACTGCGCCAGGAAAACGCCGGCCTGCGTGCCCAGGCCACCTGGCCGAACGAGCCGGTGGGCAACAGTCCGGCCATGCAGACCCTGCGTCAGCAACTGGACCGGCTGGCCGGGCATCCGGCACCGCTGCTGCTGGAGGGCGAATCCGGCAGCGGCAAGGAAGGGCTTGCGCGCTGGCTGCATGGGCGCGGACCGAGAAGGGCGGGACCGTTCGTGGTGGTGACGCCGACCGGTTTGACCGGCGAGGAGCGGCGGATGGCCCTGCTTGGCAGCGAGACCGCGGATGCCATCCAGGCCGGCCTGATCGAACGTGCGCACGGCGGTACGCTGTTCCTCGACGAGTTCACCGGGCTGGATCCCGACAGCCAGGCCCTGCTCGCGGACACCCTGGCGCGCGGTGAACTGGTGCGCGTCGGTGGCAAGGCGCCAGTCCGTTTCGATGTCCGCGTGATCGCCACGACCAGCCAGCCGGCCCACGAGCGTCTGGAGCAGGGCGCACTGCGCGAGGATCTCTACTTCCTGCTCAACGTCGTGCCGGTCCATGTACCGCCGCTGCGGGAGCGCAGTGAAGACCTTCCCGACCTGCTCGGATATCTGGGCGACTTCTTCACCCATCGCGACCGGCTGCCGTATCGCCGTTTTGGCGTCGCCGTGCAGAACCGCCTGCGCCAGCACGACTGGCCCGGAAACCTGCGCGAGCTGCGCAACCTGGTGCAGCGCCTGCTGCTACTCGGCGGCGGCGATGAAATCACCCTGGCGGAGGTGGAGCCGGCATTGGCGCGGTCGCCCGAGGCGGCCCGCCTGGTGCCACCGGCGGAAGGTCCTGTTTTCGATTTCGACAAGCCCCTGCGCGAGGCGCGTGAGGATTTCGAGCGCGTCTACCTGGAACACCGGCTGCGTGAAGCGGGCGGCAGCGTCGGCAAGCTCGCACGCCTGTGCGGGCTGGAGCGCACGCATCTTTATCGCAAGCTCAAGGATCTCGGCATCCAGGCCGGACGAGACGCCACCGAGGCGGTGCCCTGATCGGGACCGCAACACGATTTCAGGCGTTGCGGCGCCGCCGTGTATTGGCGTCGTAGCGGGGTGGTTCGCCCGGCGGGCGCCGGCTGAAGCGCTTGTAGGTCCACGCATACTGCGCGGGCGCCTGGCGAACGAGGGCTTCGATGGCGGCATTCATCGCTGTCGTGGCCTGGACCGGATCGTCCGCGTAAAGATCGTCGGGCGCCGGCACGAAATGGATGCGGAAGCCGGATGATCCGGGCAGTCTTTCCGCCCAGCCGAACAGCGCGGTGCAGCGTTGGGCGATGCGCGGCGCCAGCGTCATCGTCAGGGCCTGGACACCGAAGAAAGGCGCGAAGACACCCTCGCCGATTTTCGGCTGCTGGTCGGGCAGGATGCCGATCAGATCGCCCGCCGCCAGGCGTCGGATGATCGTCCGTGGTGCCTGTTTGTCGGCACGGATCAGGTCCATGCCCAGGGCGCTCCGGCTGCGCACGATGGCCGCCTCGACGGCAGCGCTGGACGGTGGCCGGTACAGCACGGCACCAGGGCCTGTGCCGGCCAGGTAGAGGTTCAGCAGCTCCCAGGCACCCAGATGCGGCGCCAGCACCAGGACGCCGCGGCCCTTCGCACGCGCCTGCGCCAGCAGGTCGGCCCCTTCCACCTCGCGGATCCAGGCCACGGCACGATGGGGGCGGGTCCAGATCCGGAACGCCTCCAGCATGCTGCAGCCCGACTCGCGCAAGGTCTCTTCCGCCAGCGCCTGGCGCCGGTCGGCATCGAGGTCCGGGAAGCACAGCGCCAGGTTTCGCTGCACGATGTGCCAGGCCCGGCCGCGCTTGCGGCGGGCCAGCCAGCCGCCCAGACGATGCAGCCAGCGCAGCGGCAGGCTGCCGATCAGCCAGAACGCGGCGTAGGTGAGTCGGCCGCCCGGTCCCGGCGCGGTGGCGGGTGAGGTTTTCGTGGACACTGGGATGCGTGGGGAATTCGTGGAGCGTAACCAGCGATGATCAGCCTGATCCAGCGTGTCGAACAAGCCCGGGTGGACGTGGATGGCGAAACCGTGGGCCAGATCGGTGCCGGACTGCTGGCGCTGGTGGCGGTGCAGCCCGCCGATGATGACGATACACCGGGACGCATGCTGGACCGTTTGCTTCGATACCGGGTATTTTCCGACCAGGCGGGGCGCATGAACCGTTCGCTGGTGGATACCGGCGGTGGCCTGCTGCTGGTGTCGCAGTTCACGCTGGCGGCCGACACGCGCAGCGGACTGCGGCCGAGCTTCTCTTCGGCCGCCTCACCCGAGCACGCGGCCCGTCTTTTCGACCGGCTGGTCGCGCTCGCACGGACCGCGCACGCCGACGTGGCGACCGGGCGTTTCGGCGCCGACATGCGCGTGCACCTGGTGAACAGCGGTCCGGTCACCTTCTGGCTGGAGGTCTGAACACCTGAACCGTCTCGCCGTGCGCCTTGGTTTCGGCGCTGCCGGTCCCCACTTTGCCGGGTGAGCCGGCCCCCGGTCCGGGATTCACGCAAGTCGGTGACCTCAATGGCCTCGTTTCTCCGTCTATGGAAGATGAATGCCGGCGGGTGCGAGGACGGATGCCGTCGCGGTTCACTGGTAAATACCTGGCCGGCCCCATAAACTATGGGGTTCTTTTCGCCCGCCGTTCGCGCGAGGAATTCATGGAGCAGAACGATCAGCCGACCGACTTCAAGTCCTTGATCATCAAGGGCAAGGAGCAGGGCTTTCTGACATACGCCGAAGTCAACGACCATTTGCCGGACGATATCGTCGATCCCGAGCAGATCGAAGACATCATCGGCATGATCAACGACATGGGCATCGAGGTGCACGAAGAAGCGCCCGTCGATGCCCTGTTGACCGGCGGTTCGTCCTCGGTCGACGACGACGTCACCGAGGAGGCCGTGCAGGCGCTGTCGGTGACCGATGCCGAGGTCGGTCGCACGACCGACCCGGTGCGCATGTACATGCGCGAGATGGGCACCGTCGAGCTGCTGACGCGCGAAGGCGAGATCGCCATCGCCAAGCGCATCGAGGAAGGCCTGAACCAGATGCTGGCCTCGCTGGCCAGCTTCCCGTGGTCGGTGCAGCTGCTGCTGGAGGACTACGAGCTGCACAAGGGCGGCAAGAAGCGCCTGGCCGAGATCGTGGTCGGCTTCAACGACGAAGAGGCGCCTGCCGAAGCGCCGGCCGCGACCGAGCGCGAGGAGGCCACGGCCACCACCGCGAACGCCAGCGAGACCGAGGGCGACGAGGACGACGACGCGGACGACTCGAGCGACACCGAGGAGGCCGGCCCGACCGGTCCGGATCCGGCCGAGGTCGCCCGCCGCATGGAGGCGCTGGCCGCGCTGTACGCGAAGTTCCAGAAGGGCTACGCCAAGCACGGCCCCGAAGCCAAGGCCATGCTCAAGCTGCGCGAGGAAATGGCCGCGATCTTCACCAGCTTCAAGCTGCCGCTGCCGCTGACCGACACCCTGGTGCGCAAGCTGCGCGACGTGGTGGGCGAGATCAAGGACCACGAGCGCCGCATCCTGGAGCTCTCCACCCGCGTGGCGCGCATGCCGCGCAAGGACTTCATCCGCGCCTGGGACGGCAACCAGACCAACCTGGGCTGGGTGGACGAGGTGCTCAAGCGCAAGCAGAAGTGGTCGTCGGGCATGCGCGAGGTCAAGGACCAGATCATCGCCGAGCAGGAAGCCACCATCGCCGCCGAGAAGGCGATGATGGTCACGCTCGCCGACCTGAAGGAAATCAACCGCGCGATGGCCTATGGCGAGGCCAAGGCGCGCAAGGCCAAGAAGGAGATGGTCGAGGCCAACCTGCGCCTGGTGATCTCCATCGCCAAGAAGTACACCAACCGCGGCCTGCAGTTCCTCGACCTCATCC
>CAZYHP010000028.1:0-27776 GCA_964647135.1 uncultured Rhodanobacteraceae bacterium
AGACATTCCGCGCCGAGAATTCCATCACCACCCGCCACCTCGCCGAGTTCTGGATGGTCGAGCCGGAAATCGCCTTCGCCGACCTCAACGACGACGCCAACCTGGCGGAGGCCTTCCTCAAGTACATTTTCAGGGCGGTGCTGGACGAGCGCGGCGACGACATGGCGTTCTTCGCCGACAAGATCGAGAAGACCGCGATCAGCCGCCTGGAAAGCCTGATCGCCACGCCCTTCGAACGCATCGACTACACCGACGCGGTGAAGATCCTCGAGAAGGCGCCGCGCAAGTTCGACTTCCCGATCGCCTGGGGCGCCGACCTGCAGACCGAGCACGAGCGCTATCTGACCGAGGAACATGTCGGCGGTCCGGTGGTGGTGACCAACTATCCCGAGCACATCAAGTCGTTCTACATGCGCCTCAACGACGACGGCAAGACCGTGGCCGCAATGGACGTGCTGGCACCCGGCATCGGCGAGATCATCGGTGGCAGTCAGCGCGAGGAACGCCTCGACGTCCTCGACGCACGCATGCAGCAGTTCGGCCTCGATGCCAGCCACTATCACTGGTATCGCGACCTGCGCCGCTACGGCACCGTCCCGCACGCCGGCTTCGGCCTCGGTTTCGAACGCCTGGTGGTGTACATCTGCGGACTCGGCAACATCCGCGACGCCATTCCCTATCCGCGCGCACCGGGTTCGGCGGAGTTCTGAGCGCAAGGCCATGTTCGTTCCGGGAAAATTCGCCGTAGGGCTGGATGCGCTCGATGCGCTGCTGGCGCGCGACGCCTTCGTCACGCTGGTCAGCACAGCCGACGGCGAACCCTTCGCGACGCATCTTCCGGTGCGCTACGCCCGCGAAGGCGATCATGTCGTGCTGCGCGGCCATCTGGCGCGCGCCAACGCGCAATGGCGCAGCCTGCCGACGCAGACCGTGCTGGTGATCGTGCACGGTCCGCACGCCTATGTGTCGCCGTCCTGGTATGCGCAGCCCGATCACAGCGTGCCGACCTGGAACTACACGGCGGCACATCTGTACGGCACGGTGCGCCTGATCGACGACACGGACGGCCTCCGGGCGCTGGTCGCCGATCTGGCCGCGCACTACGAGGACGGCATCGGCAGCGACTGGCGCTTCCCCGACAGCGCGCCGGGCACGGTGCGCGAACTGGCCGGTATCGTCGGTTTCGAATTCGCGGCGACACGCATCCAGGTCAAGCACAAGCTCAACCAGCACCACGATCCGGCCAGCCTGCGTGGCGCCGTCGCCGGCCTGCGCCGGCACGGCAACCACGAGGGCCAGGAAATCGCCGCCCTGATGCAGGGCGTTCTCGAAGCGAAGGCGGGAGGTGGCGCGACATGATGGATGGACTGGTGCTCATGCTGCTCGGCATCGCCTTCGTCACGGTCGGCGTCACCGGCTATGTCATCTTCGGCCCGCTGACCTGCCGGCATCTCCAGGACCGCGGCCAAGCGCAACGGATGGATGGCTCTTCACTGTCGCCGACCGGCCTGCTCTGGATATTGCGCGGCGGTTACCGGCAACTTGACGACGCCGGCCTGCGCGCCCTGGCGCTGCCGGCGCGCATCATGCTGGTCCTCACCCTGGCCGGCCTGTTCCTGCTCCTGCTGCGCTGGCTGCTGGTGCGGGCCTGACTGACACGACTCTGCGCGGGGACACGCGATGGACCTGAATCTCACCGGCAAGCACGCCCTGGTCTGCGGCGCCTCCGAAGGCATCGGCCGCGCCACCGCCCACGAACTGGCCGCACTCGGCGCCGACGTCACCGTGCTGGCGCGACGCGAGGCCGTCCTCGCCGAGGTCGCCGCTGCCCTGCCGCACGTGCACGGCGGCCAGCGGCATGGCTGGCTGGCCGTCGACATGGATGACGGCGCGACCCTGCAGCAGAAGGTGCAGGCGCTGGTCGCCGGCTCGCGCGTGCAGATTCTCGTCAACAACACCGCCGGGCCGCCGCCCGGTCCCGCGCATGCGGCGCCACCGGCCGAGTACCTGCGTACGTTCCAGCGCCACCTGGTCGGCGGCCAGATCCTGGTGCAGGCCGTATTGGACGGCATGAAGGAAGCCGCATTCGGTCGCATCGTCAATGTCATTTCCACTTCGGTGCGCGAACCGATCGCCAATCTCGGCGTCTCCAACACTGTCCGCGGCGCAGTGGCGAGCTGGGCGAAAACGCTGTCCAGCGAGTTGGGTCCGCATGGCATCACCGTCAACAGCGTGCTGCCCGGCTTCACGCAGACCGGACGGCTGGCGGCGATCATTGCCGGCAACGCCCAGCGCAGCGGCCGCAGTGAAGACGAGGTCGCCGATGCCATGCTGGCGGCCGTGCCGGCGGGCCGCTTCGGCAAACCCGAGGAAACCGCCGCCGCGATCGCCTTCCTGTGTTCACCGGCGGCGGCCTACATCAACGGCGTCACCCTTGCCGTCGACGGCGGCCGCACCCGCGCCCTCTGAGCGCTGGAGCCCGCGCGCGTGGACCGGGCGCGGCCTTGTGCGCCGAAGCGGGCCGTGCCGGGTGCGCCGGCACGCTCAGGCCGCCAAACCGTGCATCCGGCGACGGCATTCGCCAGCGCCGGTCAGGGCCGGATGCCTCCGCAGCGCCCCCGTCCAGCGGTTGCGGAATCGTGAATTCATGTGACAGGCCCTTGATTTGACGGCATTCACGCGCTAACGCTGTGCAATTGCCGGTATGCTCGGGGCCCATGGAACTCAACATCGGCCATCTGATCGGCGGCGACAGCGTGCCCGGCCGTGGCCAGGTGCTTCCCGTGCATGAGCCAGCGACAGGGCGCGTGCTGGGCCAGCTCAGGGATGCCGACGGCGAGCAGGTGGGCGGCGCCATCGAGGCCGCGCGGACCGCATTCCCGGCCTGGGCGGCCCTTTCGCCCGGACAGCGCGGCCGCCACCTGCGCCAGCTCGCCGACGCGATCGAGGCGCGACTGGACGACTTCGCAGCCGCCGAATCGCGCGACAGCGGCAAGCCGCTGCACCTGGCGCGATCCCTGGACATTCCGCGTGCGATCGCCAACCTGCGCTTCTTCGCAGGTGCCGGCGAGCATTTCGCCAGCGAAAGCCACCATGACCAGGGGCGCCTGAACTACACGCTGCGACAACCCCTGGGCGCGGTGGCGGCGATTTCGCCCTGGAACCTGCCGCTCTACCTTTTCACCTGGAAGATCGCACCGGCGCTCGCCGCCGGCAACACGGTGGTCGCGAAACCGTCCGAAGTCACGCCACTGACCGCCTTCATGCTCGGTGAACTCACGCGTGGGCTCGGCTGGCCACCGGGTGTGCTCAACATCGTACAGGGCCGCGGCGCGACAACCGGGCAGGCGCTGGTGAATCATGACGGCATCAAGGCGATCAGCTTTACCGGCAGCACCCGCACCGGCGCAGCCATCGCTTCGGCGAACGCGCATCGGTTCCGCAAGCTGTCGCTGGAGCTGGGCGGCAAGAACCCGACGCTGGTGTTCGAGGATGCCGACTTCGATGCCGCCGTGGATGGCGCCGTCCGCGCGGCCTTCACCAACCAGGGGCAGATCTGCCTGTGCGGCTCGCGCATCCTGGTGCAGTCGTCGATCTACCCACGCTTCCGCGAGGCCTTCCTCGAACGTGCCGGGAAGCTGCGCGTCGGCGACCCTTCGTCGGCCGACGCCGATCTGGGCGCCGTCGTTTCACGCGAGCACTACGACAAGATCCTTGGCTGCATCGCGCTGGCCCGCGAGGAAGGCGGAACGATCCTGTGCGGGGGTGTGCCGCTGCACGTCGAAGGGCGCTGCAGCGACGGCTGGTTCATCGCGCCGACGGTCATCGAAGGTCTGCCTCCGGGCTGCCGCACCAACCAGGACGAGATCTTCGGACCGGTTGCCACCCTGCTGCCATTCGCCGACGAAGCGGAAGCCGTGGCGATTGCCAACGACAGCCGCTACGGCCTCGCCGCCTCGCTCTGGACACACGACATCAGCCGCGGCCACCGCGTCGCCAGCGCGCTGGAAGCGGGGATCGTCTGGATCAACACCTGGTTGAACCGCGACCTGCGAACACCGTTCGGGGGCGTGAAAGAATCCGGCCTAGGACGCGAAGGCGGCCTGGAGGCCATGCGCTTCTTCACCGAAGCCAAGAACGTATGCCTGAGCTGGGGAGCATCGACATGAGATTGCAGCACTTCATTTTCCAATTCCTGGCGCTGGCCTGGGTCGCGGGAGCGGCCCTCGCGCAGGAGCTGCCGGTCGTCGACGAGGGCGAGTTGCGCGAACTGTGCCTGCGCGGTGAATGCCGTTTCGATGTCGTCACCTCGGTGCGCCTGGCGGACGGCCAGGTGCAGGAGGAACGCATCACCCAGCACCGTCCTGCCATCCTCGCCAACAGCCTCAGCATCATGCTGGGCGAAGAGCTGCAGGCGGTTGCGGATTTCGACAACAACCAGTTCATTCGCTGGCGCGCCGCGGAACGCCGGGAGCCCAGCCGCAATGCGGTGCTCGACTTCAAGCTGACGCAGACGGAAAGCGACGGCAGCATCTCGCTGGAGGTGCGCAACAACGGTCGCGAACCGGTCAAGCTCAACCTGTTCACGCGCGCGCCCGGCGCCGCAGGCGCGGAGTACACCTCGAGCTGCCCGGTCATCGCCGGCGGTTCCGTCTACGAGTACTGGTCGCGGCCGGTCGTCGAGGTGATCGTCGGCGAGGCCGTGCTGGTCACCGACGACGGCGCCCTGCAGTGCAACTGAGGGGCCGCCACACATGATCCGGACACAGGGCGAGACCGCCAGCAGCATCCATGCCGACCACGCACCCGCACCGGTGGGTGCCTATCCGCACGCGCGCCGGATTGGCGACCTGCTGTTCCTGTCGGGCATCGGACCGCGCACGCCGGGCAGCGACGTCATTCCCGGCAACCGCCATGATGGCGATGGCCGGCTCGTCGAGTACGACATCGCCGCCCAGACGCACGCCGTGTTCGCCAATGTCCGTGCGGTACTGGAAGCCAGTGGTGCCGACTGGCGCGATCTGGTCGACGTCACCGTCTACCTGACCGACATGGCGCGCGATTTCCGCAGCTACAACGCGATCTGGGCGGAGTACTTTCCGGATCCGGCGCGCGCGCCCTGCCGCACCACCCTGGGCATCACCGCGCTGCCGACGCCTATCGCCATCGAGCTCAAGTGCATCGCCGCGTTGCCGCGCGACCCTGATTGAGGATCCGACATGCTGCCGCCCATCGATTTCCAGGACTGGATCGAACGCCATCGCCACCTGCTGAAGCCGCCGGTGGGCAACAAGTGCATCTATGACGAGGATTTCATCGTCATGATCGTCGGCGGTCCCAATCAGCGCACCGACTACCATTTTGACGAAGGTCCGGAGTTCTTCTACCAGCTCGAAGGAGAGATGGTGCTCCGCCTGATGACCGACGAGGGGCCGCGCGATGTCTCCATCAGGGCCGGCGAGATCTTCTACCTGCCGCCGCGGGTGCCGCACTCACCGCAGCGCATGGCCGATTCGGTCGGCCTGGTCATCGAGCGCCGCCGACTCGAACACGAGCTCGACGGCCTGATCTGGTACTGCCAGGACTGCAATGCGAAGGTCTACGAGGAATACTTCCCGCTGCGTGACATCGAGAAGGATTTCCCTGCCGTGTTCGAGCGCTTCTACCGTTCAATGGAACATCGCACCTGCCGGCAGTGCGGCGCCGTACACCCGGCACCCCCGAAGTACGCCTGAGGGGTCGACGCCGTCAGCGGCGTCGTCCGCGAGCCTGCGAGGCCAGGCTGACGCGAATCGATTCGGCGCCCTGGATCGATCCATCCAGTGCTGCGATGGCGGCACGGGCTTCGTGGCCTTCCATCTGGAGTTCGGCAAAGCCCTTGCATTCGCCGCTGAACAGGTCCTTGGCCATCTTCAGGCCACGGACGCGACCGTGTGCTTCGAACAGGCCGGTGAGCGTCTGCTCGGTCATGGATCGGGGCAGGCCGCGAACGGTAATGGTCAACATGGAAATCTCCTAGGTTCGGAGCGGATCGTTCCGTGCGCCCGGCGTTGACCGCATGCAGCGTCATCGCCACGGGCCTGCGGCGTGTCCGGATGGGGCTCGCAGTCGTCCCGGGACCGGGGACGGGAGGCGAGCAGGTCTTCCGCAAGGTGCGGAAGCGCTAAAAAGAATCGCCCCGATGCAGAGCAGTCGGGGCGACACTGTTCAACCGGGCGCACGCGGCGCCCGGTTGATGGGTGGATCAGAGAACCTGGACCTGATCGGCCTGCAGGCCCTTCTGGCCACGCGTCACAACGAAAGTGACCTTCTGGCCTTCCTGCAGCGACTTGAAGCCGGTGCCGACGATGGCGCGGAAGTGGACGAACACGTCGTCACCGCTCTCCGGCGTGATGAAGCCGAAACCCTTGGCGTCGTTGAACCACTTGACGGTTCCGCTCTGACGATCGGACATGGTGAAACTCCTTGCAATGTTGGGAACAACCCCGAGGCGAAAAAGCGTCGGGTGGTACTGGGTTGCAGGGAGTGAGCGGGACGAAGCGTTGTACACAATCGGTGGAACTGACGCATCGGATCACGATTCACCGTGATCCCTGACAATCACAGCGCAGGCAGTGTAGCGCCAGACAATTGAAAAAGCGAACCGGCTCAGGACGATGCCGCCGGCCGTTCAGTTTGGCCCGCGGCGGCAAGGGGTTGGCGGCAGCGGAACAGCCGGACCGGCACCAGGTTCCGCCACTCCGTCGCGCATTCCACCACCGCGAATCTTGCCCGCAGCGGCTCGAGGACATGATTGGCGTACTGGTAGACCCGGAACTCGCCTGCCGGGGCCAAGGAAGCCGCTACGGCATCGAGAATGCCGTCGCGTACCTGCGTCGGCATGGTGCTGAAGGGGATGCCGGAAATCACCAGGTCGGCGTCCGGCCAGTTGCGGGTGGCCAATTCGCAGGCCAGGTCGGCAGCGCTGGCATTGACGATTTCCAGCCTGGGGTCGGGAAACCGCAGCGCCAGTTCGCGCACGAAATCGGTGTTCATTTCGATGGCCAGCAACTTCGCTTCGGGCGCCATCGCCTCGAGGACCGCCCCGGTGATGGTGCCGACACCAGGGCCGAACTCGACCACCCGTCTGCGGGCCGACCAGTCCACCCCTTCGAGCAGCCGTCGCACCAGCGCCGGCGAGCTGACCGCGAAGGTCCCGACCATGCGCGGATGCTTGATGAAATTCACAGCGAACACCCACGCCTGGCGCAGTCGCCGCCGCGCAGTCGTGGAACCTGTCCCTGCAGTCATACCGGCGGATTCGTCCATGGACACCAAGCCTAATGCGACATCGGGTGCATTGGCACCCCTTCTGGCGGCTCCGTGATGCCGCAGTGCAGCGCGACTGCAGGAGCCGGCGCGCGCGTCCCGCAATCCATCAGCGGCCCAGCTCGAACACCACCTGCAGTTCAACGGACAAGGTGTTCTCACCCGGCGCCACCGGCGTCGATTCGGCCATGTCCATCTTCGCCATCGCCATGACCGGCATCGGCTGCATGAAACCGCCGCCCTCGGAGATGCTGACAATGCGACGGACGCGCATGCCCAGTGCCTTGGCATAGGTTTCAGCCCGTGCCCGCGCCTTGCCGAGGGCGGCGACGCGCGCCTCGTCGTAGACCGGCTCGGGGTCGTCGATCTGGAAGCCGGGCCCGTGGATCTGGTTGGCGCCCTGCCCGGCCAGGCCGTCCATGACTTCGCCCAGGCGTGCGAGGTCGCGCACCTTGAGGTTGACGTTGTTGCTGGCCTGGTAGCCGGTGATCGACGGCGCCTCGCCCTGCGTGTAGCGGTACTGCGGGCTCAGGCTGACGCCGCTGGTCTGGATATCCCTGTCGGCGATGCGCAGCGCGCGGATGGCCGCCATCACGCGGTTCATCTGCTCGGCGTTCTGGCGCATTGCGGCGGCGCTGTCTGCGGCCTGGGTCACCACACCGATCGACAGCGTCGCGACATCGGGCGCACGGCTGGCTTCCGCACGCGCGGACACGGACAGGAGGGTGCCGTCGCTGGCGACGGGCGCGGGCGCGGGCGACTGCGCGTGTACGGGCATGGCGGAACCTCCGAAGGCGAACACCAGAGCGAGGGCAGCGAGTGCAGGATGACGCATGTTCGGCTCCTTGGCAGCGGTCAGGACGGTGGACAGCATGCGGGCCGCGTCAGCAACGCCCCCTGAAGCGCGGGCGCAACCGGCTGCGGCGGCGGGACCGATCCTGCCACAGCCCTTGCCGCGATGCCGGGCTACAATCGCCTCCATGCTGATCATCGACACCCATGCGCACATGCTGCCGCGCGACTGGCCGGATCTGGCGGCCCGGTATGGCGATCCGCGGTTCCCGGTGATCCACCATACCGACGATGGTCGCCACCGCATCTATCGCGAAGGCAGGTTCTTCCGGGAGATCTGGCCCAATGCCTGGGATGCCGAAGCCCGCATCGGCGACTATGCGCGCTTCGGCGTCGACGTGCAGGTGGTGTCGACGGTGCCGGTGATGTTTTCCTACTGGGCCAAGGGCCATCACGCCCTCGACCTGCACCGCAACCTCAACGACCATCTTGCCGATGTGTGCCGGCAATGGCCGCGGCACTACATCGGCCTGGGCACGGTGCCGCTGCAGTCACCAACCCTGGCGATCCGCGAGCTGGAACGCTGCATGGACCAGCTCGGGCTCGCCGGCGTGCAGATCGGCAGCCATGTCAACGACTGGAATCTCGACGCACCGGAACTGTTCGAGTTTTTCCAGGCCGCTGCCGATCTCGGCGCGGCGATCCTCGTCCATCCCTGGGACATGATGGGCCGCGAGTCGATGCCGAAATACTGGCTGCCGTGGCTGGTCAGCATGCCGGCCGAGCAGTCACGCGCGGCCTGCAGCCTGATCTTCGGCGGCGTGCTCGAGCGCCTGCCGCGGTTGCGTGTCTGCTTCGCACACGGCGGCGGCAGCTACCCCTACACGATCGGTCGCATCGAACACGGTTTCCGCATGCGTCCGGACCTGGTGGCGACCGACAATCCGCGCAATCCGCGCGACTACTTCGGCCGCATCTGGTTCGACTCCTGCGTGCATGACGACCGCGCGCTGCGCTACCTGCTCGATGTCGCCGGGGTCGATACCGTCATGCTCGGCACCGACTACCCCTTCCCGCTGGGCGAACAGGAACCCGGCAGCCACATCCGCAACCTCGGCCTCGACGACGCTGCGCAGGCCCAGCTGTTCCACGGCAGTGCGCTGTCCTGGCTGGACCTGCCGATCGATCGGTTCCTGCGCAAGGAACCAAGCTGAGGCACGCTGCCTTTGCGCGACGCAGATCAGCGCAGGCCTTGCAGGTGGCCCAGGCCCGCCCAGTAGAACGGATGCCTGAAGGCACGACTGCGACGCAGCGCTCGCTGCGCCTCGCGCAGCGCCAGCGCCGGCGAGCCACTCCCGCTGGCCAGATCGCGATAGAACGCAGGCACCCAGACTGACGAGGCGCTGTCGCTCAGCTGCCAGTTCGCGGCGACGACATGGTCGACGCCTGCCGCGGCCAGCGCGGTGGCAAAACCGATCGCTGCGGTGACCGCGGCATCGCTGTCCGCCAACTGGCAGGCGTTGAGCACGACAAGGTCGGCGGCCAGTGGCGTATCCGTCAGGCCCAGCCAGCTGACGAACTGCGGTGCTCCACCGTCAACCTCCGATTCAAGCCACAGGCCGGCCAGGCCCTGGATGCCGCTGCGGCTGACGCCGTGGGCGGCCACGTGCAACCAGGCACCAGGCTGGCCCAGCACGGACTCCAGGCGCAGCCGTCCGCCGTCGCGCCCGCTGTGGACGCGCACGGGCGACCGCGGAAAGGCCTCGGCGACCAGGCCCGGCTCCTGCTCCGCAGCGATCAGGACGGGCAGGTCGCTGGATTGCGCGCCTGCCGGACGGGCGGCGACCAGCAGGTCGATGCCGTCGGGCGTGCGCAGCGCCGCGGCTTCATTGCCAAGACGCCGGCTGATGGCGGTGTCCTCGACCATCGGCCAGTCATTCCCGGGCCAAGGCATCAGCGCAAAGGGCATGGCTGCCAGGACCGGATCCCAGTCGATCCACAGCTGCGAGGGCGCTGGACCGAGCTGTACCGGCAGCAGAATGCGGGCCAGCCCGGCAGCATGGCGATGGAGTTCGCCGGCACGGCTATCGCGGTGCTGCACGAGGGCGAGCACCTGGTTCACCCGATCCACGACACCGGTTGCCGCCGGCAACTCCAGCAGCACCGCCTGCCCATCGCGCTCGACGATCACCAGCGCACCGAGCTCACCGAATCCGTAGGTGAGACGCACGACGCCATCGGGAACCGGCGCCGCGGGTGACAGGCGTGGCATGGCCTGACCGGGCCGCTGCGAGCCGCCCGAGGCGGCGAACAGAAGCAGCAGCGAATGGTGCGCACGCTGCCGCGGCTTCATGTCGGCACCGTCGTTGGCGCGAAGCAGCGCCGCCAGTTCGCGATCGAGCGCGGCATCCGCCTTGCGCACATCGTCACCGCGCGGCTGCAGGAGGTGCGTGCCATACAGTTCGCGCAGATGCTCGCGGATCGCCGCCGCCTCCGGCCGGGCATGCACCGGCAAGGCCAGCAGCGCATCGACCCACACCGCGGCCAGCGGGCGCGACTGTCGCAGCAGCATCTGCCGCAGCGAAGGCAGCCGTGCCGCGTGAACCAGAGTGCGATGCCGGGCAAGCGCCGCCTCCAGCCCTGCGACCGCGGCCTCGGGCTTGCCGGCGCGCAGCAGGGCACGGCCTTGCAGGCGGTGGATATCGAGCCACTGCTGGATGTCATGCACCTGGCCGGCGAGGGCATCGAGGCGTGCGGCCAGTTCGTCCGCGCGGTCGCGATCGACTGAACCAATGGACTGTTCGATGCGTGCGACCTCGACCTGCATCGCCAGCCACGCCGAAGCGTGATCGGGATCGGCCATCAGACGATCGATGTCCTGCCACGCCTGCGCATCACCGGCGCGCGCGGCCAGGATGCGGGCGCCCAATTCCTCGACACGCAGACCACTCTGCTCGTAAAGCCGCGCTGCCGCCCCCGCAGCAGCGACCGCCGCCGGAAGATCGGCCTCGTCGAAATCCAGGCGCGCCAGCAGTGCGGTCGTGGCGGCGATCCTCTCCGGCGCGCCGAGCTTCCTGTACAGCTCCAGCGCCTGGCTGGCCATCTCCCGCGCTTCCAGCGGCGCGGACAGTCGCTGGTACTGGCGCGCTGCCTGCAACAACACGTTTGCGCGCCCGCGTTCGTCGTCCGCCTGGGCGACCGCATCGAAGGCGGCCTGCAAGGCGGCCAGCGCCTCGGGAAAGCGGCCCTCGGCCGCCGCGACACGCGAAACGCTCAGATGCACGCGCGCGGAGATGCGCGGCGGCAGGTGCGCTGCGTAAGCGCGGGCGCGATCGACATCCCGCCGCGCGCCGGCGACGTCGCCACGGTCGAGGTCGAAGGCGGCGAGATTGTTCCAGGTATTCGCGGCCTCGATGACCTCACCGAGTTCCGCAAATGCATCGGGAACCGGACGCAGGCAGGCGGTCGCCTCGGCCAGGCGCCCCATGTCGTCGAGAAACAGGCAGCGCGTCGATTCCGCACGCAGCGCGTAATATCGCGCACCCGATTTTCGCGCGTTGGCCGCAGCCTGCGACGCCGCTTCCAGCGCCTCTTCATAACGCCCGGCATCGGCCAGGCGTTCCGCCAGACCCAGCTGCGCCGCCGCCTCGCGGGGCGTTTCGCCCAGTTGCCGCCATGCTTCCGCCGCGCGCGTGTACAGGGCGATCGCGGCGCCGTAGTCGGCGCGCTCGGACGCGCGCGCGGCTGCTTCGTGGAAATGGAAGCCACTGCATGTGGCCTCGGGCTTCTGCCAGATTCGCCTGAAGGCGAACCATCCCGGCCAGCCGTGGCCGCGCGCATGCAGGCAGTCCGCCAGCGCGATGACTTCAGGTTCGTCGGCACAATGCAGTTGGACCCGCGCGAGCCCTGGCAGCGCATTGCTGTCGGTCAGCTGCAAGTCCACACGAGCGGCCGGGGAAACACGGATCATCGCCTTGCCCCAGCGCGGAGGACGCAGCGCAATGGGCGAAAATGTCGCGTCCTCATTCTGGCGCCAGGCCAGGTCGCGTCCCCATTCGTCGACCTCGAGAACGGTGGGCGCTGTCACCGCCAGCGCGAGTGTCGTCGCCGTACCGGCCTGCACGGACACTTCCACAGCGGCATCGCCGCACTGCAAGGTGATGTCCGCGGCCACCACCGGCATCGGGCATCCGGCAACAAGAAAGGCGACCCACCGGGCCGCCTTTGCGCGCAGGTACCGCTGCGGAGATTCAGTCCTCCTTGCCGCGTCCCTCTTCGTCTTCGATACGCTGCGACAGGTCGGCGTGGAAAGACGGAACGCCATGGATGCAAGTGCTCATTGCTGCCTCCTGGATGATTGTGGCGGGTTTCTCAGAGGATTTCGACCTGGTTCGGCTCGGCAGGTCGTTCGCTGTCGTGGCTGGTGCCGATGTAGAACACTTCCACGTGCACTTCGCGCGTGCTGGTCGGCGTGTCGACAAGGTACAGGTACATGTCCAGGCCGTTGGCATTGGCCCTCGCCCATAGATTGGGATGGCCCTGCACGCCTTCCAGATGCACATCGCGATGGATGCGATCGGGAATGCCGGCGCGCGCGAGGATGAGTTGATAGCCGTCAGGGGTGTTCACCACACAGACGCGATCACCCTTCCTGATGTAGTCGGCACCGCCGCGCGAGGGCGCGGTATCGATCCGGTCCAGGGTCCATCCTTTCTTGCCGGGCGCCGACAACAGCGATTCCAACGTATCCCAGCCGACACAGCGGATCTCGGTTGATCGCTTGAGAAGGTAATGGGTCATGTCTCCCTCCATGAAATGAACAGCCGACCTGGTCCCGCCCAGGCCGCCCGCAACGGCCCGCGACGGAACACGGGCGTGCACCTTTCATGCAATGCATGGCGATGCCTCCACATCGCCACGTCCGGATCCCAGCCCTTCCGGGCCGTCCGGCACTACAGCGGGAACGTTAGACGGGCTCCAGCTGCCTGCCCGTCTGAAAACCGGATGTCCACATGCAGTTCGCCCTGGCCGCGCCAGGACGCGGGTACAAGATAGGTCAGGTAGCCATCTGCGGCCGGTGCGACCACGGGCAGGCTGGTGGACTCGCCACCGTGAACCGCCTCTGCCGCGACAACGCGGGCGCCGGCCGGGACGGGGAGTTCATAGAGGCGCATGGGCGACGACGGATCGCCCGCTTCCTCGCGCGGCATCGTGAGTTCACCCCGCAGGGTGTCGTAGATGATACGGGGCGGCGCGGATGGCTCGACCGCCAGTCCGCCCAGCCGGGCGAAACCCAGCCAGGTCAGCCCCACACCGAGTACCAGTCCAGCGGCAAGGTTGAGCCAGCCGGCACGAACACGGTACCGCCGGCGCCGCTCGCCGACACCCGGGGGGATATCGGACACACGCGCCTCCCCGAGTCCCGCCGGGTCGGCCGCGATCGCCGCCCGCAAGAGGTTGTCGGCGTCCAGCCGGGCGACAAGGTGGGGCTTGTCAAGGAGATAGGCTTCGAAGGCCTCGACTTCCGGGGCCTCGAGCTCGCCATCGAGATAGCGTTGCAGCCAGGCGAGTTCCAGCCACAGAGGCAGCCGCTCGGCCAATCCGGGTATCGCACGCATCCGCTCAGGCACTCCGTTGCCCGCCATCGCGGCGGGATTCCAGAATGTCTGGAGTCGGCACAGGCGCACTTGTCTCACCTTCCGGAACAATGCCTGCACCGATCAGCAAGGTTCGCAGGCGTTCCCGCGCCCGGTAGATGACGCGGTGGAAATGGCCGACGTCGATGCCGAGATCGGCACAGATCCGATCCTTGTCGGCTTCATTCAGATAAAAGCGGACGAGTAGCTCGCGGTCGCGCTTGACCGGCATCTCGGCGACAAGTTGCCGGATCGCCAACGCGACACGCTGGTTCTGGAAAGCGACGGCCGGATCCTGCGAATCCGGCGTTGCCATCACCTCGTCGTCCAGCGGCACCGATTCCGCCCGCATCCTGCGGCGGCGATATTCGCTGGTGCAGGCGTTGACGACGGCGGTGCGGATGTAGGCCGGCAGGGCACGCGGATCCTTGATCGAGTCGCGTCGCAACTGCTCGAGGAGATGGCAGATGACATCCTGGACGACGTCGTCCACGGCCGGATCGCCCGGACGGCAATGGCGTCGGGCCAGTGCATGGATACCGGGCCGGAACTGTTCGATCAGCCGGGATTCGGCCAGGCGGTCACCCGCGGCGATGCGACCGACCAGCGGCAACCACCCATCCTGTCCATCACCCACCTTCCCTGTGCTCACCGCAACCCCGTATCCCTACATTGCTGCTGGCCCCATCGTACCCGGAACACACCGCGGCAACGAGCCGGCCGCATCGTTAACATGCCCGGAGTGTGATCGATTCAACGGGGGGCGTCTGTGAAACGATGGCGGCGCGGCGTGGCATGGTCAATGGCTTTGGTCGTCTTCCTGGCCGGGCTGGCCATGATGGCGGGCTGGATGCTCCTGCGCGGCAGCCTCTCCGCGCTGACCGGTGAGCGAACCCTGGACGGTCTGACCGCTGCCGCGATCATCGAGCGCGACAGCCACGGGCTGGCCACGCTGCGCGCCGGCAACCGGACCGACCTGGCCCGCGCAATGGGCTACCTGCACGCCCAGGAGCGCTATCTGGACATGGATCTGGCACGGCGCGTTGCCGCGGGTGAACTGGCGGCGCTGGTCGGAGCCGCCGCATTGCCGCTGGACCGGCGACACCGCCTGCACCGGTTCCGCAACCAGGCTGCGCGCTGGGTGGAGACGCTGCCGGCAGGCGAGAAGGCCGCGCTGGATGCGTATCGCGATGGCGTGAATGCCGGACTGGCTGCATTGAGCGTGCGGCCGTGGCCGTACCTGCTGCTGCGCCAGCAACCCGAACCCTGGCGCAGCGAAGATTCATTGCTCGTGGTGATGGCGATGTTCTTCGACCTGCAGGATGGCGACAACCGTCGCGAACGCCAACTCCAACGCGCGCGCCGGCTGTTGCCGGCCGAGGTCTTCGACTTCGTGGTCCGTGCCGGCACCGAGTGGGACGCACCGCTCAGCGGAGAGGCGATGGGGGAGCCGCCGCTGCCCGGGCCGGAACTCGTGGACCTCCGGCAACTGCCAGCCGTGCGGGACGACAGCATGGCCGCCGTGTCTGACGACGACGCAGCGCTGCTGCCTGGCAGCAACAACTTCGCCGTCGCCGGCACGTTGACAGCCGATGGCCGCGCGCTGGTGGCCGACGACATGCACCTGGGCCTGCGCGCACCAAACATCTGGTACCGGCTCGCCTTCGAATTCATGGATGAAGGTCGGCGCGTGCGCGCGGACGGGCTGAGCCTGCCCGGGGTGCCGGCGCTGGTGGTCGGCAGCAACGGCCACATCGCATGGTCGTTCACCAACAGCTATGGCGACTGGCAGGACCTGGTACGTCTGGACAGGTCGAATGACGGTTCGGAATACCAGACCGCGAACGGCAGCCGTCCCTTCGACGTGGTGGAAGAAACGCTGGTCGTCGCCGGCGGTGGCCGGGAAACGCTACGGGTGCACGGGACAATCTGGGGACCGGTCATCGGTGAAGACACCGACGGCTCGCCGCTGGCCCTGGCCTGGACGGCGCACCGCGACGGCGCGGTCAATGCCGCGCTCCTCGAACTGGAGCGCGCCACGAACGTCGACGAGGCCCTGGCGATCGCGCAGCGTGCCGGCATCCCCGCCCAGAACATGGTGGTCGGCGACGCTACCGGGCGGATCGCCTGGACGCTGGCCGGCCGCATTCCGCTGCGCCGCGAAGGCCACGATCCCCGCCTTCCCTTCGAGGGCCGCACGCTGGACGGCGACCTGTGGCTGGGCTGGGTGCCCGCTGAAGACATCCCGCGCGTCGTCGATCCGCCATCGGGTCGGTTGTGGACCGCGAACGCCCGGGTCGTCGATGGCCATGCCCTCGAGATCATCGGCGATGGCGGCTACGACAACGGCGCGCGCGCGGCACAGATCCGCGATGGCCTGTTCGCCCGCGCGCAGTTCAGCGAAGCCGACCTGCTGACGATCCAGCTGGATGATCGCGCCGTGTTCATGGAGCGATGGTGGCGCCTGCTGCGTGGTGTCCTCGATGCACAGGCGGATGACAGCGCACTGGCCGAACTCGCTGCCGCCACGGCGATATGGGATGGCTGCGCCTGCACGGACAGCAGCGCCTATCGGCTCGTACGGGCCTTCCGCAGCCGCGTGCATGACATCGTGATGCGCGGGCTGGCCGCACCGGTGCGCAGGCAGGATGCGGATTTCACCTGGCCGCGCCTGGGCCAGAACGAAGGCGTGGTCTGGCAACTGCTGCGCGAGCGGCCCGCACACCTGCTGCCGCCACCGCACGGCGACTGGAACGCACTTCTTCGGAGCGCGGCGCTGGATGTGGTCACGGCACTGGGCGGGCAGCCGGGCGGACTCGCTGCGCGGACCTGGGGCGAAGCCAATACCGTGCGCATCCGCCATCCGATGTCGGCCGCCCTGCCCGGCTGGCTGGCGCGCCATCTCGATCGCGCACCGCAGGCACTGCCCGGCGACGCCTTCATGCCGCGCGTCCAGGGCGTCGCCTTCGGCGCCTCGCAGCGCTCGGTGATCGCGCCCGGCGCCGAGGCACGCGCCCTCGCCCACACGCCCGCCGGACAGAGCGGGCACCCGCTTTCGCCTTATTACATCGGCGGCCATGACGACTGGGCGCAGGGCCGCGCCTCGCCGCTGCAACCGGGTCCTGTGCAGTGGACCCTGAGGCTGGTGCCGACGCAGTGAAGGGTCGCCGCAGCAACGATCACCATGATGACCGTTCGGCTGCCAGGCTCGCGGGCCTGCCTGCACGCGATGGCGGGCGTCACAACAGGATTCCACCCTGTCCGCGCGGCGGGAAGTCCGCCGTTGCCTCGAACTACATCCGGACAGCCCTGGCGTTGCACCGGATCGGCTCGGGACTGGCCGGCATGGGCCGGGCGGGAGCCCGGCCGTCCCGCTGATCCGCGATCCGCACCGATCCGCTGCGCCTTTGCTATCGTTCCGCCACGACCTGAGCAAGCGGAGGCGTCGGCAGGCGGTCGGCCGAGCGAGTGGCCGGCCTGCGGCATCCGTCTTCCGCTGGATCTGAACCTCCATTGGCAGCTTTCACATCCATAGGGAAACCACGATGAGCAGCAACCCCAATCCAGCCGCCTCCGACCCGCAAGCCACCGTCATCCGTGCCGCACCGCCCAAGGTCGCGCTGCGTGGCGTGACGGGGACGTATTTCGGAAAGGTCATCCCGCTGACCGCGCGCCTCACCATCGGTCGCGGCAGCGATTGCGACCTGGTGATCGATGAAGCGGAAATGTCCCGGCATCACGCCGTCATCGAATCCACGTCCGCCGGCATCCGCCTGCGCGATCTCGGCTCGGCCAACGGCACCTTCGTCAATGGCGCCTGGGTGCACAACGCCGAGCTCAAGGTCGGCGACCAGATCGGCTTCGACCGCAACCGTTTCCTCATCGAGTCGCTCGGCGATGCCACGCAGCGCGCCCGCGATGCCGCGGCCCAGCCGGCGCACACGTCAGCCAAGCCCGCGAAGGGTTCGTCGGCCGCCCTGTGGGTGATCATCGCGATTCTGGTCGCGGCGGGCGCCGCAGCGGCCTGGTACTTCACGCGCGGCTGACCCGCGCAGCGCACGTCGAGCGGGCTGGCCTGTCTGATGCGGACAGGCCAGCAGTCGATGAAGCCGATCACTGCAGGCGCAGGGCCGGTGGCGGCAACCAGTACAGTTCCACCTCGTCAAGGACAGCTTTGGCCACCCAGGCCGTGTCGCCATCCGCGGACATGGCCATGGCATGCGGCAACAGCGTCGGCATCGTCCAGGGTGTGGGCGCATCACCCTCGTCGCCCTGCAGTGCCCGACGCATGATGCGCACGCTGCCGTCGGCCTGTGGCGACTGGTGGAACAGCCGTTCATCACTCAAGGTCCAGGTGGCCGGCTGCGTACTGCCCAGTCGCAAGCCGCTGTCGGCGCATCCGCTGGCATCCAGTTCGCAGCGCCAGAGCACATCGGAATCCCTGTGCTGCACATAGACACCGCTGCGATGCACCTGGAAGGCGGCGACGGCTGCATCCGCGAGCCGTTCCGAGGCCGCGGTTTCCGGGTGGAAGCGCCACAGTTGCTGCCCGCCGGTTTCGCCATCGAGCAGGAACCAGACGGCACCATCCACGGACATCTGCACCTGATGAAGTCCGCCCGGCAGTCCGGACATGCGTTGCGGTGCCGCGGCATCGAAGTGGTAGCGCCAGGCCGCGTTGACGCCGCTGGTCTGCCCGACCAGCAACAGCCCCTTTCCATCGGGCAACCATGACGGATACAGCCAGAGCATGTTGACGGGCAACGGCAGCCGACGCTGTTCACCGCTGACCAGGTCAAGGAGCCAGATGGCATCCGGCCCTTCCCGGTTGGACTGGAAGACCAGCCGGCGGCCATCCGGCGATACCATCGGGTGACCGTCACTGCGCTGATGACGCGAAAGCCGGTGTTCGCTGCCATCGATATCGAGGCGCATCAAGGGCGCCCGGTAGTGGGCGACTTCCCAGATCAGGGCACCATCGTCGGCGCGATCGACCCGGCGCGCGCCGGGTGCGCCGAGGAGAACGCGTCGTCCATCGTCGATGGCCAACGAAACCAGCGCACGCGGCCCTTCGCTGTCGGTCGCCAGCAGCAGATGGCCGGCATCCAGCCACGCCAGCCCGTAACGACGTGCCAGTCCCTCGTCGATGCGACGCGGCTGCGCCGCGACAGCCGCCAGCACCATCACTTCGCGATCGGACGATCGGCCGCGCAGGAAGGCGATTTGACTGCCATCCGGTGAATAACGCGGATCGGCATCGTTGCTGGTGCCGCCATCGATGTGCGTGACTGCACGAACCGCTCCGGTCTGCAGATGCAACTCGGACAGCCCGGCGTGATCCGCGGCCGAATACAGAACGCGCTCCCCGTCACCATCGAGGTCGGGGCAGCTCACCACACGGCGCGCGCAGGCAGCCAGTTCCTGCACGGCACCGCCGGCGATTGGCATGCGCATGAGCCGGCAGCCCGAGGCGTCGTGCCGGGTCCAGATGAGGTCGCTGCCATCGGCCGAGAACAACGGACACAGATCCCACTCGTCTTCGTTGCCGACCTGCATCTCGACTCGACCATCGCGTGATCGGACATGGATTTCCGCCCCTTCATCCTTGACCGCGCTGAATGCGTACAGGCCACCGCTTCGGGAGAAGCGCGGCGTGAGATTCTGCTCCGCGGCGCCGGCCAGCGGTCGTGCATGGACGAGGTCTTCGGCCGCCAGGTGCGGAACGGACTCTGCGCCGGGCGGCGCCGGCCGCATCCACCAGATCGCAGCAATGACGGCGGCGATCAGGCCCATGGTGACCGCCACCAGCCTCCAGTTTCCGATGAATGGCGCCCGGTTCAATCTCGGCAACGACGCCGACACAGCATTGACGTCGTCATCGACCACCGCGTTGGCGCCCGTGGCCTCTATCGGCCGCACCGGCACGCACAGGCGGTAGCCCAGCTTCGGCACGGTCTCGATCAACACCGCCTGGCGGGCGTCGTCGTCCAGCGCACGGCGCAGGTCGGCAATGGCACGGGACAGCACCTCGTCATTGACCATGCGCCGTTGCCAGACGCCGGCGAGCAGTTCGTCGCGGCTGACCGTCCTTCCCCCGGCGGCGGCAAGACAGCCGAGCAAGGCGATCAATCTCGGCTGCACGCGCCGGGTTTCGTCGCCGCGCTGCAGCTCATGGCGGTCGACACGCACCACCCAGTCGCCGATCCGGTAATCGCAGGCCGGGACGTCCTCCCTCATGAACTGATCACGCAAGCTGTTGATTTCATAAAAAAGGGAGAAAAAACGGACATCAGGGTCAGGCGCCCGGAATGGCGGTGGCGATGCTGGAGACCCCAGTCACGAGGAAGTCTTGCGATGCGCACCATCCTGTTCCTGCTCCTGCTTGCGAACGCCACCTGCGTCTTTGGCGATTGTCCCGACCGGCTGTTGATGAGCGCCTACTTTAGCGGCAACGTCCATGTCTACGACGCCTGCAACGGCCAGTTCCAGCGCAATCTGGGAACCGGCGGGCAGCTGGACGGCGCGCAGACGACGCGAATCGGTCCTGACGGACATCTCTATGTGGTCGCCGAGGAACGCGGACGCATCGTCCGGTTCAACGCGCAGACACTCGAGTTCATCGACGAGCCCATCACGCTGCCCGGCGGTTTCGGCGCGACCGGCATGGTGTTCAAGGATGGCGAGATCTGGATCGCCAGCTACAGCTACAGCCTGGTCCGGCGCTTCAGCCTGGCGACTGGTGCCAGCCTGGGCGATGTCGTCACGGTCAACGCAGGCGGGCTCGTGGGCGCCGACAACGGCATGGTGTTCGGCCCGGACGGCAAGCTCTATGTTCCCGGCTTCACCAGCAACAACGTGGTCCGCCACGATCCGGCGACGGGGGTGACATCGCAGTTCATCGCGCCCAATGCCGGCGGCCTGTTCCAGACCCGCGGCATCCTCTTCGAACCCGGCGGCGAGACCCTCCTGGTCAGCAGCGAAGGCAGCGGCCATCTCCTCCGCTATGCGGTGGCGGACGGCAGGTTCATTGGCGCCTTCGCGTCAGGCCTGAACCGGCCGACCGGCATGGCCTACTCGCGCGAAGGCCAACTGCTGGTCGCCGTTTCAACCGGCGTGGTGCGCCTCGACCCGGACACCGGTGCCAATCTCGGCGTGCTCGCCGGCGTCGGCGCCGCGCAGGCATCGGGCCCCACCTTCATCACCCTGCTTCCGGTCGCGGGCGGACCGGTCAGCAGTGAACAGGTCGGCTCGCAGTTCTGGCTGACGGGCGCTGCACCGCTGCGCGACAAGGTCATCGATATCGACACGGTGGTGGCGTCGTTCGGTGGCGCCTTTGGTGCCGACTTCGACCCCGAAGACGTCCAGCACCGTCGCTGGGGATCGGCGCGCATCGAGTTCACCAGCTGCACCCAGGCGCAATTCAGCTGGAACTCCACCGGTACGGATTCCGGTGGCTTCGGCCAGGGCAGCTACGGCATCCAGCGCCTGCTGAGTGGAGCGGCGACGGCACGCTGCCAGGCCGAGGGCTTCGCGAACACCAGCGATAACGAATGGATCACGGGCTCCTGGTACGGCGGCGCCGCACGCAACGGCGAGGGCCTGATGGTGGATGTGAATGCCGACGGCGTCGCCTTCGTGACCTGGTTTACCTATCGTCCGCGCTGAAGCAGGCGCAGACCTGCAACGGCTACCGTCACCTCAGTTCGCGGATTTCCGGATGAACATCGCCACCGCCAGGTCAGCGCTGCCCGCCGCATGCAGCCCCTTCTTCAATGGCGCTGACGCCACCAGGGTGTCGGCTGCCGCGAGCGATTGACCGCCCACGTCGATACGACCCTTGAGCACATGCAGCACGGCGACAGCGATGTCGTCGGCCAAGCGCAGCTCGACCGCCCCATCGACGGCTTGCACGTCGATGCGGGCGGCCAGTTCGGCGCGGCGCCACATCAGGTTGAGATCGCGGGTCGGCCCGGCCAGCAGACGGCAGCGGACGTCGACATCTCCCGCGAAGTCGACGCGCGCCCGCGCCGGCACGACCTGCCGCGCGTGGCCGTCCTCACCGGTCAGTTCCATGCCGGCGCCGTCGAGCAGCAGCAGACAGCGGTCGACGCCGGGGAAACGTGAAAAAGGCCCATCCTGCTCGATCTCGGCCACCGATATCCGCCAGTCCCAGCGCTCGCCAGAGGCGTCCAGACCCGGCCCGCCGACACGGCCCATGGCGATCTCGCGCGTCCAGCCACCATCGTTGCGCCAGCGGATACGACGGGCTTCTTCCAGCCTGATTTTCCTGAGCGCCATCCTGTCTCCGTGGTTCGGTTTCCGCGCCGGACCGGCGGAATTTACGTCGGCAGCATGACTTCGGCAATGCAGCCGCTGCGATCACTGCGATTGCGCAGCAGCAGACTGCCGCCATGCGCCTCAACGATCTGCCGGGCAAGCACCAGGCCGATGCCGGAACCACCGGGCTTGGTGGTGAAGAACGGCACGAACAGGTTCTCGCTGCCCGACAGACCGGGACCTTCGTCGATGATTTCGATACGCACCATGCCGGGCATCACCGCCGCCTGCATGGAGACGCCGCCCTGCTGGGTCATGCTGGCCTCGGCGGCGTTCTTGACCAGGTTGATCAATGCCTGCTCCAGCTGGTCCGGGTCCACTTCGATGCGGATGCCTTCCGGTACGTCGGTGCGCACCGGGACGCGCACCTCGAGCGTGCGCACCCGGGCCAGCAGTCCGGACAGGTCGACCGTGCGCTTGCGCGGCGACGGAAGCTTCGCCAGCGCCGTATACCCGGCCATGAAGCGGGCCAGTGCATCCGCACGCTCGGCGATCACCCCCAGCCCATAACCCGCATCCTCGCGCCAGTCCGACGGTGGCGGCTCCCGCATCAGCAGATCGGCCAGCGTGGTGGCCATCGACTTGATCGGCGCCAGCGAATTGTTGAGCTCATGGCCCAGCACGCGGATGAGTCGTTGCCACGCCCGACGTTCTTCTTCGCGCAACGCCTGCGACAGGTCGGTGATGGTGAGCAGGTCGTTGCGCAGGCCGCCTTCGCGGAACACAGCGTGGCGCACATCGAAGGTGCCGGCCCCACCCGGAAAGGCATGCTTGACCGTGGCGGCATTGTCGATGGCGAGGCAGTCATCCAGGCCGAGCGCGGAGGCAAGCAGCCCCTGTGCGTCATCGGCCTTGCGCGCGAGCAGGCGCTCACCGGCCGGATTGATCAGACGCAGCCGTTGCTGGGAATCGAAAGCGAAGATGGCGATGTCGACCGCCGCCATCACCTTGGTCAACAGCGCCAGCGTCTCTTCCACGCGCAGCCGCTGTTGCCGCAACGTCTCGCTCAGGGCGTTGATTTCCCAGATCACTTCGCCAATGGCATCGCCGCGTCGCGCGCGCGTGCCGCGCAGGCTGAAGTCGCCTTCGCGCAGCGCTTCGAGCAGGTTGCTCAGCGTGTACAGCGGGAACACGACGCGGCGGCGCAGGTAGGCCGCCATGGCCAGGCTGACGAGAAAGACGGGCGTGAACAATCCCAGCCAGGCCTGGCCGTCGGCACCGGACCACCACATCCAGCCGGCCAGCGCGACCAGACCCGGGACTGCCGCCATCATCGCGAGCAACAGCACCCGCCGCTCGTAGTTCAGTCCCCGCTGGGAAGTTGGCTGGTAGGAACGCATGCGACCGTCGTGAGTCCAGGCCGCCATCGTACCGGTTCGGGTGCCTGAACGAAGAAGGGCCCAAGTGGGCCCTTCTTCCATGCCGCGAATGGCCCTTACCAGCGCACGCGGTACACGACCATCAGCATGCCGAGCACCATCAGCACCAGCACCCATGGCCCCCCGAACGGCATCGGAATGGCGTTGTAGTTCAGCCGCACCACGACATCGGCGCTGCACGGCGGTGGCGAACCCGACGGCGCACAACGAACGATGCTGTTCGGGGTCGCCGACACCGTATTGAGGATGGAGACAGGCGGATTCGGCATCAGTCGCGCCTCGACCGTGTAGACCAGCTGCGCACCGATCGGCAGATTGGCAATCACCTCGTTGATCGCCCCGCTGCCGCCGGGGTTCGGACACAACGCACCCGCGCACGTCCAGTCGAAGGTTTCCACGCCCGTCGGCAAGGGATCGCTGACCTGCACATTGGCCAACGGCAGGGATCCGGCATTGATCACTTCGATGGTGTAGGTCACCACGCCGCCGGGCAGGAACATCAACGGCGTTGCCGACTTGGTCAACAGCAGCGCGGATTCACCGGGCAGCAGCAGCAGCGACGCGCCAGTGCCCTGGACGCGTCCAGCGATCATCGCCACGCCGCTGGCCTCGACGATGTTGAGGATCTGCCCGGCGACGCCGTCAGACGCCTGCACCGTATAGGTCGCCGAACACAGCACGGTGTCCTGCGAGGCAAGCTGGCCACTGCCAGGGCCGGCAAAGGCCTGCCCGCCCAGCGTCGTCGCCTCACAGGCGATGGCGCCATTGATCAGCGTGGGATCGAGTTCGACCAGATAGACGCTGTCGAGCGCTTCCGCATTGCTGTTCTTGATCACGAAGGTATAGAACAGTTCATCGCCCGGGCTGACGAAACCGTTGCCGTCTGCATCGGCGAGGAGCAGCGGGGCCTTGAATACGCGGATGCCGGCACGCGCCTGCAAATCCAGATGCAGGACGACATCGCCGCCTGACACCGGGTCACCGAGGCTGTCGGTTGCCTGGATATCGACCGGATTGAGCACTTCATGGGCCGCCGCATTCGTTGGCGTGATCGCATAGCTGCGGGAGCAGACCATGCTTTCCGCGACGGCCAGTGTCACCTGCGGACAGGTGACCACGCCGGCGACATCGGCGACGGAGATCGCGGACAGTGGCAAGGTGCCGAGGTTGATGAGCGTGTAGTGGTAGTCGATGACTTCACCGGCATCGAGGAGACCGTCGGCACTGGTGTCGTCGTGCACACCGCCGGCGACCAGGACGACGAAACCCTGCTCCGGCGTGGTGACACCTCGCGTCGACACGGAGAGGTTGCGGACATGGGCCGGACCGCCGCGCTCGCGGGCGGACACCACGAATCCATCACTGCTCGGCGTCGTGCCCGGATCGATCGTCGCGACACAGTCGACATGATCATCCGCCTGCAGGCTGCCGCCTTCAGCAAAGCTGAAGCCTCGCGTGGTCTGTCCGGCGCAGGCGATGGTGTAGTCGTCCGCGCCGTGGAAACGCAGGCCGTCCATGCGATTCGCCGTCTCGTTGGCAACACGGAACTCAATGCGGTTACCGGCCCCGCCGCCGGCCTGCACGTTCAGCGACGACGCCATGGCCGGGACGCATGCGGCGGCCAGGACCACGGTCAGCGCCGCGCACCGGACCACGCCGGCCTTTCTTGTGCGGCGGTCGTGCACGTTCGTCGTTTCGGTATTCATGCTGGCGCTTCTCCGGGCAATGTCGCGGAATGGCGCGGGTGTCATCCCGACGCCATCCATGGTCACTTCAAGACGGGTACCGGTCATGGTTGCGGTCCTCACGGGAACTGCGTGAAGACAGCGGTGGCCGTCGAGGTCGCCACCTGGCCGGCACTGCTGGTGCCCGCCGTGGTTGCGGTATTGCTGACCCGGCGACTGGCCACATCGTTTGGCGTGACCGTATACGTCGCCCAGCAATTCATCACGTCTCCCGGCACCAGGCTGCCCGGATTGCGCGGCTCGAAACCACTTCCGTAGAGCTCATCGCCGCGCAGCACATGCAGCGGATGACCATTGGCCGTCAGCGGCTCGCACTGCAGGTTGCTCACGCGCGGATCGAGCAGCTGGATCGGCGACAGCGCTACTGTTCCGGTGTTGGTGATGACGAAGTCATAGCGCAGCACATCGCCTGTCTGGCCGAATTGGTCGCCATTGTGGTCGGTGTCGAGGCTGACCGTCTTCAGCAGGTTGATGCGGACGGTCTCACCGTTCACCGGCGCGCAGGCGGCGGTGTCGAGATCGACACTGCCGGTCACCACGGCGCGATTGAACAGGCCGTTGCCCGGCGCGCCGGTGCAGGATGGCGAGGTCAGCGGACCGACCACCGCGAACGGCACCGTCAGCTGGTAGCTGTGGCTGGCACCGGCCGGCAACGTCAGCAATGCAGCCGACAGCTGGACGCTCGTTCCGTCGACGGGCAGGAACGTGCCGCCCAGCAGCGCCGGATTGATCTGGCCATCGCTGCTGGTGACGCGTGCCACACCGTTGTACACCAGGCCATCCGACGTGAAGTCCAGCGTGTCGGTCAGGGTGTACAGCGCCGGGCTTCCACCGGTGTTGGTCACCACCAGCGAGTACACGACACGCCAGGTGTTGGGACCGGTCGGCGCGACCAGATCGACGTTCTTCACCAGCGACAGGTTCACCGTCGGCGTGACCACGCACTGCGGGTGTGCCGGCTGCGTGGCGCAGTTCGGCGGCGTGTTCGTGCCGAGAGCGACCGCGTTGTACAGGCTGGTCACGCCGGCAGGCAGCGGATCATCGACCGCGACCGTGAAGGTCAGCGTCGCGACGCCCGGGCTGGTGCCATCGTGAGCCGGCACGTTCACCAGTGTTTCGCAGTGCGTGCCCGCCGGGTCGCCGGCAGCGCAGGTCCAGGTCGGCGTACCACTGACGAACGTCGTGTTTTCCGGCACCCACTCGTTGACGACGACATCAACTTCCGGGGTACCACCATGGTTGAGCACGGTGATCGTGTAGGTCAGCTGCTCACCCGGCTCCGCGATGCCGTCCGGATCGAAGCTCTCGCCGCTGAGTGCCTTGGTGACCGCCAGTGAACCCGGTGTCGGCGTGATCACGCACTGCGGATGCGGCGCGCCTGCAGGCGGACACACCGGCGGCGTGGTGCCGGTCTCGTAGACCAGGTTGGCGATCTGTGTCACGCCGGCCGGCAGCGGATCGACCACTTCGGTGACCACCGTCAGGACGAGCGTGCCCTCCGCAGGCACGGTCAGTCCCGTCCAGCTGACGACGTCAGCGGCGTGCGTACCGCCGTTGTCGGCACTGACGAACACCACGTTCGCATCGAGCGGGTCGGTCACCGCAAAGCCGGTCACTGCCGCCCCACCATCGTTGCTCAAGGTGATGGCGTAGCTGAGCTGCTCACCGGGCTCGGCAATTCCCGGAATGCTGCCATCCTCGCCCGCCAGCGTCTTGCTGATGGCGATCCGACCTTCCGTCGGCGTGATCACGCACTGCGGGCCGGCCGGCGGACACGCGGGTGGCGTGGTACCGGTCTGGTAGGCCTGGTTGGCGATCCGGGTAACGCCCACGGGTAGCGGATCGACCACGTCGACGACAACGGTCAACACCAGCGTGCCGGGGTTGCTGCCATCGTGGGCGGGCACCGTGAGCGCAGCCCAGGTCACCAGGCCTGCGGCATGGCCGCCACCGTTGTCGGCACTGACGAACACCGTGTTCGGATCGAGCTGGTCGGTGACGCCATAGCCGCTGACTGGGCTGCCGCCACTGTTGCTCAGCGTGATCGTGTAGGTCAGGCGCTCGCCCGGCTCGGCAACGCCCGCCGCGCTGCCGCTCTCGCTGGCCAGCGCCTTGGCGATGGTCACCTGGCCGGGCGTCGGGGTGATGACGCAGTGTGGACCAGCCGGGGGACACGAAGGCGGCGTGGTGCCGGTCTCGTAAGCCAAATTCGCGATCTGCGTGACACCAGCGGGCAGCGGGTCGACCACGGTGACCACGACCGTCAGCGTGATGCTGCCGTTGGCCGGAACCGTCAGGTTGCTCCACGCCACCACATCGATGTTGTGAGTACCGCCGCTGCTGGCGCTCACGAACACCGTGTTCGGATCGAGCTGGTCGGTGACGCCGTAACCCGTGACGTCAGCGCCACCATCGTTGTCCAGCCTGATCGAGTACGTCAGCGACTCGCCTGGTTCGGCAACGCCGTTCGTGCTGCCGCTCTCTGCAGTCAGCGTCTTCGTCAGCGCAACGCGACCTTCGGTCGGGATGGTCACGCAGTTGGGGCCGCTCGGCGGACAGCTCGGCGGCGTCGTGCCGGT